>NZ_QFWH01000001.1:300000-492360 GCF_003149375.1 Vampirovibrio chlorellavorus
GTCATGGCCACCAGACACCCGGTATCCACCCGCAGGCTTTGCCCGGCGGCTAGCTCAAACGGAATGATTCCGCCCCCCGAGTGAATATAGGCCTGCCCTCGTCCGCTTAGCTTCTGCAAAATAAAGCCTTCGCCCCCAAAAAAGCCAGCGCCCAGCTTGCGGGTAAAGGCAATGCTCACATCCACTTCCGTGTCCGAGCAAAGGTAGGAATCCCGCTGGCAGAGCAGGGTGCCAGTTTCCGCCAAATGGATTGGCATGATTTTACCTGGATAAGGCGCGGCAAAGGCCACTTGCCCGGCCTGTCCCTGTGCGGTGAAGGTGGTGATGAAAAAACTGTCCCCGGAAACCGCCCGTTTCAGGCCCGACATCAGGGCGCCCACCATGCCGCCCTCCTTGTTGGTGCCAACTTGGGTGTTCATCTCAATGCTGTCGCTCATGTACAGCATGGCGCCCGCTTCGGCCCGTACTGTTTCGCCCGGGGCCAGTGAGAGGGCCACTGCCTGAATGTCGTCTCCGATGATTTGATGTTGCATGGGGATAAACGCTCCTGGGGATGCTGCTAATGATGACTGGTAATGCCTTGGGTGATTTCTATTTGCCAGTTTTCGCCGGGCTGCAGGCTGAATTTCCAGTTGGGGAAAATGGCGCTGGACTGATAGACCTTTTCAAAACCCGTTTCCGACTGGGACACGGTTTCGATGGGGAAGCGCCACACGCTACCCAGCCGGTTCCAGATTAAATGGTAATCGACATCCAGCCATTCATCCCGCAGGCCGATGCCGTACACTTCCTTGAGGGCTTCCTTGGCAATCAGTTTCTTGCTGCGCAGTTTTGTTTTGTGGTCAACCGTTTCCAGAACGGCTACTTTGCTGGCCTGGGTGATGCCTTGAGCGGGCTTGGGAGAGGATTGCGGCAGGTAGTAGTAGCGATCGGGGGCATCGCCAGCCAGCAGGTTCACGTTAAACTCCACGGCAAACCACAGGGCTGCCTGCTGTGGCGATTGATTGGTCAGGGTGTAGCGAATGACCGTCTGGGCCTGAGTGGGGTCCGATACGATCAATTGTTTCTCCACCCGGATGGCGGTGGGTTGATCGTGAATCCAGACCGTACCTTCCCGGCTGAGGGTGACGGTGTGTCCGTCAATATGGCTTTGGTAGCGGCCCGTGACAAAATCCCCCTGCTCCGGGTAAGTGGATTGCGCCACCGAATCCAGGGTCGTGCCTTCCCCCCAGAAGTGATCCAGCAAGCTGACCCGACGGTGCCAATCGTAATGGAGATGTTGCTCCAACCGGCTCCCGGAGCCGCTGGCGTTCTCCTTCAGTTGGTCGTGGTAGGGTTCATAGCGCCTGGCCAAGGTGTCCAACAGGTTAAAGTTCTTGAGCCGATAGTCCAGTTCAAACAGGCTGCCCCCTTCGTGCGGGTGTAAATACAGATTTTGGGCGGTGCTTTCTATCAAAATTTCCGGTTGGCCGTCGCAATTCAGGTCTCGTGTTTCGATGTGGGTAAAGCGGGGGCCGTGTTGAGCGGTGTCTACAATGTTTTCCGCCTTGATTAAATGCTGATAGTTGGCCGTGCGCAGGTTGGTGAGGTACAGGCCCCCAAAAACCCCGTGCCAGAAAATATCGTTGGATTGCCCTTTCCAAAGCTCATCCAGCGCTTCCTGATGGTGAATGCCCTTTTCCTGCGCTAGACGATGGATTTTTTCGCTGACATATAGCATTTTTTTGTGGATATTATTGGCCTCCGGGTATTTCACCAGAAAATTCCGCCAGAATCCGGCCTGAAAAAAGCGCTGTTGCTCCGGAGGAGCGGACTTCAATGCCTGCTGGTAAGCGTTCCACTGTTTGGCGGGCAAGGCCCACTCCATCATTTCACTGTAGCTGGCCGTAGGCAGGTAAACGCGCCCCAAGGGTGGGGTTTGGGCTACATACTGCGAAGGGGTAATGGGTTTGATCCAGTCCTGATTGGCGCTGAGCGCCTTAAAAAATCGATCCAGCCATTTTTCCTTAAAAACCAGCCGATGAGAGCCGGGCCAGACCCCGAATTTTTCGCCGTCATCAAAGTAAATGGCCGCCTTTTGCCCATCTGCACTGGCCACGCTGCCCAGATAATCAATGATGGCTTGGGGGGAGGCGTAAGGAATCTGGTAGCGCAGGGTTTTGTCCACCGGGAAAATATCCACGGTCTTGCCCTGCTCTTCGCTGGTGTAACGCCCGTAAAGGGCCTGTTCTTCCAGCCCTGCCGCCTTGAAGTGGCTATCATCCAGAAACAGGTAGCGAATACCGGCTTGGGCAATGGGCTGAACCAGGTGCGGTTCCCATACTCGCTCTGCCAGCCAGAGTCCGTCAGGCCGTTGCCCGGTCAGGGCCTCGACCCGGTCGGTCAGTTTCTCGATTTGGCCCTGTTTGTCCCGGTCTGGAATGATGGCCAGCACCGGTTCGTAATAGGCTCCGCCGATCATTTCCACCTGTCCCCGCTGGATCAGGCATCGCAGTTGATCGATGAGGCCGGGGTGCCGATCAAACAGCCAGTCCAGCAAGTACCCGGTGTAGTGAATGCTCATGCCCACATTGGGATAAGCCTCCAACACGTCCAGAAAAGGTTGATAGCATTTGCGAAAGGCTTCTTCCACCACATGATCCCAGTTGTCCACTGGTTGGTGGTTATGAACGCCTAAAATCAGGTTGATTGAATTGCCCATTACCAATTCCCCTCCGGTTGAAGCGTCGTTCCCCGTTGAGAAACAGTGTGCCAGAAACGGGTATGTTCCTGAGACTACACCGTCTGTAATTCAGCAGGATAGGATGTGGGAGCGGGCAGGTTGGTGGTTTCAAACCAACGGAAATCCAGATCGGGGAAGGGGTTATCCACTTCCTTGCTGGCGGCCAGTTGCTCTTCGTTGATTTGATCCTTTTCAATCATCTCGCACAGCTGGTTGAAAAAGGCCACGTGCTTTTCAAAGCGCTCCACGGCGTAGTCTTTGGCCTGGAATGTGGTTACCAGGAAGGGCCAGTCGCTGCTTTCCAGCAGTAAAAGCTCTCTTAAGGCCTGATTAAGCACTTCGATTTTGAGTGCGTCCGTTTCATTGGCGTGCTTCTGAACCAGCTTGCGCAGGCGGACTTCGCACTGGTGAATGGTGGGCCACATCCAGGCGGTGTGCTGGTTGTTCCACACCCAATAGTGACCACCCTGACCCCATGTGCTTTCCGGCAATTCAATGGCTTGTTGCGGCGGATAATGCTCCAGGTACTGGCTGGAGGTTTCCACATCCACGCCTTCGCAGGCATGCAGCATTTTAATGACGTGCTTCAGCCAGGTGACGCCTTCAAACCACCAGTGACCATACAATTCGGTATCAAAGGACACCATAACCAGCTTGGGCTCGCCGGTTTTGTGGTACTGCTCTTTCAAAATGTCGTACACCAGCGATACAAAGTGATCGGCGTGCATTTTGGTTTGGTTTTGAGCCAAAACGGGGTCATACAGCATTTTGTCGCCTAATTCGGCGTCTTTACTGGTTAAGCGCCAGTATTTCATGCCGGAATTAGCATCCTTGCGGTGGAACTCCCGGTACAATCCGTCGCCTGGGTAGCCGTGGGCCGCCGACCACACCTGAAAGCTGGCCCGGTTGTTGCGGCCAATCACCGCTACGGGATAATCTTTCAGCCAGTAGGCTTCGTGCGTGGTCAACCCAGTTTGGCCACGGTTGGGCAGCGGAATGTACTGAATATCCCGGTACACGCCAAAATCCCGGCGAATTTCGCTGCTGACGCTGCCTTCAATGGCATGGTATTCGGTAAAGAAGTGCTTGATGCCATGCTCGAACAGGAAGGCTTCAATGGCCGGGCGCAAGGTGGGCTTTCCGGTTTCCGGATCGACATGCTCTTGGGCAGGCCGGTAGGCGCATTCGGGCAGCCAGATGCCTTTAGGCGCTCTGCCGAAGTGGCGTTTGTAGGATTCCACGCCCACCTTGATTTGGGCCTGAATGCTCTCATCGGTGCCCAGGAGGGGTAAAAAGCCGTGGGTGGCCCCGGAGGTGGTGATTTCAATGCAGTCCGCGTCTTGCAGTTCTTTAAACGCGTTGACCAGATTTTTCTGGTACTTGACGGTAAAGTCTTCCAGAATTTTGGAATAATACTGTTGGTAGTAGCCTGCCAAAAAGCTGAGATGCTCGGAATGGGGCACCTTGGGATCGGGATAGCGCTCCACATCTTCATCAATCACCGCAATGCGGCCTTTGACAAACTTGATGAAGCCTTCTTGCAGATGCTCGTCGGCCAACTGTTCGGTGAGAATGGGGGTTAAGCCCACGGTAATTCCGGCTTTAATGCCCTCTTCCCGTAGTTCGTTCAGCGCGTTGAGCAGGGGAATATAAGTTTCCAACATGCAGTCATAAAGGTTTTCTTCCCCAAAAGGCCACATCCCGGCTTTCCGATAAAACGGCAGGTGGCTGTGTAGCATTAGAACGAAAGAACCGTAATGTTTCATAATCATCCATCCACACCAACATTGCCGCCCATCTTACACGATACAGGCATGCTTTGCAAAGTTGAGGTTATGGCTGAGCTGGATGGGGTGGGTTTCTAAATGGCGGGCTGGCTGTAAAGGCGGCTGTAGTTCCAGTAGCTGGTAAATACTTTTTTGATGTAATCCCGGCTTTGATCGTAGGGGATTTTTTCCACGAACATATCCGGATCGCTGTTAAAGCCGTTACTAGCCTGTACCCAGCGTTTCATGGCGTTGGGGCCGCCATTGTAGGCGCCCACGGCGGGCATGGAGTTTCCGCTAAACAGCTCGTGCAGGTGTGCTAAATAGCGTGAGCCTAACTGAATGTTGATGGCCGGGGTAAATAAATCAGGGGTTTGAAAGCCCCCTAAGCCTTCCCAGCCAGCCACTTCTCTGGCCGTGGAGGGCAATAGCTGCATCAGGCCCCGGGCGTTGGAGGTGCTAATGGCAAATTCGTTGAAGTAGCTCTCTTCCCGCATCAGCGATTGAATCAGGAAAGGGTCCAGCCGGTTTTTACTGCCCGCTTGTCGGATGAATTCAGCAAAATAGACCGGGTAAAGCAGCTTCAGTTCATCCCGGGTGCCTGCGGGTTGAATGGCGGTGCGTCCACTATTGATGAAGGAGTCCTTGACCTGCTGATCCAGGCCATCCCGAATGGCCCGAAGCCCCTTGGCCCGGTCGCCGGAGACCTGGGCTGCCCAGCTCTCGATGCTGGCTGGCACGGTGCCCATGGTTTCGGTGGCCAGCAGTTTCAGGTCTTCGG
This sequence comes from Vampirovibrio chlorellavorus, assembly GCF_003149375.1. Taxonomy (NCBI): domain Bacteria; kingdom Bacillati; phylum Candidatus Melainabacteria; class Vampirovibriophyceae; order Vampirovibrionales; family Vampirovibrionaceae; genus Vampirovibrio; species Vampirovibrio chlorellavorus. The sequence continues at coordinate 305,270 of NZ_QFWH01000001.1, forward strand.
TGGCCCCAATGCGTTGCAGTTCCTTGGCGGCGTTGCGAAGGTACCAGCCGGTTTGTCCGGCTCCAAAGGCATCGGGCTTGGGCAGGATGTCCAGACTGTTTAAATCGGTATTGGTGGGGGGGTAGTCGCTTCGATTGCTCAGGGTGGGCCAGCCCGGATCGGGGCGGTTCTGGGTGAGAACCCGCAGGCGTCCTGAGGCCCGGAAGGCGTAATAGTTGGCCGGATATAGCTCGGTCAGGCGTTGATAGGCCCGGGTGGCCTCATTGGGCTGGCTTTTTTCCAGCAACTTGCCCACCCAGAAAAGCACTTTGGGGGCGGCTTTACTGTAGGGGTACTGGGCCAGATACTTTTGCCCCTCCTCAATGAACCGGGCCTGTTGCCCGGAGGATAACAAGGGCCACAGCAGTTGCCAGCCGCTTTCCGGGGCGTAATCCCCCTGCGAGTACTGGCTGACAATTTGCCGGTACAGCGCAGGCGCTTGGGCTTCATCCAGTTGGGCCAGCTTCCACAGGACGTAATCGCCCCCGACGCTGGGTAATTTGGACTGAATGGTTTTGAGCAAGGCCATTTGCTGGCTGGCACCACTTGTGTGGGCCAGTAGGGCGTCGATGGCCGCCCGGGTTTCATCGGTGGTCTTGGCGAATGACAGGCCATCAATCAGGGTTTGCATCCCCGCCTGGGTTTGTCCGGCTTGCAACTGGGTTTTTCCAAGTGCCAGCCAGGTACTTTGCCGCTCTCCCTGCGTGAGGTGGGTTAGCGCTTTTTTAAGTTCCTCGGATCGGTTGGCAGCGGCTATGCCGATCAGCGTATGCTCCTCTGGGGTGGGCTTGGGCAGTATTTTCTCCAGCAAATCAGCCGCCTCTCCACTGAATTTGCAGTCCGGGCATTTCTTTAGGTAGCTCTTCAGCAGCTCGGCGGCCTCTGTCCTGGTTGTCTCCGATTTGTTTTTCAACGCGCCCAGATAATACAGGCTGCCAATGGCGTAGTCGGTGTTGGGGTAATCCGTTCGGACGCTCTTAAACGTCTTTTCGGCTGCGTCCCATTCGCTCCCCCGAAACTGGGATTGCCCAATGCGATAGATGGCCGTCGCCATCAGGGGACTGTGGGCATGGCTTTTCAGCAGGCTGTTCAGCTTTTTTTGCACGGCCCATTCGTTGCCTTGTCCTGCGTAGGCTTCCGCCTCATGTAGCCATAAAAAGTCCTGAAGTCCTGGATAAACTGGTTCTATTCGCTTGAATTGAGAGAGCGCCGCTTCATAATTGCTTTCCTGCAGGTTTTTTAGGGCGTCCCGGTACAGAGAGCGGGCGGTTTCCCGATCCACATCCACGGTGGCCACAAAAATCTTCTGTTCCCCGCTTAGTGGCAGTAACACCTCGCGCATGGGTTCCGGTAGCCAGTCGGCTTGCCGGGTGAACCAGATATAGGCCAACAGCACCGTGATAACCCCCAGCCCGGCAAAGGCAAAGGAATACAGGCTCCGCCTGTTGGCTGTGTCTGTTTTCTGGTTTATGGCTGTGGGTGGTTTTAATTTGCTCATGGATAAGCGAATGCACTGACTTGGGGATAACATAAGGGATGAAACTCTAAGCGCTTCTGGTAGTCCATAGATGGGGAACCCTGGGCCTCATACGTTATAGCGTCCTGAAAGGTCAGCCTTGGGGCTTGTTATATAATATATTATTACGGAAAGCGCTTTTCCTGAAACTTTTGGAGGATTGTCACAGTGTTGATTCCATTTTTGAGGTCGCTGTCCTGGCAATCTCTCCGGCCACAGTTTGTTGCTTGCCTGTTTGCGGGTCTGAGCCTGACTGCTTTTTGGCTTGCTCTTTTCAGTACGCCGGTCTTTGCGGATTCCGTGGAATGGCAAACCCTGAAACAGGGCAAGGTGGTGGTCAAGCAATATACGGCTCCCAACACGGTGCCTTCGGTGGAGGCGAGAATACTGATTCCCAAACCGCCGGAAAAAGTCTGGACGGTGGTCAGTGATCCTGAAACCCTTCTGGAGTCTGAGCGGAAGGTAAAACAGGTTAAAGTGCTGTCTCGATCCGCCAACAAACAGAACGTCTCTTTTAGTGTCATCATGACCAGTTTGTTTCCGGCCTTTAACTACATTTTGCTGCAAGAGTTATCGCCGCCGTATCTGATTAATTTTCATCGGGTCAGCGGCAGTTTTAAGGACATTCAGGGGGCCTGGCGGCTCATCCCGGCAGACAATGGCACCAAAACCATTTTGAGCTACACATTGAAACTGGATCCCGGCCCGTTAGTGCCCCGCAGCTTATTGCTGACCGCCGTGAAGTCCGATCTGCCAAATTTTATGAATAACGCCAAAACATCCATCAATAAAAATCTTCCTTAAGTGGGCGATGCGGGGCATGCTGCCAAGGTGTTGTTTATGGGGCTCAATCTCGGATGTCTGATGGATTTGATGTTTAACAGCTTGTTTGTATCAGGGGCTTTCAGGTAGGCTGATCAGTATGAGATCATCCAATGTTCTAAAATTTCCCGGCGGTAAGTCCAGCGATTGGAGCCTTAAGCTGTTTGCCGTGCTTTTCCTGTTTTTTGTGGGGTACATGATCACCCTGGAAATGGGATTTTCCGGTAACGGCTTCATGCTCATCATCCTGCTGGGGGTGTTGTATCAGTTTTTTGTGCGGCAGGGGGGGCGGTATCAGTCTTACTTGCAGCAAAATCGCCTGCTGCTCATCATCCTGCTGGTTGTCTTTTTACTGGCCTTTCAATGGAAGATGTTCCTGGTTTTGCTCATGGCTGGTGCTTATTGGCTGCTGGTGGGGCGTTCCGGACGAGAGGCCCCCTACTTTATCCGCTTTCACATTTTAACCGGCCTGATTTTGAACGCTTTTGTGCTGTTGGCCTATTTTCTGATTTTCTCGGGCTTGCAATTGCTATTGTCTGTATTCAGGTTGTGCGGGTTAACCGTTTTGGTGATTGGTTTAGGCAGTGGGCTGACAATGTTGCCACTGGCCTTTCTGGGTATTTTTGGCCTGGTGGCTCTCTGGTTGTCCTGGAATGTCTTGCTGGGGCGGACACCCTACATCATCTGGGTGACGGCCAATGTCCGGCACTGGGTGTAATTTTTAAGGCAGGCTGCCCACCCTCTTTTTTTAAAAAAGACCGGCTTTACATCTCCTCCGTTTGGAGGGTGTCTCATTCTGGCGACACAGGGATGATAACTCTAGGCTGGCCGGATTGTACCGAGTTAGTGAGTGGTGGAAGAAGTTGTAGGAAACCTGTCTTGATGAATGGCGCTTTTAAAAAATTGTTGGCTCTGATTGTCTTGGCGGTAGGCGTTTGTGCCGTACTCTTTGTGTTCTGGCAAATTCCTACCCAGGATTCAGCCTCAGCGGCCTTTTCTTCTGGCGCTTCCATTGCCGATTACGCCTCCACCTACTCCGGTGTTCTGTCTCGCCCGCTGTTCCCGGAAAAATCCCTTTTCCTGCCCTTGATGCTGCAAGTGCTTTGGTCTTGCTTGCTGGTGGTGGGCATTGTGGTCTCCTCTATCTTTTTCCCGGCGGCACGGCGCTGGATTATGTTGCTGACGGTTCTTACCAGTGTTCGCCATCTGTTGTGGCGGGGCATTGAAACACTGGATTTCAGCTCTCCGCTTTCCGTTTTTATTTCCGTCCTGATCTACGGGGCGGAGTTGACCGCCTTTTTTGCCATGGTCATCGGTTATTTTCAGGTGTGGGGACAAACCGATCATCAGGCCATCAGCATCAGCCGGTTTACCCCGGAGCAATTACCCAGCGTGGATATTATGGTGTGTACCTACGGGGAACCGGTCAGCGTTTTGTATCGTTCTCTGGTGGGGTGTCAGGCCATTGATTATCCCAAGAAGACAGTTTATTTGTGCGATGACGGCAACCGACCGGAAATGAAAGAGCTGGCCGAGAAGCTGAAAGTCACCTACATCAGCCGGGCAGAAAATACTCATGCCAAGGCCGGTAATTTAAACAACGCCATGCGCTACAGTGCCGGGGAGCTGGTACTGGTGTTTGACGCGGATCACGTGCCCTGTAAAAACTTTTTGAATGAGACGGTGGGATTCTTTCTGGATGAGCGGATGGGCTTTGTACAAACGCCCCAGCACTTTTTCACCGATGACCCGTTCCAGCGCAATCTACTGGCGGCTAAGGAAATTAACAACGAGCAGGATTTGTTTTTCCACGTCATTCAGCCGGGCAACGATTACTGGGGCGCTGCCTTTTTCGCCGGAAGCGGGGCCTTGTTCCGTCGGGCCGCCCTGCAAAGCGTGGGCGGGTTCGCTGTAGAAACCATTACCGAAGATGTGCATACCGGTATGCGCATTCATGGGCAGGGTTGGAAGTCCCTGTACTACAACCGGGATTTGGCCGCGGGCATGGCCCAGGATAGCTTTGCCGATGTCATTAAGCAGCGGTTGCGGTGGGCCCGGGGCATGACCCAGATCTACTGTCTGGAGAACCCGCTGTTCGCCCGGGGCCTCAGTCTGGCCCAGCGACTGTGTTACTTTACGGGCATTTGGTACTTTTTCCACGGGCTGCCCCGTCTCATCTTTATGGTGGCGCCGCTCTTCTTTCTGCTGTTTGGCTACAAAACCGTCAACTCCGGTTTTGTGGAAGTCCTGATTTACTATGTGCCCAGCTTTTTGGCCACCACCCTGGGGTATACCATCGTTTCCCGGGGGGTGCGGCACAGTTTTTGGTCGGAGGTGTATGAAACCTGTTTTTGTATTTACCTCAGCCTGACCACCTTCCTCACCTTTCTCTCGCCTACCCGGGCCAAGTTTCGGGTGACACCCAAGGGGGGGCTGACCGAAAAACTGAATTTCAACTGGCGTATTGTATTCCCGCAGGTCATGATTGCCGCCCTGACCGTGGTGGGCATTGGTATGGCCATCATTCGGGGCATCCAGACACCGGAGTATGCCGGGGGGATTTACACCAACCTGGTTTGGGCCCTGTATAATCTGGTGCTGTTGCTGGGCGCTATTTACGTGGCTCAGGAGCGTCCCCAGTTTCGCATCACCCCGCGTATTTTTCGCCGCATTCGGTGTGAGCTGAAATTGCTGGATAACTCCATCGCCGTGGGGTATACCACCAACATCAGTGAAAGTGGCGTGGCGGTGGTCTTTGATGAGCCGGTGCCCCTTTCTGGAACCGTGCTGCTCAAAATTATGGATTGGGATATCAACGAGACCACCATTTTGTCCGTGCAGGTGGTGCGCAGCATTGTGGATGAAAACAACCGTCATTACGTTGGCTTTCAGGTGGTCAACCGCACCGAGGAGCAGCATCAAAAACTGGTGCGCCACATGTTTGGCTTCGCCGAGATTTGGGCCGAGGATTACGTGTACACCCACACCTCCAAATCTTTCTGGCAATTAATGATGACCCCATTCCGCCTGAGTTCGGCGGTGGAAGCCCCCTTGCGCCGGGGAGCGCCCCGTTTTCAGGCCACTCTGTCCTGTGTTTTGAATGTGAACAACCAGTTTGTGGTGGGTTTTTCCAATGAAATCAGTGAATCGGGTGTTTCCGTTTATTTAAAGAAAGGCCCGCAACTGCAAGTGGAACAGCCTGTCCGTATCCGCATTCAGTGGCAATCGGGAGATATCAGCGAGCTATCCGCCGTGGTCCGCCGGATTGAGGATGTGGGCGGTGGCCAGTTGAAAGCGGGACTGGAATTTTCCCAGTTGACCAACGAGCAACGGGTGGATCTGGCCCGACAAATTTATCGCCCCAAAGAGCGCTTGATTCGGGTGGCGCCTTCGGTCAGCAAGTTTATGAACTGTACCCTCATTCCGGTGGATGGCTCCGCACCGGTGGCCGGTATGACCCAAGAGGTCAGCGAGCTGGGCGTGATTGTGCATTTAAAAGCGCGCACCGATTTGCAGATTCGTCAAAAAGTCTGGATTCAGCTCTCCTGGGATGGTCAGCAGGCCGAAAAATACCCGGGAGAAGTCATTGACGTGTCGGTTTACTATGGCAACCATGTGGCCCTGGTTTACTTTGACGGACTGGATATGAAAACGCTGGATCTGTTGAGCGCCCGCCTGCACGAGCCGCCGGAAAGCAAGGCTTTTAAAACCCTGATGGCGGAATAAAGCAGCCTTTCCGTGGATGGAATGCTAAATAATAATAAAAACAAGTATAATGATGAGATAAGTATAAAAGCGTAAGTCAGTAACGTAAGTCAGATCAGTAGTTTCGAGTGTCATTACTTTTTGTGTTCAGTGACCTGACCGCTTAGATGTGAGTACACCGGGTAAAGCGCATAGCGAACTGGGGACAGCCTCCCCTGGAATAACGGGACAGACGAGTAAGATGAAAAAAGAATTGGTTGGAATAACCTTGGCTCTGAGTATTGGTCTTGGCGTTAGCGCTCAGGCCATCACACCGGCGACCATTACCGGTACCGGGGCGATGCAGTGGCGTTATCCTCAGGCTGATTCAAATCCGTTGCCGGAGGACGCCTCGCAAGAAGCCATTGAGTTTCAGGGCCTGGCTCTGGAAGATTCACACCGGTATCAGCGGCTGTATGAGAGCCCTCAGGAGGGTCAGTTGCTGGCCTTGGCCAAAACGCCCAATCGGCCAGCCACCAAAGCATCGGGCGGCGGTAGTTCCGTTTTAAAGCAGGGGATTTCCAACTACAACCGGGGTTTTGTGGCCAAGGCCATTCCGTTGTTTGAGCAAGCCACCCGCCAAAATCCACAAAGCGAAGAAGCCTTTTTATGGCTGGCCCGTGCTTACCAAAAGCAGGGTACACCCGCCGATTTCACCAAGGCCAAAGCCGCCTATCAGCAAGTGCTACAGTTGAATCCCAAGCAGGTGGAAGCCTTGTCCAATCTGGGTGAAATGTGGAGTTGGGACCCGGCCATGCGGGCCGAGGCGGTAACCTTGCTGCAACGGGCCTCGCAATTGAACCCCCGAGAGGCCGGTATTTCTAAAAAACTGGCGCAGGCTTTGTTCTGGCAGGGCAACGCCATGGATGCCCTGCGTTATGCGGCGCCCATTGCCACGATTTATCGTGATGACAAAAAATTTATGGCCGATTACGCGCAAATGCTGTCTTTGACCGGCCATGCCGAAGAAGCCCTGAAAATTTATAGCACGCTGCTACAGAGTGAAGGCGGGCGGCAAAACGCGAGCCTGAGCATTCAGCAGGCCCGGGCCTTGCTGGGCAGTGGTCAAAAACAAAAGGCCCAAGCTCTGTATGAGGCCATTACCCGGGATATTGCCAAAACCCCTTTGGCCAACGACGCGGACACCATTCAGTCTTTATCGTCCCTGGCCTTTGATTTGGGCCTGTATGCCGAATCCTTTCAGTGGGATCAAACCTTACCGGCTGCCGTTCAGCGGACCAAGGACACCCAGTTGCGTCAGGCCCGGGCCTTAACCCGCCTGTTTCGGGTGCCGGAGGCCATTGATCGGTTTCATCGCCTGTATGAAGCGGGACTCCTGAATGCCGGTGAAAAACTGGAGTACGCCGAGTACCTCCGCACGCTGAACTTGTCCCCCGACGCCATGCCTGCCCCTGAGCTGGTGGAAAAACTGTACACCGAAGCCGCTGCCGAATCGCCAGACGACCCGGAAGTCGCTTTACGCATTGGCAGGCTATACGCGGAGCAAAATCGCTTTGATGAGGCGTTGAAGCGCTATCAGCAGGCATTAAGCCATCCGGCCTTGCAAAACAGCGCCAGCGTGCAAAAGGAATTTCTGGATTTCATCAAGACGGACAAATCCCAGCCCGCTGTGGTGGAAGACTTGTTTAAAAACCTGATAGCCCAGAACCCGGATGACGTGGCGACCAAGAGCGCCTATGCCGAGTTCTTGTCCTGGCAACCGGATCGTCGGGCGGAAGCCTTGCGCTTGTACGTGGAATTGGGCAAAACCGATATTGCTAACACGGAAGCGTGGGAAAGCCGGATTGAGGAAGTGCTGAAGTGGCACAAACCCACCACGGCCATGATCCCTGTGTATCAGGAAATTGTGAACCTGTACCCGCAGAACAAGGCCATCTGGATGGCGGTGGCCCGGGCTTACCGCAATGACAAGAACTATTACACCGAATCGGTAGAAACCTACAGCAAGCTGGTCAAGCGTTACCCGGACGATGGCACCATCAAGCGGGAGTGGCTGGGTTTGCTGCTCTCCAGTGAGCGGCATCGGGCCGAGAACCTGCGTTTACTGAAAAAAATGACCGAAGAAGACACGACCGATTTGGACATTCTGGCGGCTTACGGCAAGTTGCTCTCCTATGAGCATAAGCTGGGTGAGGCCATGGACGCCTTTGAATCGGTTCTCAGCCGGAATCCGGAGCATCGGGAAGCTCTGGTGGGCAAGGGATATGTCATCTTGTGGAGCGGTCGCAAGTTGGAAGCCAAAAAATTCTTTCAGGATTTGCGCCAGCAGTATCCTGATGACGTGGATGTGGCCATTGGTCTGGCCCAGACTGAAAAAATGATGGGCCGCTACGATCAGGCCATGAAAATCATTCAGCAAATCAAGCCCCTGATGGATCAAAATCAGGCCGGTTCGGATGCGGTAAAAGCGCCGGAATCCGGTTTTATGCCGCTTCTGGACGCGGGGGCGTCTTACGTGCTGGTAGGCAATACGTCTATCGAGCGTGATTCCTTTCAACGCAATTTGAAGCCGGACTTCCTGATTGAGCCGGTAGGGGTTGTGGATCAGTGCGCTTCCGTGGAGGGCAGTTTGCCGCATGGGAATGCGGGCCTGCCCAAACCGCCGTCTCGACCGGTTGGCTTGCCCATTGGCCAGCAAGAAGCGTCGCGGGTATTGATCGCCGATGCCAGCGCCGATGAGGTGCAATCCTTGCGCTCGGAAATTGACGCCTTTAGCGATGCGGTGGAAACCCTCAAATTGCTTCAGCAAAGTGCCCGTCGGCAGTTGAACACGCTCAACCAGAATATTCGGAGTACGCAGGACGCCGTTCCCGATCAGATGAGTCTACAGGCCCCCGATGAGTCGGGTATGAGTGGCACGTATGTGGCGGATTTTTCCGGTGTGGGCAATCGGTCCGATAATTCGGAAGGCACGGCCAGTCAGACTGCGGGCAACGCGGTTGGCCGCAGTGGCATGACCAGAGCTTATGGTGCCTACACGGCGCTGGATTATGACACTAACCCCCTCTTATCGGGATTGGGTCGCTTCAGGAATGATGATCTGGATGACCTGGAGCGCGGGTTGGCCAACGATTTGCGGCCCATGATCCGCTCCGGGTTTTTATACTCCCGTCAGGGTGGGAACGCTACCACCAACCGGCTTTCCAGTTGGGGATTTCCCAGCCAGTTAAGCCTGTCCCTGACCCCGCAAATTCGGGTTCGGGCCGCCTTTCGGCCCGGTCGCTTCTATCTACCCAATGGGGTTGCGCCGGATAGTACCGCCGGGTTTGAGTATGGCTTTGGCAGCACCATTAAATACTGGGATCGCTTCACTTTGGATGGGGATGTGGCCTTTACCCGCTTTAGCCAGAGTGACAGCACCAACGTGACTTTTCAGGCCCAGGCCCAATACGATTTTACCGATAGCATCCGGGCCAAGGTGGGCATGAGCCGTTTGCCGCAGTACACCTCCCTGTTGACCCTGACTGGTTTAAGACCCGGTCTGGGCGCCTTCCGGGGTGATCTGATCGGTCAGGCCCGTGAAAACAGTATTTACGCTGAACTCAATACCAACCCTTTCAGTCAAAATGTGGACTGGAATCTGGGCTATGCCTGGGCTTGGGTGAATGGTTCCAAAGTCCCCACCAACTACAAGAATCAGGCCTTCACCTCGCTGGGCTATACCTGGCATTACGCGGCCAAGCATCAGGTGCGCGTGGGCTATGAGTTCCTCTATTTTGGCTACAGCAAAAATGCTACCAACGGCTTCTTTGACACAACCGCCGCTGGCGTCACAGATCCGGTGGTCAACCTGAGGCCGGTGACCCTGGCGAATTCAAACTATGTGTTTGGCGGTTATTACAGTCCCAAGCTGTTTATTATGAACGCAGGCCGTCTGGATTTTCGGGGTAGTTTGTTCAACAAGTTTCTGGAATACAAATTCGGTGGCAGCATCGGGGCGCAAACCGTCCGTCTGGGCCATGGCATTCGGGAAGAGGGCAACGGTACCTCTCTCAGCACGGCCTTTGATGCCAACGTGATTTTGAACTTTACGGACTGGCTGGCCGCTTACGGCGATGTGGATTATCTGGACGCGGGCGGACAGTTTAACCGCTGGCGCTTTGGTGGTGGCCTGATCGTTCGACCGCACATCGACGCGCTCTCGCCCATCATTGGTACCAAACCGGCCAAGATGTCTTCCAAATAAATTTAGTATATAATAATTATGTACTTGGTAAGCGTTCGATCAGTAAGTGACGATGAACTCAAAGCCGTTTGAAATTATGCGTTGGGAGTCTCCCGATTCCCCTAGTCTTGAGTTTTTGACCCGCATGATGCATCGAGAGGGGTTGCAGCCTTCTCAAAGTGAATTGGCAGGCCACAGCCGCTCTCTGGAAATGAAATTTCATCAGACCAGAGTGCTGGTCGTGGTGCAAGGCCAGTTACAGTTTGCCTTTCCGGGCTATGGCGTGATTGATGTGGAACCCGGCGATATTCTGGAAATCAACCCCCACGTGCTGCATGATGTGACGGTGAAGGGTTCTCAAACTGCCGTATTGCTTCAATCCTTGCGAGACTTATGATCGATCAGGGCAAACTTGCCTTGATTATTGACCACCCTGATTAAAAGCCACAAAAAACGGGAGCGCCGGTCAGGGCACTCCCGCTTTGCTTGAAAAGCCTGCCAGTCAGTTTAGTAGCGGGCCATGTACCGGTTGATTTCCCAGGGGGTCACATCGGTGCGATAAGCGTCCCACTCAATGGTTTTGGCTTTAATGTACTCGTGGAAGATATGCTCGCCCAAGGCTTCTTTGGCCACGCTGCTGTTTTTCATCTCTTCCAGGGCTTCATACAGGCTACCCGGCAAGGCTGGGATTTTTTGCTCCCGGCGCTCATCGGCGGATAGCTTGTAGATGTTGGCGGTCACTGGGCTGGGGGGCTCAATCTTGTTCTTTACCCCATCCAGGCCCGCCAGCAACATGGCGGCAAAAGCGATGTAGGGGTTGGCCGCCGGATCGGGAGAACGCAGTTCCACGCGGGTGGCGTTGCCCCGTTTGGCCGGTACGCGCAACAGGGCGCTACGGTTGGCCGCGGACCATGCCACGTAAACCGGGGCTTCATAACCTGGCACCAACCGTTTGTAGCTGTTTACCAGCGGGTTGGTAATGGCCGTAATACCCCGAATGTTCTTTAGCAGGCCGCCAATAAAGTGCAGGGAGGTTTCTGACAGTTGATAGTCGCCTTTTTCATCGTAAAAAGCGTTACCGCCCGCCACTTTGGCCAGCGACTGGTTGCAGTGCATCCCGGAACCATTGACCCCAAAGACCGGCTTGGGCATAAAGGAGGCATGCAGGCCATGTTTGGCGGCAATTTGGCGGGTAATAATTTTGACGGTGGTGACGTTGTCAGCCTGAGACAGCGCATCGGAGTATTTAAAGTCAATTTCGTGCTGACCGCTGGCCACTTCGTGGTGATCGGCCTCCATTTCAAAGCCCAGACGCTCCAGGGTGTCCACGATTTCGCCCCGAACGATTTCACCCAGATCATCCGGCCCGATGTCGTAGTATCCGGCGGCATCATGGGTTTCGGTAGAGGGGGTACCATCCTCGTTGCGCTTAAACAGGAAAAACTCCAGTTCAGGGCCAACGTTGTAGATGTAGCCCAGTTTTTGGGCTTCTTGCAGCACCCGCTTCAGGTTATTCCGGGGGCAACCATCAAACGGGGTGCCGTCCGGGTTGTAAATGTCGCAAATCACCCGACCGACCACCCGATCGCCCTCGGTTTGAGGCATCACAGAGAAGGTGCTGAGATCCGGGTAAAAGTACATATCGGAAGTTTCAATGGTGCGAAAGCCGGCGATGGAGGAGCCATCCAGCATAATTTCATTGTTCAGGGCCTTTTCCAGCTGATCCACATGGATACCCATGCTTTTGGGCATGCCGTGGATGTCCACGAATTGCAGCCGGATCAGTTTAACTTTTTTCTCTTTGGCCTCTTTTAAAATATCTGCCACGGAGCGAGAGGGCCGTCCAGTCGGCACGGGGAGTTCGAGGTTCATCATTCCAGATTCCTTAATTAAACACACGTAACGGTCTAGAATCGCTGAGAGTACCTGCGGAAATTTAGCGCTCTATGGACGACTATTGTATCTTAAAGTACCCTGCCCTGCTATTAAGGTGAAGGGTTCGCAATGTTTGAGACCGGTTCGCCTTTGTTTGAGCTGCACGCAGTTTTGCAAACGTGTTTTCAGGGCAGCCTCCACTTAACAAATTGCAGGCGCTGATCCATCAATCAATAAGTCAAAATGGTGCGTTGATCCACAAAAACCGGAAAAGGATCGCTCTCCAGGGTGTTTTGTCCCTGTTGAACTTGCAGGGAGAGTGTTTTTTGATCGGGAGAGAGTTTGATGTTGGCAATGAGTGGGTCCGGTTTTTGGGGATCGGCTTTGGATAAGGGGCTGGGGGTGCCTTCTTTTGCCAGATTGATATCGGGCAGGCTGACTGGATGGGCCTCAAAGACCAGTAGGCGTTTATTGCGCTGGGTTAAGCTAAAGCACTTGTGGGAGGGTTTGCTGGGGTCGCTTGCCGGTTGGCAGGGGCTGGGCTGTAGAAGGTAAATGCCTGTGGGGATAGGGCCCTGGTTGGTCTGAAATGCCATGGGAATGCGGATTAAAGGATAGGGGCTGGCTGGCGGGTCCTTGGGGCCCGTTTTGGATTCGTTTGGGGCTTGGCTGGCGCCCGGTGTTTCCTTGGCGGCTTTTTTTTCGAAGGGCCAAAACCACTTTTTGCCCTCGTCTTTTTCCGGTTTTGTGCTGACGTCTTTTTCCGGCGTGGTTTGTTTTTGGGGAAAATAGACCGGTTCCGGCCAGTTTTCTTCGGGGCTATTGGCAAAGCCCACCGGGCCAATACACGCACACACCAAAATAATTAAAGTTTTACTGCCAATGGACCGATAAAAAGCCTGACCCCCTGAAATCGGTGAGTGTTGCATTATGAAACTGGATAAGCAGCAAATTATTCTGATCACAACCAAGTACCTGTCCTATTTCATCAATATCATTATTATTGCGGCCATTGCTGGTGTTGTGGCCGGATGGATTTATATGCTGTACCAGTCGGCCATCAGCTAACTGCTGTTACTTACCGTTGGGTTTATTTTCAGTGTAATTGGATTGAGTGCTTTTGCCATCCGATAACTGAAGGAAGGGCTGGGGTATAATGGGCCTGTTGGAATTTGCGATGGTACGGCATAAGTCAGCGTTTAGGCTTTTCCTGATTGCCCTTGGGTCGTGCCCTGGATGGAAACATGCTGGATATTAAACTGATTCGAGAAAACCCCGATGCTGTTAATCAGGCCCTGAAACGCCGGAAGCCGGATTTGTCCGTGGATGCCATACTGGCCCTGGACGCTCGGCGTCGGGAGTTGCTTCAGGAAGAAGAGTCTTTGAGAAGTCAACGTAATCAGATTACCCAGCAAATTGCCCAGGCCAAAAAAGAAGGTCGCGACACCGAGGCGATTCAGCAGCAAACCCGTGCCCTGGCTGATCGGATTAAGGACATTGAAGCCCAAAAGGAAGCGCTGGCGGAGCAACAATCTGCCTTGTTGCTGGAAATTCCCAATATGCCCTTGCCAGAAACGCCCGATGGGGCCGATGAGTCCGAAAATGTGGTGCTACGAACCTGGGGCGATGAATTCAAATCCCGTTACTGCCCGGACACGTTGCCGCATTATGAAATTGGGGCCAATCTGGGCATTCTGGACTTTGAGCGAGGCGTCAAAATCGCCCAGTCCCGCTTTTCGGTGATGCGGGGGGAAGGCTCCCGGCTGGAGCGGGCCCTGATTAACTTTATGCTGGATACGCATACCGAGCGGGGTTACGAGGAAGTGTTGCCGCCCTTTCTGGTCAACCGGCAAGCCATGACCGGTACGGGCCAGCTGCCCAAGTTTGAAGCCGATATGTTCCGCTGCAAGGATGACGAGTTGTTCCTGATTCCCACGGCGGAAGTGCCGGTGACCAACCTGTACGCCGGAGAATTGCTGTCCGAGGATCAACTGCCCCTGAACATGACGGCCTATACCCCGTGCTTCCGTCGGGAAGCGGGCAGTGCGGGCAAAGATACCCGTGGGTTGATTCGTCAGCACCAATTCGACAAGATTGAGCTGGTCAAGCTGTGCAGGCCGGAGGACAGCCCTGCGGAGCATCTGAAATTGCTGGAAGATGCCGAAATGATCCTGCAAAAGCTGGAGTTGCCCTATCGAGTAGTGGCCCTCTGCGCTGGAGATATCGGGTTTTCCGCCGCCCGGTGCTTTGATATCGAGGTGTGGATGCCTGCGCAGGGCGTTTATCGGGAAATTTCCAGTTGCAGCACTTTTACAGACTTTCAGGCCCGTCGTATTGGCCTGAAATACCGCTCTGAAGCCACTGGTAAGCCTGCGTTTGTGCATACCATCAACGGTTCCGGCTTGGCCGTGGGTCGTACCTTGGCCGCCATTCTGGAAAATTATCAAATCAGTCATCAGGAGGTAGCCATTCCTGAGGTGCTGCGCCCATACTTCAGGAACGGTTCAACCCGACTGTGCGCCCCAAGAAGCAAGGAACTGGTATGAGCATTCCTCCACAAGCATCTTCTCCTGACGTCTCCGGATCATCCTCTGGCCCTGTCTCGGGCGGGATAGACCTGGATATCTTTCTGAGAATGGCTGTGGCCCAGGGTGTCTCCGATATCCACGTTCGGGCGGGGGCCGCCCCGGTGATGCGTAAGGATGGCGACATGTTGCCAACCAAAATGCCACCGCTGTCGGAGTTGGACATTCAAAATTTCGCCAAAAGCATTATTCCCGAAAAAACCCTGCCCCGGCTTAAAAATCGGACGGATTTTGACTTCAGCTTTATGCTGGATAACAGCTGTCGCTTCCGGGTCAACCTGTTTTACGAAATGGGGCGGCTGGGGCTGGTGATGCGTTTGATCCCCCTGCAAATTCCCACGCTGGATGATTTGGGGCATCCTCCGGTGATTAGCCGTTTTGCGGACTTGCACAAGGGGCTGGTGCTGGTCACCGGCCCTACCGGCTCGGGGAAGTCCACCACGTTGGCCGCCTTGCTCAATACCATTAACCGTACCCGGTACAAGCACATCGTCACTCTGGAAGACCCGGTGGAGTACGTTTACCAGAGCGACAAGAGCGTGGTCACCCAGCGACAGTTGGGGATGGACACAGACACCTTTCCCAATGGCATCAAGTACGCCTTGCGGCAGGACCCCGATGTCATTCTAATAGGCGAGATGCGGGATCGGGAAACCATGATGGCCGCCTTGCACGCGGCGGAGACCGGTCACGTGGTCTTTTCGACCCTTCACACCACGGATTCGGTGCAGACCATAAACCGGATCATCAATGCCTTTGAGCCTTACGAGCGTGACTCCATCCGTAACCAATTGGCGGGCGTGCTGCAAGGTACAGTTTCTCAGCGTTTGGTTAAAAAAGCCGAAGGCAAGGGCCGGGTGGCTGTGTCTGAAGTTATGGTGGTTTCACCGGCCATTCGCGATTATATTTTGCGGGATGAAATGGGCGAAATTTATCAGTTGTTGAACAATGCCGAGTTTGAGGGGGCCCACAGCCTCAACCATTCTCTGCATAATGCGTTTCGCAATGGTTTGATTACGCCCGAAGACGCGCTGGAGACCTCCGAGAACCCGACCGAGCTTCAACAGATGCTACGCGGGGCGTTCCACGGCAGTTCCACTTTTTGAGGAAGGCCTTGAGGAAGGCCTAAGGTTGAGCTTTCAGGGTGTTGACGGATTCTATTGACGGTAAGGACTTCCTTTTCCCGGTCAAAACCGCTACAATTAATATAGTAATAAGCTGTTTGAGGCGGTTAATCCACTTGTAATGGCGTATTACATTGGCCCGAAGCCGGCGTGCTTTTTGTTCATGAGCCTTCCGGCTTTGGTTTCGTCTCAAATGGTTTTGTGAAAGTCGTTTTTAGAGTTGAGTTAGCAGATTTAGCCAATCAGGGAGAAATCAGCATGGTGTTTGTACCCCGGATTCAGCGTTTGTTGAGCGTTTTGTTGGCTTGCGCGTTGATGGCTGTCAGTGGGTTTGGTGGCGGCACCAGTGCATTCGCTGCCAGCCGCCATCAGTCGGCTCAGTCCAGTTTGCTCAGCATTTCGGGGGTTCAGGTGAGCCCGGATGGCAGCGGGCTTGTTCTGGAGGCCAACCGTGTTTTTACCGGGGTGGAAACCCGGAATTTTACGGTTTTAAAACTGCCCTCTCCCTACCGCATTGTGCTGGATATTCCCAACGCCCGGTTGGCCGGTGGGCAAAACGTCTTCCGCATTAATCAACAGGGTATTGACCGGGTTGAACTCAGTGATACGCAAAGTCCTTTTTACAGTTCGGTTCGGGCCACCATTTATGTGGACAACAATCAGACCCTGGCCCGACTGACCCCGGAATTTGAAGGAAAAACCCTCAAGGTGCTGGGCTTGGCGCCGGCATCACTTTCCCCGGCCCAGATCGCCTCCACCAGTTTTGTGGCCAAGCCCGCCGTGCAAGCGGGCAAGGTGGCTCAGCCCTTGCCTCCTGTGGCCAAGCCTGCCGTGAAGATACCCGCTCAGCCGCCTGTTTTGGCGACGCTTCCTCCCAAGCCGGAAACGCAAACCCCGGCCGTGCAAACCACCATTCTCAATACGCCGGTCCCTGCCGGGACGGCCATCATTGAAAGCATCCAGGTGCGGGACAACAAGTTGTTCATTCAGTCGGTGGCAGGCACGACCTTGCGCATCAAGAAGCGCTTTACCCTGAGCGATCCCAGTCGTCTGGTGCTGGAGCTGGAGGGTGCTGTATTGCGCAGTCGTCAGTTGCTGGAACCCATTAGCACCCGACTGCCTGAAATGCGTCAGGTTCGGGTGGGTCAATTTGATGAGAATACGGTTCGTGTTGTGATTGAGTCCAGCGATCCTGACCAGCTGGAGGCCATTTACAATGGCGGCGAGAGAAATCTGCTGGCCCTGACCCCGGATTCTGGAACCTCTATCACCAAGCTCTCGGCGAATACCCAGTTGGGTGAGGTGCAAAGTATCGACCTGCGACGGGAAGGGGGCAATACCATTCTGCGGTTGGCTGCCAGCACCCCCATTGTGCATCGTTTCCTGAAGAAAGACGATCGGCTGGTGCTGGACTTGCTGAATCAGGCCGCTCATCCCACCAACATCAACTTTGATGCCCGTCAGTACCCTGAAATTGAGAAAATGCGTCTGGAGCCCCTGACCGAAGGTCAGCCCAACAGCAAATTGGCCATTCAGCTGGTGCAGGCCGATACCCGGATCATTCCCTCCATTTCCGATGATGGCAAAGTGCTGGAACTGCAAATCTCCGCCGATCGCGTGGCGAAAAGCACGGGCGCTTTCCCCAATCTGGCGGGCTTGGCTGCTGCCGGCAAGGCCCCTTTTCCCGCCCGAATCGTGGTGGACGCCGGCCATGGCGGTAAAGATTTTGGAGCCATGCGGGGGGGCGTGAACGAGAAAGACCTGAACTTGTCTTTGGCTTTGATGTTGCGAGATGCGCTGGAGGCCAAAGGGTTTAAAGTGTTTATGACCCGCAGCACGGATGAGTTTTTGCCCTTGCCTAAAATTACGGCCATTACCAACCAGATTCGTCCGGATCTGTTTATCAGCATTCACCACAATGCCTCGGTTAATGCGGCGGCCAATGGCATAGAAACTTACTACTATACGCCCCAAAGCATTGCCTTGGCCCGAAGCGTGCATAACCGGGAGATTAACGCGGTGAGCGCCCGGGATGGCGGGGTCAAGAAGGCCATGTTTTACGTGATTCACCACACCAACGTACCGGCTATTTTGTGTGAGGTGGGTTATGTGTCCAACCCTAATGAGCTGACGGCCTTACAGACCTATGAGCGTAAGTCCAAAACCGCTCGATCCATTGCGGATGGTGTTGTAGACTATTTGAAAACCCGAGTGTCCGCCAACGCAGTAAAGTAGCCACTGAATGAATCAACCCCTGCCATTTTCTCCCCAGCACACCGCTCAAAATCCGATTGGGGTATTTGATTCCGGGCTGGGGGGGCTGCGGGTTCTGGATCGTCTGATGCAAACCTTGCCTGACGAGCGATTTGTGTACCTCGGCGATACCTTGCACATGCCCTATGGGGAGAAAACCCAGGCTCAGGTGACCGAATATCTGTCCGCCTCCCTGCACTGGCTGTTTGAGCGGCATCAGGTCAAGATGATGGTGGTGGCCTGTAATACCGCGGCATCGGTGGCTCCCCAATTGTTCAGCCGTTATCCGGGTGTGCCTTTTGTGGATCCGGTGACGCCCATTTGCCGATGGCTGGCCACTACTAGGCAGTATCGCACCGTGGGGGTGATGGCCACGCCGGCCACGGTGGCGTCCAACCGGTATCAGATTTTGCTGGATGACTTGAACGCCCCTGTTTTGCTTTCACAGGTGGGATGCGATCATCTGGCCTCCCTGATTGAAGCGGGACAAGGGGAAACGCCTGCCTGTCATGCTTTATTGCGCCAGTATTTGCGTCCATTGCAGGATCGGGGGGCGGAGGCCATTGTGCTGGGTTGCACCCATTACCCCTATGTCATGGATCAGGTGGCCGCTCTGTCACCCAACGCGGATGTTCTGGATCCGGCGGTATTTATGGCCCTGGATGCCAAGCGGTTGCTGGCTGAGCATCAGCTGGCCAATCCGCAGGTGACCGGTCGTCCCATTGCGGAGGTGGATTATTTTGTCACCGCCGAACCGGATCGTTTCTATGAAACCAGTCGCCGCATGCCCTTTCAGGCTTTGGCCATGAAGCACCCCACGGTGGTCAGTATTCCGGCGCTCTCTCTGCCCTCTTAACGGTGCTTCTTGTTTTGAACCTCAGGCAAGGCAGCCTTCCCCAGACGTTTGTAAAACGGCGTGCCGCTTACACAGACTATGGATTTGCTTTTGCGAAGTTGCCCGGCATCCATCTTGAACTCGCTGTACTCGAACAATTACAAACGTCTGGGGAAGGCTGTCTGGCCTGGTTTTAATCAGATCCGCCGTTAATGCTTGGCCGGGGGTGGTGTGGCGGCGCTGGCATCCTCTTTTTGGGCCGCTTCGCTGTTATGGCCCACTGCTAATGGATTGCCAGCGGGTGAGTGGCCACTGGTTTCTGCGCTCACCTCGGCGGCAGCCGCTTTTGCCCCGGGTACGGGCTTTAATATGTTGGATAACCAGGCTTCAATCTGTAGACCCACCCCGGGCTGATTGCCCAGCATTTCGGCCCCTTCCCCGATTTTTTCGTAAACCTGCAAGGTTTTGGGGCCGGTAATCCAGTTATACATGTGCTGGGCCTGGCTGTGTGATTCCTTGAAGTCATGGTTACTGAGGATCAGGGTGGGGTTGCCGTATTCCAGTAACCCCCGGCTGGCGTCGATGCCCTTGAACTCAATACCGGGGGACAGAAGCACCAGCGCTTTGACCTCGGTACTGTTTTTACCGGCAAACGTTGCCACGTTGGCTCCCAGTTTTTCCCCGATGAGCGCCACTTGGCTCCCGTCCACCTCCGGGTAATCTTCTCCTTTTTTAAAATACTGAATCACCTGGATGATATCGCGATGCAGGTTTTTCCACTGCTCGGGCTGCAGCAAGCGCCAACTGACCCGACGCTTCCAGGTGGTGATGGTGCTTTTGCCGTGGCCCCGCAGGTCCATGGCGTAAACGGCATAACCGGCTTTGGTCAGGGTGGCCGGTAAGTCGCTCCAGGCCAGATGATCCCGGTTGAGGCCGTGCAGTAAAATAACCAGCGGGTACTTGGGGCCCTGATACGCTTCACTGTCGGGGATGTCATTTTCTCCCGGCTCGCTCAGGCTGGGATCGTATAAACGACCGTAGATGACCAGTTGATCCGAAAGCGGGATGGAAACTTCCTCAAAGGGTAGGTCATGCATGGCTTTGGGCAGTAGCATGCGCTCATCGGCAGGCTCGGCCGGCTCAGCGTTTTCCTCGGCGGTAGCCTCTTCGGTTGTGGCTTCTTCTCCTTTGTTGCCATGGGCTTTGTCAGTGGGGGCGGGTTTGTCCCAGGGCATGGGGGGCAGTTTCATTTCGCAGCCGCTCCAGGTGATGGAGCTCATTAATAGCAGGAGTAGGGGCAAGAACCGTTGTAGAAAACGGCGAGATGCTTGAGAGGTGGTCGTCAATTTTTTCATGCCACAGGCTCCTGAGAATAGGTTTTGGGCAAAACAATGGCAAACACGCTGCCTTGTCCGGGAACGCTGGACAGCAGCTCCACGCTGCCGCCGTGGGCTTGCAGGATTTTTCGGCTATGGGCCAGCCCCAGACCGGTACCGCTGCCCTTGGTGGAAAAGTAGGGGGTGAATAATTTCTGGCTGTTTTGCGGGGTAATGCCGGTTCCCTGATCCGTGATCTTGACCCACACCTGGGAGTCGAGGGGGTTACTTTCCACTTGCACGGTGACCTGTGTGCCGGGTTTGGATGCTTCCAAGGCGTTTTTAAGCAGGTTGAGCAAGGCTTGGCGGAGCTTGTCGGCATCCAGCGTTAACCATTCCATCAGGCCGGTTTCCGGGCCGCTCAGGGTGATTTGCTGTTCCTGATAGGAGGGCTGGTAAAACTCACAAATATCCCGAACCAACTGGTAGAGTTCAACCGGTTTTGGATTGAGTTGCAAGGGACGAGAGTAGTTGGTCAGCTCCGATAAAATGCCTTCCAGGCTGCTGGTGGCTTGGCGGATGAGCGATAAATTTTTGAGCAGTAGGGCTTTTTTATCACTGTCGGCGATGAGATTTAATTGCCCCAAATGATCTTCGGTCAGTTTGGCGTACAGATCGATGAGGCCCAGCGGATTTCGGATTTCATGGGCGATTACCGAGGAAAGCTGGCCGATGGCTGCCAGCCGTTCGGTGTCCACGTTCCGTTTGTTTAAAATTTGCACCTGATCCAGGGCCACGGTCAGCTCCCGGTTGCGATTTTCCAGACCATGCACCAGCGAGGTGATCAACATGTTCAGCTTGTCATCGTAGCGCCTGTCCACGGGCGTTTCTTTCAGCAGGGTGTCCAGTTCGGGCTGCTGCAAGTGGGCAATCAGGTGCCCGGCCAGGGTGCGGGTATCCCCCGGATGAAACGTCCATCCCCCTTCGTACATGCGATAGGTGGGGTGGGTGGCTGCCGACCAGTATAAGGTGGCGCAGAGTCGATTGGTCAGCACAATGAGAAAACCGGTTTGATCGCAAATGCCGCTTTCCACCGGAAACAGATCGGGTTGATTGAAGCGGAAGAGTGGCAGCTCTGGAATATCAGCCAGGGCGTGGGCCATGGTCTCAAAGACCTCGTCGTCCAGGGTGCGGGTCATCACAAAGCCCGGCATGCGGTAGTCCCGCACCATGCGGGTAATACAGCTATACAGACTCTGAAAAGTCTCTCGGGAATACATGCCCGTGGAGGAGCATAGATGCCCAAACAGTCCATCCAGCTGGATTTTTTTAACGCCTTGCTTCAAATCACTCACTCGCCATACAGTCAAGACGAAATCCCCAAGCGGGTGGGCCGGGGGATTTCATCGTGTTTGATCTCATTATAACTGGTGTCAGGAACCGTGTGGGGTTTCAAACCCGTGCAGCTTATCCGGCCATTTGAGAAGGGTTGGAACCGCCATCCACCAGACCGTATTTCAGGGCGTACAGCACCGCCTGGGTGCGATCGTTGACCTGCAACTTCTGGAAGATGTTGTTGACGTGCGTTTTAACCGTGGTTTCGCTGATGACCAGTTTATCGGCCACGCCTTTGTAGGTAATGCCATCGGTCAGCAGTTTCAGCACTTCTTTTTCACGAGAGGTGAGATAGCCGAGCAGGGCTTGCTTGGTGGGATCCACCCGGTTGGATTTACCCATGCGGCTCTGGAACTCATCAAAAAACTTGGTGGCCAGAATGGGCGGCAGATACACTTTTCCGTTCAGGACTTCCTCGATGGCCGCAATCAACTGAGAGGTGACCATGGTTTTGAGGATGTAGCCTTTGGCCCCGTGTTTCATGGCCCGGAAGATCAGATCCGACTCATCGTAGCCGGTCAGAGCCAGGATTTTTAGGTTGGGGTTGATGGCCATAATTTGCTGAATGGCCGCAACGCCATCCACTTCGGGCATATTGATGTCCATCAGCACGATGTCCACATTGGCTTCGGCCAGACGCTTGACGGCATCTTCGCCGTTGGTGGCGATACCGGCCAAATGGTAATCCGATTGTAATTCCAGCAACTGTTTAATGCCCGCGCTGTGATTGGCGTTATCATCCACGATAAACACAGTGGTTTCCGAGGATTGCATCCGTCTCATCATATGAATCGTTTTCTCCTAAAGCTCCCTGACACACACACTTCCACAAAGTTAAAAAATGGATCAAACCGGGATTACTGTTTCATACCGAATCCGTGATGCGCTTAATGAGGGGGCACCACAAATAGCCTACCGATTCCGTCTTTCACACTCGTTTGATTAAAGTAATCTTGTTAGTATCATATCTCAGCTTTTTAAAGCCGCTCATCATCTGAAGGTTGGATATTCCCGGCTGAAGGGTCAATTTTTTGGGGGAGTCTCATCGGCCAAAGGGTGGACGATGATCCGCCGCATCCGGGCAGGCGTCCTATAATAGAGGTAGTTGCTTTGTAGGAGGCCGTGAGAGGAGCAGGCGCAATGGGGTACGAGGTGATTAACAAAACCCGGCAGACCGTGGTGGCCAACCAGGTGCAAAAGGCGGATTCCTATTTCAAACGGCTGGTGGGCCTGATGGGCAAGCCGGGTATTCCGCCGGGCTTTGGGCTGTGGATTGTCCCTTGTCAGGACATTCATTCCTTTTTTATGCGCTTTGAGTTTGACGCTCTTTTTCTGGATGCCAATGGCACGGTGCTGTACCTGCTGGAGGGCATGAAGCCCTGGCGGGTGTCTCGCTTTGTGAAGGGGGGTAAGGTGGTGCTGGAATTGCCGGCGGGAGCCATTGCCCAAAGTGTCACGCAAATTGGTGATGAGCTGGAATTACGGCCATCGGGAGCCGCTCAGACCGGTTAATGGGGGCGTTTGGTGGATGTGAGCGCAAGCCCATGCGGCTTGCAGCCGGTTGTTGTTATGAAGGCCCTGAATCGTCCAAAGCACCGCGTATAAAGCGCCTGCATAAATCAGGGTGGAGGACTGGAGTAAGCTCAGCATCTTGATTGTTTCTCTCCCACGCTATGAGTCAGTACGTTATTAAATAAAATGGTCGCTTAGGTTCTGCGGCGGTTGAGTCCAAAGCAAGTCCAGTACCTGAGTCGGAATGCCCTTTCCCTGATACAGATTGCGCTGCAGGTGGGTCAACTCCCGCTGCTCCACCACGCTGATTGAGCGTGTGTATTCTTTGAGCTTCAGGCTGGTAATGCGGTGAACGGACGGGCTGTCGTGGAACGTGGTCAGGCAGTCCAGTTCCTGTTGCTCGGTGGGGCTGAGTTTTTGTTGAGCCTTTTTGCGGGTCAGACGGGCAATGTCCCAGACCGCCGGGCTGCTGCTGTAGTGCATCAGGGCTTCCAGTTCGGCCATGTTTTGCTTGAACTGGCTGGTAAAGCGCAAAAATATACGTTGCCATCGGCTGGCTTCCGGCAGTTGCGCCATTAAGGCCGCCATACGACGGGCCACTCCGGTGGGCGGGGTGATGGGACTGAAAATGTTGCCGGGAAGGTCTGTTTTTCTTTGTGTGGCGGGTGGTGTGATCAGGGCGGGGTGAGGCATGCAACGGGCTCCTGTTACCCCCCGCGGTTTCCCTTGGCTTTTAGATCTTAGGGGGGCTCGTGAACGGCTGTACACAAAAACGGGTTGGATCCGACCGGTTGAGAGTGGACTGGTACGCTTTGATTGGATTAGACAATGGATTGGCTTGAAATGTTCCAAAAAACAAGCGGCAGAGCTTGTTTTGCCCCGCTTGTCGAATTTGGGTTCGGGGGCGCTGGGTACTGTTAAGGTAATCGGTTCAGGGCATTTTGCAATGTGTAGGACGTGGGAAACTCTGCCCTGAAAAATGAAGCTAGAGCAGACTGGTTCTTTGCTTGGCCTCTCGCCACAGGGCGTCCCAGCTTTCAAAATCGAGGTTGGCCATGGCGGCTTCCAAAGATTCCGCCTGGGGGTAGCGCTCTAAAATCAGGGCTTCCATGGCCTGAAAGCGCTGGGTGAATTTGGCCGTTGCCTTGGTCAGGGCCACTTCCGGATCGATTTTGAAATGCCGGGCCAGATTGACGCTGGCAAAGTAAATATCCCCCATTTCCGATTCCAGTCGCTCGAATGCTTCCGCTGGAATCGGTTGAGTGCTTGGCAGGGCGTCCACTTCCGCCCGGAATTCCTGGTATTCGCTCATCACACACGCCCACAGGGAATCCAGATTGGGCCATTCAAAACCCACTTTAACCGCTTTTTGGCTGGTTTCCAGGGCTCGGCTCAGGGCCGGTTGGCTTTTGGAAATGCCTTCCAGAATGCTGGTCTGCTTGGCATGCCCCTTTTCAGCTTGCTTGATGGCCTCCCAGTTGCTGACCACGGCCTCGGCATTGTCTACGGAGACAGTGCCAAAAACGTGCGGGTGACGACGGATCAGCTTTTCGGCAATGGCATCGCAGACTTGCTGAAAGTCAAAGGTGCCAGCGTCCTGGGCCAGTTGACTGTGTAGCACCACTTGCAGCAACACGTCGCCCAGTTCCTCTTTTAATGCTGAATAATCGCCGCTTTGCTGGGTTTCATCAATGGCCTCCACCGCTTCGTAAGCCTCTTCCAGCATAAAGCGTTTCAGGCTGCTGTGGGTTTGCTTGAGATCCCAGGGACAACCGTGTTCCGGGTGACGAAGCTGGGCCACTACTTGCAGCAGTTTATCAATGCCTTGGGCTTGTTGTACTTGGGCGAGAATGGTGTCTTGAGTCATACGGCGGCGATTCCTGAGGCGTGAGGGCCGGGGGAGCGGCCTGTTTTCCGGCTCTGGCTCCGGGGCTTATGGGCGGAGTATAATATTGAGCAAACATAGCATTCACAAGGAGTCTTGTCATTTACGACGATTTTATAGCCGCAGTCGGCCAGGCCAAAACCATTTTTGTCACTGCCCATGTGGGCCCGGATGGGGATACTCTGGGCTCTATGCTGGCTATCAAGTTCGCCTTTGCCAAGGCCTGCCCCCATATTAAGCGCATTGATTGCGTGATTTCCGGCAAAATGCCCGATACCTACCGTTTTTTACCGGGCATTCAGGAGGTGTTGCGCATGGAAACGGCCACCACCTTGCTGAGTCAATACGACATGGCCATTTCGGTGGATTGCGGCTCCGCGGATCGTCTGGGGCTGGCTCGGCCCATTTTTGAAGGGGCCAAGGTCTCCGTGAACATCGATCACCATGTCAGCAACGATCGCTTTGGCACCATCAATGTTGTTGAGCCGACTGCCGCGGCCAGCGCCGAGGTGGCTTTTCATATCTTCAAGGCCATGGCTATTCCGCTGGATGCCAGTATCGCTACTTGTCTATACACTGGGATTGTGACCGATACGGGCGGCTTTAAGTACAGTAATACCACCGTGCGAGTGATGGAAACCGCCGCCAGCCTGATCGCCGCCGGGGCCGATCCGGAATACATTTTTAAGCAATTGTACGAAGAGCAACCCTTGTGTCAGGTGATGTTGCAGGCCGATGCCATGTTGCAGACCCAGTTTAACGCCGATAAAACCATCGGCTGGACGGTAGTCTCTCGGGAGCTTTTAGGCCGTCACGGGGCTTTGGATGAGCATCTGGACGGCATGGTGGAAACCATTCGCCGGGTGGATACCGTGCTGGTGGCCGTGGTGTTCAAGGAAACCGAGCAGGGGCAGACCAAAATCAGCATCCGCAGCGATTCCCACGATATTGACGTAGCCGCCGTGATGGGGTTGTTTGGGGGCGGGGGGCATAAAATGGCCGCTGGCTGTACCATGGAATTTTCCATCGCCGAGGCCCCGGCCAGATTATTGCCGATTTTGGAAGAGCGGGTTCGCCAGAAGCTCTTGGTTTCTTAAAAAACTTGCGCCTAGGCGGACAAACAATCCTGCACGGTTGCCAGCAAACGGCCGTCCTCAATCTGGCGCACCAGCAGGGCTACATCCCCGGCCAGGGTGCGATCCACGGTCAAGGGCGGAATAATTTCCCGAATTTTTTGGTACACCCGCCATACCCCGTGGCCGGGTTGCAGGTTGCCCCGATACTCCAGACCTTCGGCGGCGGCCAGTAATTCGGCGGCCAGCACCCAGCGGGTATGCTCCAGAATTTTAGCGGCCTTGCGGGCGGCAATGGCTCCCATGCTCACGTGATCCTCTTTATCGTTGGAGGTGGGAATGGTATCCACCACCGCCGGGTGGGCCAGAATTTTATTTTCCGAAACCAGGGACGCCGCCGTGTAGTGAATGATCATCAGGCCCGAATTCAAACCTTCTTGCTGCTTTCCGGCCAAAAAGGCGGGTAGCTCACTGAAAGCCGGATTCATCAGCTTATCAATGCGCCGCTCGCTGATACTGCCCAATTCGCACAAAGCCAGTCCCAATTGCTCCATGGCCATGGCCACGGGCTCCCCGTGAAAATTGCCCTGAGAGATGATATCGCCATTGGGAAAAACCAGCGGGTTATCAGTGGCCGAATTGATCTCGATTTCCAGCGTTTTCCGGGCTGAGGCGATCAACTCTCGAGCGGCCCCATGCACTTGCGGAATGCAGCGCAACGAGTAGGCGTCCTGCACTTTGGCGCAATCCCGATGCGATTCCATAATCTCGCTACCGGCCAGTAAATTCCGAATAATAGCCGCCGATTGGGCATGTCCGGCATGGGCTCGAACCTGTGCCACTCGGGCATCAAAGGGTTTTTGGCTGCCTTTTACAGCCTCAATGGTCATGGCCCCGGCCACTTCCGCCACGGCCAGCAGCGATTCCGCCTGTAACAGGGTCAGCGCTCCCACCGCTGTCATCATCTGGGTGCCATTCAGCAGGGCCAGCCCTTCTTTGGCTTTCAGCGTTAAAGGCTGGATATTAGCTCGTTTCAACGCCTCCGCACCGGGTAACCAATCGCCTTGGTAATAGGCCTTGCCTTCGCCCATCAGCACCAGCGTCATATGGGCCAGGGGCGCCAAGTCCCCACTGGCCCCCAAAGAACCCTGGGAGGGAATGCTGGGATAAACCCCGGCATTCAGTAAAGCCAGCAAGGTTTCCACCACCACCGGGCGAACCCCGGAAAAGCCTTTGGCCAGGGTATTGGCCCGGAGCAGCATCATGGCCCGCACCACCGGAAATTCCAGAACAGGGCCAGTCCCAGCGGCATGGCTGCGCACCAGATTAGCCTGCAACTGGTCCACCTGCTCGGCGGAAATAGAGACGTGACTGAGTGCCCCAAACCCTGTGTTGACGCCATACACCATTTTGCCCGACTTCAGGACATCCTCCACCACTTGCCGGGAGGCTTGCAATTTGGCCAAACAGTCATCGGCCAGCGCAATCCTGATGGCAGCGTTCAAGCTGGCCTCTTGCAAGCCTTCCAGAGTCAGGCTGTCGCCGTTAAGCGGCAAAATTGTGTTTGTAAGGGTCATAAGCACTTTTCCCACACGTTACAGAGTACCTTTGACCTGATTGTATTATGAGGGCATCGTTTTATGCGACTGGGGTCAGGCGATTCATACAAACGTAACGACCAAAACCCAGTAGGCTTTGGTCGTTACCGTGTTTTGACGTATGGAGGCTGATGATCTAGGCGGCCGGTCTGGCTTGCTGGCTCATCAGCTTGGTGCCTGCGGCGATACCCGCACCCACGGCCATGGTTCCGGCCAGGAAGGGGCAAACGGCAGCGCCTGTGACCATTGCTCCGGCACCCACCGCGCTGATCACCGGGTGATCTTTCACGAAGCCGCCAAACTGTTGAATGGCTTGATTGGCGCTGAGTTGCAGGCTTTGCTGGATTTGTGCGGCGGTGCGACCATTTTGCTGGGCACGCTGCACGGACTGGGCTTGAACTTGCTGTGCAGTGACACCGGGGGCACCCATGAAGATCTTGTCCAGAACTTTCTCGTTGGCCGCCCGCAAGGCATCCCCGTTCAACTGACCATCAATAGCCAGGTCATTCTGCAGCAGGGACAGTGTTTCAGGGTCGATATTGGTGTCCTGGTTTCCAAAGGAGCGTCCATCCAGTGAATTCGCGTTCCCCAGGGTAATGGCCAGAATATCGCCATCGACACTGCCGTCACCGCTGAACAGGGTAGCGTGACCTGCCAAACGGTATACGGCCTGCTCATACCGGCTTAGTCCCGATTGTTGTTCCAGGGTCCCAATATCACTGGTAATATTGAGTGGCTGGTTTATTTCCTGCAGCACGGCTTCCCGGTTGGGATTGTTGACCATTTTGGCCACTCGGGCGTCAATGGCCTGATGGTAAGCCTGTAGCTTTTCGGGCGAAATATCGCCGCGAGCTGCCATCTGATCCGCAAAGTCGTGATCCAGATTGGAGCCGGTGATCATCCCGTACCGGGCTTTTTCATCGGCGGCATACTGCTGAATCATGGTTACTTCATCCGGAGTAAAGTTGTTGGGGTTGTTCAATACGTTGCCATAAATCCGGGCCGAGCCAGACACGCCATTGGCGCTGGTGCCAGCGGAAATATGAGCGCGGCCACCCATGTGCATGATGGCGGCATCACGTCCGGATACGCCATTGAAGGCTTGCTTGCCGCCCCGAACGTTGGCATAGTCAGCTCCACCATTGGGATTGGCTTTCAGGTCGCTGTAATTCAGGGCCCGACGCTGCTCAATGGTCATACTATCGGCAGAGCCAATGCCATTTGTTGGTGGAATCGTGCCTGGCGCACCAGCAGCACCTCCCGGAGGAACAGCGCCAGGAGCGCCAGCACCGGGAATATCGGCAGCTCCGCCGCCACCGGGACAGCCACGTTTTTTACCACCCGGGGGCACTACAGCACCACCCGGAGCGCCCGGCACATTGGGTGCTAGGCCACCATAACCACCACCGGCAGGAGGCGTCGCGCCACCATAACCTGGCGGTGTAGCCGGTGCGGGAGGCGTTGCGCCACCATAGCCCGGCGGTGTCACCGGTGCAGGAGACGTTGCGGCACCATAACCACCACCGGCAGGAGGGGGCGGGTCACCAGAGCCCGGCGGTGTCACCGGTGCAGGAGACGTTGCGCCAGCATAACCCGGAAGACCCGGAAGACTTGGAAGGGCAGGTAGGCTGCCGGTAATGGCAGCACCACCGGGTGCAGCAGCACCTGAGCCCAGATCAGCGCCTGCCACTGCCTTTGTGGCATCGGCACCAACTGGGGCCTTTGAAGCATCGGCACTGCCTGTACCGGCCTGCGGTTGTTTGGAGCCCAGTTCCCTCTCAAGAAATGGCATTAATTGCACCAGGATTTGGACTATGGACATTATGTTGAACGAACTACCGGCAGCAGCACTGCTCACAGTAGAAGTGACATCCACTTGAGGAGCAAGAGATAAAGGGACACTGGCGGCCATTAAGGGCAGGCGGCCAGCCAAAGGTCTGGCTTGAAGGCTAAGGGGTTGCATCATATTGCTCGCGCTCTCTATTAAAATTCGTGCAAAAGGAAAACTGGAAATACAAAAAGAAAACTATCAAAATATACTCTCAATGTAATAAAAACAATCAAATGAGCGTAATTGTGCCCTTCTGCCAGAAGATTAAGTTTTTTTAACATCCCCTACAACCGAAAAAAGGCCTAAAATGCGGTCTGGCCTTATATCTGGGAGTGTATGTATTTATATATAGGTGATGAGGCTTAGCGAACCCAAAACAGGGCCAGCATTTTCCAAACAGCCTTTAGTCCCGTAAACAAATAATGAATGGAAAAGCACAAGCCCACATGCCCGAAGCCTTCCCCCAAAATTTGGGCAGGCACAATGCCCGTTGTGATCAACCATTGACTCATGCCGGTTTGATCGATCAGATAGTGCCCTAACAAGGGAAACAGGGGCACAAATAAGAAACTTTTCAGGGCAATTTTGCTGTATCGGAAACTCAAGGCCACCCGACGAGAAGCATCAGAGGCCTCTGTTTCCTGGTTGGAAACGGTTAAAGAAAGCGATTTTGCATTAGCCAAGTTTTGTACCTTCCATCGATAGCAGCGGAATCAAAAAAATTTAAGGGGTTTGCATACAACTGGCGCAGAGCCCAAACACTTCAAAATTGTGGTAATCCACCCGGAACTTGCCTTTCAGTTCACTGAGAACGGGCTGAAACGGGCAGCTGTCCAGCATCTGCACTTTTTCGCACCGGGTGCAAATCAGGTGGTGATGATGCATGTGCTGATTGTTCAATTCATAGCGCACCTGGCCATCATTAAAATTGAGCGGCTTAATGCGAGCCTCCGAGACCAGCTGGTTCAAGGCCCGGTATACACTGGTCAAACTGACTTTTTTGGCACCGGGGGCTCGATTGATCCAGTCCATGACATCGGGTGCCGTGGCGTGGTTTAGCTGCTGAAGGGCTTCCAGCACAGCCTGAGTGGATTTGGCTGGACGATTGGAGGTGACTACGCTCATGAAATGAAAACCATTTTTATTTGTGGCCGAATGTTAGCATAAACATTCTGGACACGCTCGTGGATTTTATTCGTTTGACAAACCGGTGTCTCTACTTAAAAATGAAAATCATTTTCATTTTGTGCCCTTGCGGAACCTTTTTATAAAAGCTCACCAAAATCCAACGGACAATTACCAATTATCATGGTTACCTTCACGCCCGGCCTTAACGGACTCTATCCAGCCACCGCTCTAAACCCGGGGCTTCCTTCCGCCTGGAAGCAGGCAACAGGTGTTTCTCCCCTGGCGGTATCCGCAATAGCGGGTGCAGGTCAGACTCCAAAGGCCCAGTCACCGGTCTTGAATGCCCATGTCAGCCATCAAAATTCGACCCTGCTGCATGTGGGTAAGGGCGCCGCTTTGATTACTGGCGCTCTTCTGCTAAAAAAATTGCCCGCACGGACGGTTTCCCATTTTCGGCTGTTTTCCACGGACTGGAAGGAGTGGGCCAAGGTGCTTCTGGCCATTGGCGGATTGGGAGAAGCTCAAAAGGCCATCCACTGGAAGCCCCCCGTTTGGCTCAGCGCCATGTTCAACGTGGCCGTGGTCACGCCGCTTGTTACCAAACTGAACCTGCAAAATGTTTTGCACGGGGTTATCCTCTCCCCTCTGGTGGGGGGATTGGCTGGGCTGAATCATTATCTGGGAGAAAAAGCGGAACAGCCCGCTCAGACATATCTGCATTTACCGGCCACCGCCACGCGCATTCTGCTATCGGCCCTGACCACCCTGACCGGTCTGGCGATCTTGCCCGCGGTGGGCAAAGCCATTCCCCTGCCTGCCAAATCCTGGCCGGGCCAAAGTACAGCGCAAGCCACCGCGGCATCGGATACTGCGGCCCGGGCCGGAGCCGGTACCATTTGCGCCAACGGGTGCTGTGCCAGCCTGATTTGCGCCAATGAGGCCGTGCAAATGGGCTCCGCCATGCTGGGTTCGCATCAGGCCCGTCAGCACGACAGAAAGACGCAGCCATGATCATCCCAAGCCAACTCAGCCGTGCAACTTATCTGCTTTCATCCACAGGGGAGCAGCGCAGGCTACAGTTCGGGCATGCCCCCAGGCCCCAACCCAAAGATACCCGGGAGTGGTTGAAAACTTTCGCCCTGGACTTGTTCATGCCCCACAAGGTTATTCCCAATAAACCCGACCCCGAAGCCCCACCGCACCCGCTGGCTGATAAAAACGTGCTGCAAAAAGTAGGCCTATGGTTTCAGGCATTGGTGGCAGGTTTTTTTAAGGACATAAAACACATGTGGGAACAGTGCCGCCCTGCGCCCAAGCCCCGGTAGACTGGCCATAGCCTTCCGAACGGAAAAGACACCGTTAGATAGAAGATCCTTACTTTGACAAAACACACTGAAAGGTTTTTATGATTTCCTCCATTGCTCACCGCCCGGTTTATACTCCCAATCCGCTTCGGACAGGAACTCCATCCCGATCCCTGCCCCAGAGCAGTGTGCGATTTGGGCACGGCCCCGGGCACGTCCATGCCGATGGGCAGGCTTGCAGTGACAAGAACTGCACCGAAGGCCAAAAGGGAGAGCGTCAATCCCGTTTTCAGCAGTTTTTTGACTGGGTGAAAGCCACTTGGCAGAAGTTCAAGGACTTTTGCGCCAGCCTGTTTGGGCAATCGAAGCCGCAAGAGACCACCACGACTGCCGCAAGCACCCCCGCGGTCACGGCAACCCCTGCGCCTGCCGAGCAGCCAGCAACACAGACGTCGCATAAGCATGAGAGCCACACCGGCCATGATCACAAACACGGCCAATGCTGTGGCAAAAAACACAGCCACAGCCATTAAATAATAGGCAATAAAAACACCCCAGACAGGATTCGAACCTGTGACCTACCGCCTAGCGGTCTAACGGGCAAAGGTTTCGGGGTTTTCTGTAAACATGGTAAAAGACTCTTGCTGTAAGAAGGGTTTGGCTTCTATTCTACTTGCTCTGAAGAGGTTGCCTTCGCCTGAGTTGTTTTTGACTTGATACGCCCAATGCCTAGTTCATGAAAAAGCGGGATTTGTTGCTTATGGTTGATGATCCTATTCCTGACGTGATCACCCATCGGCAATTCATGGGCCTGAGCCTTCCAAACATCCTCAAAGCGAGCGGCCATTTCTAGCGCCGTTTGGACCACAAGCCGAACGGGCAAGTCTGCCCTTTTGGCAAAAGCCTCGAATGAGGCCTGTGATATTTCCAGCATGTTTTTGGTTTTAGCCAGAGAAAGCCCCATCTCAGGTTCATTAATATAAGCGATAGTAGACACCAGATCGTAGGCAGGAGAGAGCTTGGGATGGCGTCGATCGGGATATATTAAGGACCAATTCTTCAGGTGGGCATCCCCGTTCCCTATCGCAAGGTTAAAGACCAGCAAGCGCACGTATTCCAGTAAGGCTTCTTCTCCTGCTTCTAACCAAAGCAATTTCCCAATATTTTCATAGCTCACCTTTTTATACTTATCTCTGGGATAAATGCCAAAAACCTGAGCCATATCTTCGATATGAATCCGCCGCTCATTGTCTCCCCGGTCAAATCGTTTAATGGCCAAAGACTGCCCAAAATCCTGAGCGTTCATGACCCCTTTTGGCAATCCCTCTATCTTGTCAGAGGCCACAAGCTTCACCTCTGGCACGATTAGCCCCATCGCTTTTGCCAATTGCATCATACTATATTCATTCTCAGGAACACCGTTCCACTTCGCAGAAGGCAACTTGATGATCCAATGCCCACCCATCCCATTCACCGGAATGGTAAGGCCTCCCTGGGTTTCCTCAATCGCTGAGAACTTCATCTGAACCCCGGCCAATGAGAAGTGAAACACCTGCTTGGCCGGTTGATCACTCGGCACTACAGGCATTTCATCGGTTTGGGGCAAGTACATGGGCTGGGTTCTTGACTCCCGGACCGTTAAGGCGCCGGGCAAGTCGCTCCCTAACAACTTCAACAGGAAAAATTCCCGTTCCGGGTTAATATCTCCTTGTTTGGCCAGATACTCTCTCATGTGGCCTTCTGGCAGTAAGTTTGAAAAAAATGGGGGTAACTTGGTGCGAATCGGTCGCCTGTCTGGCAACTTCAGACCCCCTAAAGAATTTTTAAACGAAAGGGATAGCGTGGGCCTTTCCGGATCACGCACATAACGTTCATCGAAAGCAAACAGGTTATTATCACCGGGCAGTCGCGTGAGATGCCCGATTAACTGCTCATACAAGAACACTTCAAGGATAGTGATTTCGGTCATCACTCAAGCTCCTCACTACTTTCTGAAAGCAGCATCTCAGGAAGAGACTTTTCCTCTTGTCCTGATGAGGCAGGCATCATCAGGCTTTGGATGACAGGCGTTAGCTCTCTGGGAACAATGAGCAGATCTAGGCCCAAAAGGCGGGCCATATCGATCAGGCTGCTAAGCCTGAGATCCACCTCTCCTTTTTCAATTTTGGAGATATGGCTTTGCGGCATGCCTAGCTTTTGACCTAAAGCGGCCTGACTAAGACCGATGCGTTTTCTTGCTCGGCTCAGTATCTGTATCAACTCGTTCATGACTGGATTATATAGTATGGCATATTTTTTATCAATATTATATGCCATGCTATATAAACTGCCTGAATTGTTTTATACGCTATGACATATAAATATAAAAAATTATCTGCAATGGCATATAAAAGCCTGCATCCGCTATCTGTGAAAAGGGGAAATCCTTCTAATGCCTGAGCCTCAAAAAATCTGCCCCGATTACACAGGCATTACACAAGGTTGTAAGCTCTCCAGGCCCTAACACCCTAAAATCCTTGCAATAAAAACACCCCAGACAGGATTCGAACCTGTGACCTACCGCTTAGAAGGCGGTTGCTCTATCCAACTGAGCTACTGAGGCGTGTCGATAAATAGTAGTTCTATGGTAACAAAAACCGACACGCCTGATAATAGCCTCGACTACAAATAAAACTCACGTCTGCGGACAGCCTCCCCAAGTACGCCCAGCCTTGCCTGTAAAGCCTAAAAGCCCAAAGCCGCTGTGAATAGGGTTGTCACCGAGGCAAAAATGGTGGTCATCAGGTTATTAAAACTGGGCGGGGCCACCAATAAACCGGCCAAAACAACGGCCACGGCAATCACCATGGCGCCCACATACTCCACCACCCCTTGCCCCCGAAAGCTCTTCTTCTGCTTGCCACACACAATCGCAACCCTCATCACCTTTGGGGTGTCCATCCTTTTGGCAGGACGTACGGAGCGGACAACCCCAAGGCATTTATACCACTAGAGGATATATGCCTTCGGCAATGCTCATTAAAACCAATGGTTAAGAAGCATAAAGCATATTCTTGAGCTTGCGGTAAAAATTCTCGTGGGGGCCAATCAATAACACCACCACACTGTCCGTTTCCGGAGATAACTGGTAGGCAATGCGGAACTCTTTGCCCTTGTAAGTGATGTGATGGGAAAAAACGGTGGTTAAAGGCTGAGACAAACGCTCACCCAGACGTTCCGGATTTTGACAAAGCCGTAATAAGGCATCTCGAATCAGGATTCGCAGCGGTTTGTCCAGATTTTTCTGGGCCTTATCCGCCGTCCGGGTTAAATAAAGCGTCCATTCACGCTCAGGTTGTATGCTTTCCGGGGGTAAGGCCGAGAAGCCATCGCTTAGCAAGGCGCTCATGGTTTATAAATCCCCAAAAGCATCGCTCATCGATAATATTCGACCACTGCGCGAGTCGTCCAGACTGCTCAACAGCATGGAAATCTGCTCCACATCGGTCACAATCTCCAGGGTTTCCATCCGGGAGGCTCCCACGGCATCCACCGCGGCCGCCGCTACCGAGGAAAACCATGAATGACCATCTGCCTTGATATGTCCGTTGGATAAGGGCATTGTAATTTCCCCACATTCAATCACGCATGCATTAAAACAAATTTTGTCATTTTGATGCCCCCTTCTCAGCCGATCAAAGTCGCTTTCAGGATTAAAAAACAAGGGGCGGTGGTACCTATCAGGAAGCACTCCTTCGGTCATCACCCTTAGGCCAGTGGGTGGTTTCGCTCCTGTAAATAGAGGAGATATGCCAGCGTAGCGCTCAAGTTTTGGCCACTCCACCCGATAGCGCTATCATACCCATCCGAACGGAAAGAGGAGCGAGCGCCCCTTATGAATGCTGCCAACCCTTACGCCAGACAGGCTGAGACCTACAAGAAGAATCAGATTGAAACGGCCACCCCGGAAGAAATCCTGATTATGCTCTATGAGGGGGCCATTCGGTTTTTGCTGGTCGCCAAAAAGGCCGATGAAGAAAAAAATCTGGAAAAATACAGTAAAAACATCATCAAGGCCCAGCACATCATCCAGGAATTCATGAACAGTCTGGATTTGGAAATCGGGGGCGAAATGGCCGTCAACCTGTACCGCCTGTACGACTACTTACACTACCGGCTGGTGCAAGGTAACATTAAAAGAGATATCGCCATGCTGGATGAAGTCATCGATCATCTCAGAAAACTGAAAGGGACCTGGGAAGAGGCCATTGTTATCGCCAAGCGGCAAAGGGAAGCGTTACCGGATGAACCCGAAACCACCGTGCAAGTATAACTTTGAAGAGGCCGACGGGCTATTGAATCAGCTGGAAATAATGACTCAAACCATACTTCAGCATAGCATTGGAGACGATCTGCCCAGGCTCAACCAGTTAATTCTGGAGCGGGAGCGAATTATCGAGGCTTGCCAGGTCCTCGATACAGACGCCTTCACGCTGGCACAAAAAGCGCACCTTCGGGTCAGGCTGGAGTCCTGCCAGGCACTGGATCTGGAGATTGAGCAGAACATGAATGACTTTAAAACGCGTATGGGCCAACAGCTTCGGCATCTCAGGCAAAGTCAAAATCTGCTTGGGAAGTACCAAAGTCCCGCAGGTAGCGGTCAGGAAACCCATAACGAGGACGCCTAGCCATAAAAACGCCTTTTAAGGTACTATGGAAGCATGGTATCGCTCATCCCGGTTCTTGTTGTAGAAGATGATCCCCACTGGCAAGAGGGGATTCAGGTTTTGCTGCAGCAAAGTGGTCGGTTTCAGGCCGTATCCATTGTTGATCATTACGAAGACGCCCTGAGCGCATTTACGCAGTATCAGCCACAGCTGGTTCTGCTGGACTGGCAGATTATTGGAGAGAAAGACGGGCTGGACGTCGGGCATAAACTGCTTCAGCTCGGCCTGGCCTCTCATCAAATCGTCCTGATTAGCGCGGCCAATCCGCAATCCATCCCCAGCCACCCGTTTCTGTATATCCCTAAAAATCAAATCTCGGACCAACTTTTGCCCCTGCTGGACGCTTTATTTCCCGCGTAAATTTCAGCGCTTGCGTCCTTATTTTGTCTTTGCTATATATAATGCTCCCACCTTAAATGGCTAAAATTGCAGGTTCTATGCAATTTGAGTTTACCTCTCAAGCGTTACACATCAGGCTGTTACGAGCCTATCTGGGTAAAAGTCCAGAGATAAAACCATTTAAGGCAAATCCCCCGGTTCCAAGTCAGTGGATTGTTTTGGCAATCCGGGCTGGCCTGCAGCTTTAGGGAACCAAGCAACCAAAACCGTTCAAAAAACGGAAGCACGCATCACAAACGGAACAAAAGAACGGAATAAAAGAAAGGATCAGTGGCTGCCGTGGGAAAACTGGCCCAAAAACAAGAGACCGTAGAAGTACTCAAGGAGCACTTGGGGAAAGCCACCATCGCTGTCGTGGCTGACTATCGCGGTTTGACTGTGTCCGAGCTGACCCAGCTTCGCCGGGAACTCTACAAAGAGAAAGCTCAGTTCACGGTTGCAAAAAACACGTTGGCAATCCATGCCATCAAAGACACCGAACTGGACGCCTTGAAGGATTCGCTGAAAGGTCCGACCGCTCTGCTCATTGGGCAGGCCGATCAGGTTGCCCCGGTGAAAATCCTGACCGAGTTCTTTAAAAAGAACAAAAAGTCCAATCAAATCCGGGCCGGTGTCCTGGACAGCAAGCTTCTGAGTCCGGCTGAAGTGGATCAGCTGGCAAAGCTCCCGCCACTCGAAGAGCTTCGCGGAAAACTGGTGGGTGCTATCAATTCTCCGTTGAGCGGTATTGTTTCGGCAATCAGCAGCCCGCAGCGCGGTCTGGTGAACGTGCTGGATCAGTATGCGAAACGTTTGCAGGAAGCGTAAATTTACGGGCCGTTCTCCCCAGATTTACCCCTCCCTGTTACAAGGTGTTACCAAGTCAACAATCAAAATAATGAGGTTCCATTTCAATGCCTGTTGAATTAGATGACAAGACAAGTAAGATTTTTGAAGAAATCAAAACCTTGAGCTTCTTGCAAACCGCCAATCTGGTAAAAGCGTTCGAAGACGAGTTCGGTATCACCGCTTCCGCTCCCATGGCCGTTGCTGCTATGCCTGCCGCTGGTGGCGCTGCCGCTGAAGAAGAAGTGACTGATGTGACCGTTATCTTGAAAGATGCCGGTAGCAACAAGATCGCCGTTTTGAAAGAAGTGCGCGCCATCACCGGTTTGGGCTTGAAAGAAGCCAAGGATCTGGTGGACGCTGCTCCGAAGCCCATCAAAGAAGGCGTGAAAAAAGAAGACGCCGCCAAATTGAAAGAGCAGCTGGAAGCCGCTGGCGCTACCATCGAAATCAAGTAACCGCATCATAGGCAAGGGAAAACCGAGACAGCCAATTCCAAGGAATGGCCACTTGGTTTTCCTTTTTGCCTATGAAATTTTGCGTTTCCGTATGTCCTTGATATAGTGGGATATTGTTTGACCCCTATTATATTTTTGATCGTGACCTGATTCAGTCTCTAGCGCGCAATCCA
Organism: Vampirovibrio chlorellavorus; assembly: GCF_003149375.1. Taxonomy (NCBI): domain Bacteria; kingdom Bacillati; phylum Candidatus Melainabacteria; class Vampirovibriophyceae; order Vampirovibrionales; family Vampirovibrionaceae; genus Vampirovibrio; species Vampirovibrio chlorellavorus. The sequence continues at coordinate 343,852 of NZ_QFWH01000001.1, forward strand.
CCACTCTAACTACGTTTTCAATTACGACGAGGTTCACAATGGCAGCAAAGACCATGCGTTCAACCCTTCCAGGTATTGGGTCTCTCCCCCTGGAGCAACTACCAGATTTGGCTGAAATTCAAAAGAATTCTTTTAACTGGTTTATTACCGAAGGTCTTAAAGAAGAGCTTTTATCCTTCTCTCCAATTCGTGACTACACCGGCCGTCTAGAGCTTTACTTCCTGCCAGAATACAGTTTCGACAAGCCCAAGCACACTGTGGAAAGTGCCCGGCTTCATGACACCACCTATGCTCGTCAACTCAGAATTATGTTGCGCCTGGTCAACCGGGATACCGGTGAGATCAAGGAGCAGGAAGCCTATATCGGCGAAATTCCCATGATGACCGATCGTGGGACTTTCATCATTAACGGCGCCGAGCGGGTGATTGTTTCCCAGATCGTCCGTTCCCCCGGGATTTATTACAAGAAAGATCAGGCCTTGAACGGTAAGCGTATCTTTAACGCTACCATGATCCCCAATCGGGGCGCCTGGTTGAAGTTTGAAACCGATATCAACGACGTCATCTACGTCAAGATTGACAAAAACCGCAAGATTTTGGCCACTACCCTCTTGCGTGCCTTGGGTCTTTCCGTCGCGGAAATGGAAAACCAGTTCCGTCATTTTGACTACCTCAAGAAGACTTTGGATAAGGATCCTACGGAAACCACCGAGGAAGCCTTGATCGAGGTCTACAAAAAACTCCGTCCCGGTGATCCGCCCAGCGTTAGCGGCGGACGCTCTCTCTTGGAAAGCCGCTTCTTTGATGAAAAGCGCTATGACTTGGGCAAGGTGGGCCGCTACAAGGTCAACAAAAAACTGGGCTTGTCCGCGCCAGATACTGTGCGGGTTTTGACCAACGAAGATATCGTTTCGGCCATCGATTACCTGATTAACCTGAATTACGATGATGGTCAGGTGGATGACATCGATCATTTGGGGAACCGTCGGATTCGCGCGGTGGGTGAACTGCTGCAAAACCAGTTCCGGGTGGGTTTAACCCGTCTGGAGCGGATTGTTAAAGAGCGGATGACCTTGCAGGATATCGACACGTTGACCCCCAACAATCTGTTGAACCCCAAGCCTTTGCTGGCGGCCATCCGGGAGTTTTTTGGCTCTTCCCAGCTCTCCCAGTTTATGGATCAAACTAATCCATTGTCTGAGTTGACCCACAAACGACGTTTGTCTGCCTTGGGGCCTGGTGGTTTGACCCGTGAGCGGGCCGGTTTTGCGGTTCGTGATATTCACCCCAGCCACTACGGAAGAATTTGCCCGGTAGAGACACCGGAAGGGCCCAACGCCGGTTTGATTGGCTCTTTGGCCACTTATGCCCGCGTGAACGAGTATGGCTTCCTGGAAACCCCATATTGGGAAGTCAAAGACGGGAAGCTGACCGGGGAAATCCACTTCTTGTCCGCCGATGAAGAGGACAAGTATCGTGTGGCCCCCGGTGACGCCACCCGTGCTGAGGATGGTACCTTGACTGGTTCCGCCGTTCCGGTTCGTTATCGCAACGAATTTACCATTACCGAACCCGATACCGTTGACTACGTCGGCGTTTCCCCCATCCAGATTGTCTCTGTGGGTACGGCCTTGATTCCCTTTTTGGAGCATGATGATGCCAACCGGGCCTTGATGGGCTCTAACATGCAACGGCAATCGGTGCCTTTGGTTTCCGCTGAGCGTCCCATGGTTGGAACTGGCCTGGAGCGTCGCGTGGCCATGGACTCCGGTATGTCGCTGGTTTCCGAAGTGGAAGGTAAAGTCGAGCGCGTGACCGGTGAGAGCATTGACATCCGTGGCAAAGACGGGAAGCTCCACTCTTACCCCATGATCAAGTACCTGCGCAGTAACCAGGATACCTGCTTAAACCACCGTCCCATTGTCCGGGTGGGTGATTCCGTGGACGCCGGACAGGTCATTGCCGACGGCGCCGCCAGTCAGCAAGGCGAACTGGCACTGGGTCGCAACATTATGGTGGCCTTCATGCCTTGGGAAGGCTACAACTTTGAAGATGCCATCCTAATCAGCGAGCGCCTCATTCACGATGATGTGTACACCAGTATTCACATCGAGAAATTGGAAGTAGACGCCCGTACCACTAAGCTGGGGCCGGAGGAAATCACCCGGGAGATTCCCAACGTGGGTGAAGACGCCCTGCGCAACCTGGATGAGCGCGGTATCGTGCGGGTTGGTGCCCGGATGTTCGCCGGTGACATTCTGGTCGGCAAGATTACCCCCAAGGGTGAATCCGAGCATCCGCCGGAAGAGAAGCTGCTGCGGGCCATTTTTGCCGAGAAGGCACGTGATGTGAGAGACAACTCTCTCCGTGTTCCCCACGGAGAAGGTGGCCGGGTGGTTGATGTGAAGGTCTTTGACCGCGAAAAAGGTGATGAATTGCCGCCCGGGGCCAATACCGTGGTTCGAGTCTACTTGGCCCAGAAGCGTAAAATCAGCGTGGGCGACAAGGTGGCAGGACGTCACGGAAACAAGGGGATTGTTTCCAAGATCCTACCCATTGAAGATATGCCCTTCATGCCGGATGGCACCCCCATTGATATCGTTTTGAACCCGCTGGGCGTACCGTCTCGTATGAACGTGGGTCAAACCTATGAGACTCTGTTGGGCTTAGCGGCTCACTTGACTGGCAAGCACTACGAAGTGCCTCCGTTCGATGAAATGTACGGGGAAGAAGCCTCTCGTACGGCCGTTACCAAAGAATTGCAAACTGCCATTGATGACGCCGGCATCGACTGGATTTTCAGCGATGGGAAAGCGGTCTTGTATGATGGACGGAACGGCGAGCCCTTCGCCAACCGGGTCGCCATTGGTCGCATGTACGTTATGAAACTGGTCCACCTGGTAGACGACAAGATCCACGCCCGTAGCACCGGCCCTTACAGCTTGGTAACCCAGCAGCCGTTGGGTGGTAAGGCTCAATTTGGTGGTCAGCGCTTCGGGGAGATGGAAGTATGGGCCCTGGAAGCATACGGCGCCGCCTATACCCTGCAGGAAATGCTAACCATCAAGTCTGATGATGTGGTGGGTCGTTCCCGGGCTTATGAGGCCATCGTCAAAGGTGAGAACCTGAATCGACCCAGTATTCCTGAGTCTTTCAAGGTACTGGTTCGTGAAATTCATAGTATTGGCCTGGATATTACAGTGAAAAAACGACTGAAAGACGGTCGTGAGGTTGAAATCGATTTGATGGCGGATGAAGCGGCTCGTGCCCCCAAGCGCGAATTTGCCTCCGCTGGCAACGAACTGCTCAACTTCTTCTCTGCCAATTCCGATTCGATTTAAAGGAGCACCACTGTGGTAAGCACCAATATTGACCAGTTTGATTTCATCAAAATCGGGATTGCCTCGCCCGAGCGCGTAATGAATTGGTCTCACGGCGAGGTGATGAAGCCCGAGACCATTAACTACCGAACCCTGAAGCCCGAGCGGGATGGCCTGTTTTGCGAGCGTATCTTTGGTCCTTCCAAGGACTGGGAGTGCTATTGCGGCAAGTACAAGCGGGTTCGCCACCGAGGCATCGTTTGCGAACGTTGCGGCGTCGAGGTGACTGAATCCAAGGTGCGCCGTCACCGCATGGGCCATATTAAATTGGCCGCACCGGTTACCCATATCTGGTTCCTGAAAGGGATTCCCAGCTACTTGGGCCTGATTCTGGATATGTCCCTGAAGGATTTGGAGCAAGTGATTTACTTCAACTCCTACGTGGTTCTGGATCCGGGAAATACCGAACTGAAGGCCAACCAGTTGCTCTCGGAAGAAGATTACGAAACCATCCTGGAAGAAAACGAAGAAGCTCAGCTAGAAGTTGGTATTGGCGCAGAGGCCATCCAGATTTTGCTGTCCCGCTTGAACTTGCAGGAAATGAGTGATGCCCTGAAGCAAGAGCTGGAAGAAATTACCGGCTCCAGCCAAAAGCGGGTCAAACCGTTGAAGCGTCTGCGCTTGGTGGAATCCCTGCTGCAGAGTGGTACCAACCCTTCCTGGATGGTCATGGACGTATTGCCTGTGATCCCCCCGGACTTGCGCCCCATGGTGCAGCTGGATGGTGGTCGTTTTGCCACTTCCGACCTGAATGATCTGTACCGTCGGGTCATCAACCGGAATAACCGCTTGTCCCGTTTGCTGGAAATGGGCGCTCCGGAAATCATCGTGCGGAACGAAAAGCGGATGTTGCAGGAAGCGGTGGACGCCTTGATTGACAATGGACGTCGTGGCCGTACGGTCGTGGGCCCCAACAACCGCCCTCTGAAGTCCTTGTCCAACATTATTGAAGGAAAACAGGGTCGGTTCCGCCAAAACTTGCTGGGTAAGCGGGTTGACTACTCCGGTCGGAGTGTAATCGTGGTCGGTCCCCGGTTGAAACTGCACCAGTGCGGTTTGCCCAAGGAGATGGCCATTGAGCTGTTCAAGCCCTTTGTCATCAACAAGCTGATTGAACGTGGTGAAAGCCAGAACATCAAGTCGGCCAAAAAGACCATTGAGCGTCAGGAAACTGTGGTTTGGGACGTTCTCGAAGAGGTCATCAAGGGTCACCCTGTTCTGCTGAACCGGGCTCCAACGCTGCACCGTCTGGGGATTCAGTCCTTTGAGCCGGTTTTGGTGGAAGGGCGCGCCATCCAGCTCCACCCGCTGGTTTGTACCGCTTTCAACGCCGACTTTGATGGTGACCAGATGGCCGTTCACGTACCCCTGTCGGTGGAAGCCCAGACGGAAGCCCGCATGCTGATGATGGCTACCAACAACGTATTGCAGCCTTCAACCGGCAAACCGATTATTACTCCCTCCCAGGATATGGTTTTGGGCATTTACTACCTGACCCTGGACAACCCCCACGCCACTAAAGGCGCAGGTATGAAATTCTTTAGCTTTGAAGACGCCCTGGCGGCTTTTGAAGCGGGAGTGATTGATCTGCACGCCAAGGTGATTGTGCGTGATGAAGGTGGTCAACTCATTGAAACCACCGCAGGACGGATTATTTTCAACAAAACCGTCCGTCAATCGGTTCTCCAGTAAGCATTGAACGAGGTAACAGGCACCTATGAGCATCCTATCGCCCAACAAATCCCAGAAAAAGCAGTTGGACTTCATCAACAAGGTGGTTGACAAGAAGGAGTTGAACCGCTTGCTGGCCAAGGTTTATGCCGAAATGGGCATGGCTAAAACCGGTACGCTGGCCAATAACCTGAAGGATTTGGGCTTCCGCTACGCTACCAAAGCTGGCGTCACCATTTCCATTGACGATTTAAGCGTTCCTGAAGCAAAGAAAAGTCTGATCAATGACGCCGAGGCCGAGATTGAGCGGGCTACCCAGCGCTTCATGAAGGGCGAGATCACCGAGGTGGAACGTTATACCAAGGTTATCGACACCTGGAGCGAAACCACTGAAAAATTAACCAAGTCCGTGGTCGACAACTTCGACCGCTTGAACCCGGTATACATGATGGCTTTCTCCGGTGCCCGGGGGAACATCAGTCAGGTTCGTCAGTTGGTGGGGATGCGGGGCCTGATGGCGGACGCACAGGGGCAGATCATTGACTTGCCCATTAAATCCAACTTCCGGGAAGGCTTGAGCGTAACCGAGTACATCATTTCCAGCTACGGTGCCCGGAAAGGTCTGGTAGACACCGCCTTGAAAACCGCTGACTCCGGATACCTGACCCGTCGTCTGGTAGATGTCGCTCAGGACGTGATTATTCAGGAAGCCGATTGCGGTACCACCAACGGGATCCCTATGCGGGCCATCATGGAAGGTGAATCCGAGATCATGTCCCTGGTGGATCGGGTGATCAGTCGGGCCGCCGCGGTGAACGTGGTGAATGAAGATGGGGAAGTCCTGGTCCCCGCCGGTGAAATCATTACCTTGGCCTTGGCCGATGTGATTGAGAAATCCAATATCAAAGAAATCCTGATGCGTTCGGTGCTGACTTGCGAAAGCCAGGTCGGAATTTGCCAGAAGTGCTACGGTTGGTCTCTCACCAGTAACAAGATCGTTGATATTGGTGAAGCCATTGGGATTATCGCCGCGCAAAGTATCGGGGAGCCTGGTACTCAGCTGACCATGCGTACCTTCCACACGGGCGGTGTATTCAGCAGCTTGGGCAAACGCGAAATGTTCAAGGCCAAGAGCGATGGCGAAGTGGTCAGCAAGCTACCCACCCGGGACTTCCGGACCCGTCATGGCGACACCGTGCAGATGACCACCCGCGATTGCACTCTGGAGATCAAGGGTGCCGACGGTAAGACCAGCAAGTACAACCTGCCTTTCAACACCCAGGTCATGGTGGCAGCTGGCGACAAGGTGAAAAAAGATCAGATTATCGCCTCGTTTGAACCCACTGCGGGCCGTAAAACGGAGCGGGCTACCAAGGATATTACCGGTAGCATGAGCGGAGAAGTCTGGTTTGATGGCTTTGACGCCGATGAAAAACGGGATCGTCAAGGCAACATCAGCCGGACCGCCAACCGCCCCGGTACCATCTGGGTTCTGGGTGGCGACGTTTACAACTTGCCCACTGGGGCCAAGCACATGGTTCAGGATGGACAAGTGCTGAACGTCGGTGAGATCATCGCTGAAACCCACGTGGTCAGTGAGCATGGTGGTGAAGTCCGTATTCCCGCTGATCTCGAAATCGAAGAACACAAGGTCGGCAAGGAAACCGTTAAGAAAATCATCAACGGTAAAGACCTCACCATCATCATTGCCAGCATTTCCCCTAGCAATGCCGAATTGGTGCAGACCAAGAAAGAACAGTTGTGGAAAGTGGGCGACGATGAGGAGACCTACATCGTCAAATCCCCACAGGGCACTTCTCTGGAAAACGGCAGTGTGGTCGCCGAGCTGATTGATGAAAGCATGGCCGTTCCCACCAGTGGCCAAATCCGCTACCTGGATGTGGAAGTCGATGAGCAGCGTATTTTGACCCAAACGGGCAAAATCCTGTTCTTGCCGGAAGAAATCCATCAGGTCAGCAAGGATATCTCCCTGAAAGTGCCCGGTATCGAATCTGGCATGGAAGTGACCGCGGGTACCGAGATCATCAAGGGTATTACCTGTCAGACGGACGGTATCGTGGAAATTGTGGAAGAAAACGACATTGTCCGCGAGGTCGTGGTGCGTCCCGGCAAGTTGTTCCGTGTGGACGATATCAGCACCCTGAACGTGGATGATGGTACCGTGGTCAGCAAAGGCACCGAGGTCGCCCCGGGTATTAAGGCCACCGAAGATTGCGTGGTGACCGTCAACTTCCAGATTGAAGTCCCGGAAGATGATGATGAGGACATTGAGGACACCAGCGATCTGGAATACGCCGAAGTGCTGTTGCGTCCTTACCAGGAATTCATTATCGAGCCCCGCAAAGTCAAGATTGATTTTGAATCCACCGATCCTGACAACATTACCATCGTGCCGGTGACCCAATTGCAGGTGAAGGATGGCGACAAAATTCGCCATATCGAAGGCGCCCCCATTTTGAGAACCAGTCTGGTTCTGCAAATGAAAGGGTATCTGGAGCGCCTGAAGGCCGTCGCCGAGATCAAGGATGGCAGCAAAAAAGAGGGTGATAACCTGAAGGTGGTGGTTCTGGAGAACCTGACCATCCGTCGGGAAAATCCTTCCGGATTCAGCTCCCAGAAAACCGCCACCCAGACCCAACTGCTGGTGGAAGATGGCCAGGTGATCGACAAACGCTCCCCTGTGGTCAAAACGCAGGTTATTACCCACACCAAGGGTCGGGTTAGCCTCGGCAACGCGGCCAATGACAAGGACGTGCGTCGGGTACTGTTGATTACCGACGATCATGAAACTGTGATCGAGACCAGCACCAAGCCAACCGTTAAAGTGGGCGACTTTGTGACCATGGATCAGGAAATCGCTGCGGTGGATAAAACCCCCATTTCCGGACAAGTGACTGCGGTTGACGCCAAGTCCGTGACCATCCGGGAATCCCAGCCCTACCTGATTTCCGGTGGTACCTTGCTGCAAGTTGAAAACCGGGCCCTGACCCAACGGGGCGACTTGATTGCCTCGCTGATCTTTGAACGGCAAAAGACCGGGGATATTGTTCAGGGTCTTCCTCGGGTTGAAGAATTGCTGGAAGGACGGAAGCCCAAGGAGTCCGCCATTATCGCTCCCGTGGACGGTACGGTGGAAATCATCTGGGAAGAGGACGTCCAGCGTTTATACCTGACCAGCATCAACGGCCGGGAAGAGATCTCCATTCCGGTTGGCTCCAACATCGTGGTGGAAAACAAACAGGCGGTCAAAGCGGGTCAAGCCCTGACCGATGGCCCCATCAACCCCCACGATATTCTGGTTGTCTCCGGCATTGAAGCCGTCCGGGAATACCTGGTGGAAGAAGTTCAGCGGGTTTACCGGTCTCAGGGTGTAGAGATCGCCGACAAGCACATTGAAGTCATTGTTCGTCAGATGACCAAGAAGGTTCGTGTGGACGAAGCCGGGGATACCACCCTGTTGGGCGGCGAACTGGTGGACGAAAAAGCGGGTGCAGAAGCCAACCGTGTTATTGAAGGCAAGGAAGGCAAGCTGCCTGCCGAGTATCACCCGGTTCTGCTGGGTATCACCAAGGCCAGCTTGAATACCGAGAGCTTCATTTCCGCTGCCTCTTTCCAGGAAACCACCCGGGTTCTGACCGAAGCGGCCGTGGAAGGCAAGCGCGACTTCCTGCGTGGCTTGAAGGAAAACGTGATTATTGGCCGTCTCATCCCGGCCGGTACCGGTTTCCCTCACTTCAAGGACGAGCGTGCCGATATGTTCGACGACGCCGAACAGGCTTTGGCCGCCAAGTCCTCGCTGCGTAAACCGTCGGCCATTCTGGAAGAGATTGAAAGCATGTTCGGTTCACCGGAAATCTCGGAAGAGACTATGGAAAGCCTGCTCATCGACGATTCCTCCATGCATGTCGAGACCATCGGCGGCGTTGAAGGCGAAGACGAAGACTACTCCAGCGACGCGATTCTGGACGACTAGGATTCATCGCATTTAAAACAGGAAAACCACCGCACCTTTTTCAGGGCGGTGGTTTTCTTATGAACAGGCCATTTAAAGACCGGCATTTTTAGAGTAAAATAGCGACCTCTCTGGTAGTTCCCCTCAAGCAGAATTGATGATTCGCACTATGTCTACCACACAAATTGTTTGCTTTTCCGACAGCTTGAAGCAACTGAAACGGCGCAAGGCCATGAAGTACTTCCACGAGGGGTACCGGGCCCAGTTGCAGCGGGATTACTACAAGGCCATTGAAAAGTACCAGGAGTCCATTGAGGTCTACCCGACGGCAGAAGCCCACACTTTTTTGGGCTGGACCTACAGTTTTTTAGGCGAGCTGGAAAATGCCATTGAAGAATGTCAGCGGGCTATTGAAGTGGATCCTGATTTTGGTAATTCCTACAACGATATTGGCGCTTACCTCATTGCCAAAGGGAAGTATCAGGAGGCGGTGCCTTACTTGCAGCAGGCGTTGAAGGCCAAGCGCTACCGGGCCTATCATTTTGCCCACTTTAATCTGGGTCGGGCCAAAGAGTATCAGGGTGATATTATCAACGCCCTGCGTCACTACAAACAGGCCCTGGAGCTTGAACCCCGCTATCTGATTGCCTATAAGGCCATTGAGCATCTGAAAAAGTTTACGCTGAACTAGACAGGCGCTTTGCAGACTGTTATCCAGAGGCCGGAAATCCTTCAAAATAGGGTATGATAGTTAGCGTTTTGGGACTATGTGTTTTAGGGCATGGGCTTTTTATCCCGATTGATTTATAACATTCTGCTTTGCCTCGGACTGGTCATCCTGAGTCCACTATGGCTGGCCTATTTGGCTAGCGTGCCCAAGGCCCGGGCTGGGCTCAAGCCCAAGCTGGGGCTTTACACGGATGAACTTAAGAGCCAGCTGAGCCGAAAAGCCAAGCCCCGTTTGTGGTTTCACGCCGTTTCCGTGGGTGAGTTTAACGCCATTAAAACGCTGATTCCCCACTTGAGTGAGCGCTATGACGTGGTGATTTCCACCACCACGCAAACCGGGCAGGATTTGGCCTTGCGAACCTTTCCCCAGCTGATAGTCCTGTATTTCCCGTATGATTTTCCCTGGGTGATTACGAGGGTTCTTCGCTACATTCAGCCCGATTTGGTTGTTCTCACGGAAACCGAACTATGGCCTAATTTTATCCATGAGGTCACCCGGGTACGGGGTGTGCCCCTGATTTTGATCAATGGCCGCTTGTCGCAGCGCTCCTTTAAAAGTTATCAGTGGATTACGCCGCTCATCAAGCCCTGTCTGCATGAGGTGACGCACCTGTACATGCAATCTCAGGCCGATGCCGATCGCATGGTGCGCTTGGGGCAGCTGGCCCCGGAGCAGTGGACGGTGGCGGGGAATTTGAAGTTTGATCTCATTCCCACTGTGGATGAGGATAAGCAGGCGCAATTGGCTCACCTGCTCAATATTCATCGGGGGGATACGGTACTGACCTTTGCCAGTACACACTCCGGGGAGGACTTGCCTTTGCTGGAGAGTTACCTGAGCCTGAAAAAAGATTTCCCGGAACTCAAGCTCATTCTGGCCCCTCGTCACCCGGAGCGTTTGGCCGAAATTAAAACCATTCTGAATAATAAGGCGGTTGCTTATGCGGTGCGCAGTCAGCTATCCGCAACCCATCCCAATCAGCAGGACGTTTTGGTGCTGGATTCGATTGGGGAATTGCTGACCGTGTACAGCCTGTCCAGCATTGCGGTGATGGGGGGGAGCTTCATCGAACGGGGTGGGCAAAACCCCTTGGAGCCTCTTAGTCAGGGCATTCCCGTTATTTTTGGCCCGCACATGCACAATTTTAGTGAAATCAGCCGATTGGTGATAGAAGGTGGGGCGGGGACTCAGGTTCATACGCAGGATGAGCTGATCAACGCCGTGACCAGTTTGCTGACCCAGCCCGAAATTTACCAGATGGTTTCCGAAAAGGGATTGCAGCTCATCGAAAACAACCGGGGGGCCAAAGCCATTATTCTGAAAGCCATTGAGAACCACTTGCCTGCTGAAAGACTCCGGGAAAGCATTCCCTGACCGGCGGTTGCTCCGATCCGCTGGCCCAGATAAATCTTGCGGCCATGTGCAGACTGGGGGAGGGTGTTGCAAATCAGGGGAGATAAATCTCCCAACTTTGGTTAAACTAGGGGTATCGTTTCAAGCGGAGCATGAGGGGAGTTTTTATGGCCATGACCGAAGCAGCGCACACTGTCGCCTTAACCGGAGCGCCCACCGGCACGCAAAAAGTCTGCAAATCCTGGCTGACGGAAGCGGCCTATCGCATGCTGCTGAACAATCTGGATCCGGCGGTGGCCGAAGATCCCCAAGCGCTGGTGGTCTATGGCGGCACGGGTAAGGCGGCCCGCAACCCGGCCTGTCTGGCCAAAATTCTGGAGACCCTGAAAACGCTGGAAAACGATGAAACCCTGCTGGTACAATCCGGCAAACCGGTGGGCGTCATGAAGTCTCACCCCGATGCGCCCCGGGTGCTGATCGCCAATTCCAATCTGGTGCCCGCCTGGGCCAACTGGGAGCAGTTTCGGGAATATGAGCGCATGGGCCTGACCATGTACGGTCAAATGACCGCCGGAAGCTGGATTTACATTGGCAGCCAAGGCATTGTGCAAGGCACGTACCTTACTTTTGCCGAAGCGGCCCGCAAGCACTACAACAGTGACTTAAGCGGAAAATTTGTGTTGTCCGCCGGGATGGGGGGCATGGGCGGCGCTCAGCCCTTGGCTGTCAAAATGAACAACGGGGTCTTTTTGGGCATTGATGTGGATGCCGCTCGCATCCAGAAGCGGTTGGACACAGGCTATATGGACAAACTGGCCAGCTCTCTGGATGAAGCCCTGCACTGGGTGCAAGCCGCTGTGGCCCAAAAAGAGGCGGTGTCCATCGGCTTGGTGGGCAACGCCGCCACCATTTACCATGAACTGGTGCAGCGCAAGGTCATCCCCGATATGGTGACCGATCAAACCTCGGCCCATGATCCGCTGGTGGGCTACTTGCCGGAAGGCTTGACTTTGGCGGAAGGGGCGGCTCTGCGTCAGCGAGATCCCGAGGCCTATGTGCATCAATCCAAAGCGGCCATGGCCAAGCAGGTACAGGCCATGCTAGCCTTTCAGCAGCGGGGGGCCGTGGTGTTCGATTACGGCAATAACATCCGCCAGCAGGCCAAAGGGGAAGGGGTGGAGAACGCCTTTAACATCCCCGGCTTTATCCCCGAATACATTCGGCCTCTGTTTTGCGAAGGGTCTGGCCCCTTCCGCTGGGTGGCTCTGTCCGGCGATCCAGAAGACATTCGGGTGACCGATGCAGCCCTGATGGCTGCCTTTCCCGAGAATAAACTCTTAATTAACTGGCTGACCCTGGCCCAAAAGCACATTCAGTTTCAGGGGCTCCCGGCCCGCATTTGCTGGCTGAATTACGGTGAGCGGGCCAAGGCGGGCAAGATCTTCAACGATCTGGTGGCCTCCGGTAAAGTGAAAGCGCCCATTGTTATCGGGCGGGATCATCTCGATTGCGGCAGCGTGGCTTCTCCTAACCGGGAAACGGAAGGCATGAAGGATGGTTCCGATGCCATTGCTGATTGGCCCGTTTTAAACGCCCTGATTAACGCCGTGAACGGGGCCACCTGGATTTCTTATCACCACGGGGGCGGGGTGGGCATTGGGTATTCCCTGCATGCCGGGATGGTCATTGTGGCCGACGGTACCCCGGAGGCGGAGGCTCGCTTGCAGCGGGTGCTGACTTCGGATCCGGGCATGGGGGTGATCCGTCACGTGGATGCCGGATACGAGGAGGCCAAAGTTGTCGCTCGGGCCAAAGGCGTGCAAGTCCCCTTTTTAAAATAGGCTATACCTTTTTCAGCTTCTCTCAAGCATTGTAGACGGCCCAAATGAAAAAAATTTGAAGTGCGCCCAAACGTTGGATGGGTTGAACATTGCGCATTAAATTACGAAAGATTATGATTCAAGGGTATCAAAAGTATAAGAAGTTTATCTTGCTTTCATGACTCAAAGTCGAACCCTCAAATTATATCTGGCTGATGGGCACCCAGCAGGCCTTATTGTAGCTGAAATTCTAAATTGGACAGGAAAAGTTCTTAGTTTTCCCCGTGGCTTACTGCCCCAAGTACTGAAAAGCCGCCAAGAAATTACAAAGACAGGCGTTTATTTTTTAGTTGGCACTAATCAGGATAACCTGTTTCAACCGATTGTTTATGTTGGCGAAAGTGATCTGGTAGGTCAACGTCTTATCGACCACGATAAAGATAATAAGAGAGCATTTTTCGACCAAGTGGTTTTAATTGTTAGTAAGGACGATAATCTGACTAAAGGACATATACGCTATCTGGAAGCTCGATTGATTGATATTATTCGCAAACAAGATTCTGCTCAATTGAACAACGGTAATATGGGCCAGCCTGTAAACCTTCCGGAATCTGACATGGCGGATATGGAGTATTTTCTGCACCAGACTCGGACTATTCTTCCTGTGTTGGGGTTTACTTTTCTTCAAGAGTTACCCAAACGACCTGCTCTATCTGTAGGTACGACAAGCCATGAAGCGCTCATTGCTTTAGGTGATCTACCCGGCGCAGAGGGGGATGTACCGATCTTTGAGTTAACTATGAATAGTGGCATTTATGCAGAAGCGTATGAGGTTGATGGGCAGTTCATTGTCCAGGCAGGGGCAGTTTGCCGGCATCCCTCCAAAATGGCCAACTCATTTTCCGTTGAGCGCTTTGGTTATGTTATATCTGACATCAATCAAAGTTTAAAAAATGGAACTCTGGTGCCCGAGGAAGGTTTACCTGAAGGCCTTGTACGATTAACCAGGGACAAAGCTTTTAAAAGTCCCTCTTCTGCTGCCATGTTTGTGTGTGGTAGTTCAAAAAACGGTAGAACTTATTGGAAGGTAAAGAGTACTGGTCAATCTTATGGCGACTGGCGTGACGAAAAGTTGAATGAATCTGTTTTTTACTCGCCAACTATGGAACTTGTTTGATGTTTTTTTCTGGGGAATGAATGAGCAGCTTTTTATCCTAATGAATTTATTGCTGTTTATTGGGGGTTGGCTTAATGAAAAGGAATGCAGTTCATATGACAACCAGTCATTTACACACAGCGCCTTCCGTTTTGATTGAAAACATTGGGCAACTGGTTACCGTGGACCTAGCCCGCATGACGGCGGACAATTCCTTGGGGATCATTGAGAACGGGGCCATTTTATTTGAAAACGGCGCCATTGCCTGGGTCGGATCGGCTACGGAAATCAACCGGGCCGACTCCCCCGCCGCCCAGTGGGTGGATGCCCGTGGGCGGGTTCTGCTGCCCGGACTCATTGATTCGCACACGCACACTATTTTTGCGGGCGATCGGGCCAACGAGTTTGAAATGCGCCTGCAGGGCAAAAGCTATCTGGAAATTGCCCAAGCCGGGGGCGGCATACTCAAAACCGTGCAAGCCACCCGACAGGCCACTCCAGAGGAACTCAGCGCCCTGACCTTGCAGCGACTGAAGCGGATGATGGCCTTGGGCGTGACCACCGTGGAAGTGAAAAGCGGCTACGGGCTGGATTTTGAGAGTGAGCTGAAATGCCTGCGGGTGCTTCAGGCCCTGCGTGCCCAAGCCCCGGTGGATATCGTGCCTACCTACATGGGGGCGCATGACATACCCCCAGAGTATCAGGGCCGTACGGATGCTTACGTGGATCAGCTGTGTGACGTGCAGATTCCGGCGGTGGCTGAGCAACAACTGGCCGACTTTTGCGACGTGTTTTGCGAACAAGGGTACTTCGATGTGGCCCAGTCCCGGCGCATTTTGGAGACGGCTCGCCAGCATGGTCTCAAACTGAAAATTCACGCCGAGGAATTTTGCGATCTGGGTGGGGCCCAGCTGGCCGGGGACTTGCAGGCCACCTCAGCCGATCATTTGTTGCATGTCTCCGATGCGGGCATTGCCGCCCTGAAAGCCGGAGGCACCGTGGCCACCTTACTGCCGGGGACGGCGTTTTATCTGCGCATAAAAGAGTACGCCCCGGCCCTGAAGTTATTGGCCGCTGGGGTGCCCGTGGCCTTGGCCACCGATTTTAACCCCGGGAGCTGCGTGATTGATAACTTGCAATTAATTATGGCTCTCGCTTGCCTGCAAATGAATATGCCCCCGGTGGAGGTGATCAAGGCGGTGACCTTGCATGCGGCCCAAGCGCTGGACTTGCAGCACGACCGGGGGAGTTTGACCGTGGGCAAACGGGCCGATGCGGTGCTGTTTGACATCCACAGTTACAACGAGCTGTTGTATCGGGTGGGCAGTAATTTGCTGACCGATGTCTATGTGGCCGGTCAGCACTTTTCCCGCACCCGGTTAGAAGCTCAATTGCAGCCTGTCACTTAACCGGGAAGTGCTATTTTACTTCCGCAGAATGACCTGATCCAGCCCGTCTACTTCTTGTAGTTGCACGTTGACCCGTTCCTGCTTGGCAGTGGGGATGTTTTTGCCTACGTAATCGGCCCGAATGGGCAATTCCCGGTGTCCCCGATCCAGCAAGACCAGCAACTGTACCCCAGCCGGTCGACCATAACCGTTCAAGGCATCTAAAGCCGCCCGCACGCTGCGTCCGCTGTAGAGAACATCATCCACCAGCACCACGGTTTTGCCGGTCAACTCCACCGGTACAAGGCTTTCAGAGGCCGGTTTGAAGGTCTGGGCCGTATCATCACGGTACAGGGTGACATCCAGATAACCCACCGGCACGGTTTTGCCTTCCAAGGCTTGCAGCAGTTGTGCGATGCGCTCGGCCAGAGGCTTGCCCCGGGTAACGATGCCCAGCAGAACCACGTTCTCGATGCCCTGGTTGCGCTCAATGAGTTCATGGGCCAGCCGCTTCAAGCTACGCTCAATATCGCTGGCGTTGAAAATAACCACTTCGTTGTGCTGCTCGGTTGGCATGGGAGGCTCCTTTGCGAAATTGGGCAGTTACACAGGAATGGGCTGGGCTTCCAGCCGGTGGAGTTCATTGAGAATGGCGTTGGCCTTGCGCAGGCATTCCCGGTATTCGTGCGGGCCAATGGCATCATGCACGATTCCCGCCCCCACATGAACAGCCACATTATAGCGCATCGGCAAATCGTTCCCGGTGCCAGAAGGATCGGGCAAGGGCTTCAGGTACACGCTGCGAATGAGGATGTTAAAATCCAGGGCGGGGCTGGCTGCGTCCACATAGCCCAGACTGCCAGTGTACAGCCCCCGAGAGACCGGCTCTAACTGGCTTAATAGTTCCACACAGCGGATTTTGGGGCAGCCGGTAATGGTGCCCCCCGGAAACAGGGATTGCAGCAGATCCCAACCGCTGGCTTGTGTTTTCAGTTGTCCGGTCACGTTGCTGACCAAATGGGTGACATGCGAGTAGCGCTCCAGCACCAAAAATTCATCCACTTGCACGGAGCCGGGCTGACAGACTCGTCCCAAATCGTTGCGGGCCAGATCCACCAGCATTAAGTGTTCGGCCTGTTCTTTTTCGTTGTTGAGCAGGGTTTGCCCAATGGCCTCGTCTTCTGCGGGGGTTTGGCCCCGACCCCGGGTCCCGGCAATGGGGCGGGTTTGGGCCCGTCCCTGCGTATCCAGTTGCACCAGCCGCTCCGGGGAATTGCAGACCAAGACGCCGTGGGCTGATTTCAAAAAACCGGCAAAGGGGGACGGGTTTTTCAGGCACAGGCGCTCAAACAGGGCGTAGGGATCGAGGCTGAGTTCTTTTTGTAGTTGCAGCGATAAATTGGCCTGATACACTTCCCCGTTAAAAATATCCCGCTTCAGTTGTTCCACGGCTTGCGTAAAGCCTTCCGGCTGGAAGGAGACCTGAAAGCGCTCCAGATACTCGGCCATGGCCGTGGCGTCTAAATTCAGGTCGGGCTCACCAGAGGATTTTGCTGTGGCTGTGGACACTTCCAAGCAGGTTTGCCATAGATGCTGGTAGGTGGCTGTGCGCTGGGCATCTTTACTTAAAACGGTGAGGGCGGCGGTTTTCAGGTCGATGAACAACCAGTCCTCAAACTCGAACAACTGTAATTCCGGCCAGTCGGCGGTTTTAGGGGGCGCGGCCTGTTGCCAGCCCGAATCGCACCAGCGGTAAAACTCATAGCCCAACACCCCGGCCAGGCCTCCGGCCATGGGCAAGCCCAGCGCCTGCTTTTCGTTGGGCCATGGCTGACACTGTTGTCGGGCCCGTTCCAATGTTTCAAACAGGTGCTGACGGGCATGATGGCCAGTTAAGTCAATGCGTTGATGGTTTCCCAGATCAATCCAGTCGAGGGTTTTTCCTTGCAGGCGCAGGGTTTGCCGGGCATGCAGCCCCACGATCACCCATTGGTTTAAGGGCGTGACCTCCGCTGAGCCGCCCAGCATAAGGGCTTCCCCTGCGGATTCGCTCACCTGCCGGAAAAAGCGGTGCAGGTGATGGGTCGCCAGAGCCACCATGCCTTATTGCTGCTCCAGTTTGGCCAGCAGGGCCTCGTCCATTTCAAAATTGGCGTACACGTGCTGCACGTCATCGTGGGATTCAATGGCGTCCATCAGCTTCAGCAGCGGTTTGGCGATCGCTTCGCTGTCCACCTTGGCCGTGTTTTGGGGAATACGGGTCACTTCAGCGGAATCGACTGAAATGCCTGCTTCTGTCAGGGCCTGGGCCACGGCGTTCAAGGCCAGTGGTTCCGTAAAAATATCAAAGCCATCTTCATCCGGGTTGGCGGAAAAATCCGTGGCTCCGGCTTCCAAAGCATGCTCAAACAGCGCTTCTTCAGAGTGGCTGGTTTGGGTCACCCGGATGAGGCCCTTTTGCTCAAAAATCCAGGCCACACAACCATCGGAGCCCAAGTTGCCCTGATACTTGTTAAAGTAACTGCGAATATCCCCGGCGGTGCGGTTGCGATTGTCGGTCATGGCTTCAATAAAAATAGCCACCCCGCCCGGGCCATAGCCTTCGTAGGACAGATCTTCCAGTTGGTCCGCCCCGCCAACGCCGATCCCTTTTTCGATGGCTCGCTTGATGTTGTCGTTGGGCACCCCCGCCGCTTTGGCCCGGGTAATGGCCGTTCTCAGCCGAAAATTGCCTTCCGGGTCACCCCCGCCCAATTTGGCGGCCATAATAATTTCCCGGGAGCATTGGGCGAAATTGGCGCCGCGCTTGGCGTCCTTTACCGCTTTGGTACGCTTGATTTGAGCCCATTTAGAATGTCCAGCCATAGTAAAAATGTATCACGAAGGCCAAGGCATGCTCAACTCATCAAGGCCTTTTGATTGTTTTAAAAAAATAGTGAAAGATCAAATGTTCCAAATTGTAAATTTATTGGTATTCTAGAGTTAAGAAGTGATGTGAGCGTTAGATGACCTACAAATCCCAAACCATTTCGGCGATCGTGATCACCGAAAACAATGCCGCTACTCTGGAACGCTGCCTGTCTTCCCTGCACTGGGTGGATGAACTGGTGGTGTTTGATCGGGGGAGTACGGACGCTACCTTGAGCATTGCCCGGGGCTTTACCGACAAGGTGCTGTTTCATCCCTCCCGCAATTTAAACGTGGTGCGCCGGGATGCCTTGTCCATGGGCAAATGTGATTGGTTGCTGCTGGTGGAACCCGATGAGTGGGTGGAAGAGATGCTGCGGCACGAGATTGACGGGGTTATGCTGAACACGCCCTCGCACCTGAATGGCTTTACCATTCCCCGGCAGCTCCGGTTTCAAAACCAGTGGCTGACTGTCCCTCTGGGGGATGAGCCCAAGCGGGTGCTGCGGCTGGTACGCAAACAGCAATGGCTGATTCGGGATAACTGGGAGTGCAGTCTGGCCGTGAATGGCGATGTGGGGAAGCTGGATCGCCCTTTGGGGTACGAGCCGTTTACCACCGTGGAAAGCCTGTTCGGCACCATTAACAAGCTCTCGACCTTGGCCGCCTATCAATATCTGGAAGCGCACGGCACGGCCAACGGGGCCCAAAAGCCCGCCAATTTAATTTTTAAAACCAAGCTGGCCGCCTGGAAGCAGTTTTTCTTGCTGGGCGGTTTGTTTAAGGGCATTACCGGGCAAACCATGGCCATGGCCAACACCTTGCAGGTTTTTCTGAAGTACGCCAAGGTGCGCGCGCTTACGGTTCGCTCCTGAGTTGACGGAAGGCCTTGCCATGCCCACTAATCACTATCGGTGTTCCCAGTGTCAGCAGGTGTTTACACGCACGCACGGCATGCTGGAAAGCCTGACCCTGATCTGTGAGGCCTGTGGGCATTTTTGTACCAAGGTGGTTTTATCTGCCCCAATGGTTATGGATGGCAGGGCGACAGAGTCGATCACTGGGGCAGCGGCTCATCCGGTGACGGAGGGGCATCACTGTGGGAGTGGGTGCGTTCTGCATCGTCGCTATTCTCAGGGGCCTGTCGAGGGGTCTGAAGAATAGAAGCCCAAATAATTAAAGCCCGGTGGCTGTGTTGATGAGGCCGGGGTAGTGTTTCACCTTTTTGTAAGGTTGCGCTTCCACCACCCAATCCTGATCCAGCTGGCGGGTTTGAATGATTTCTAACTGCGGGGCATCGGGTAAATCCAGCTGGAACGTTGGGCCAAATGCGGCTTTGGCCATTTGATCCTTTAAAACTTTGGGGGCGTAGAACAGGTAAAACTTGTTCACCAGATTTTCCGCCAGCAGGGAGGAGGCCAGTCGTCCACCGGCTTCCACAAACAGGCTGTTGATTTCCAGTTCGCCCAGTTGAGGCATCAGGGCTTTCAGGTTTAAGCCGGTGCCGGCTTCATCCAGCTCAATAATTTTGATTCCTTGTGCTTTGGCTTTTTGGGCGTTGGCGGCATTGTGGCTGGTCTTGGAAGTCACCACCCAGGTGGGGGCTTCCCCTTTGAAGATGCGGTATTTATCTGGGTTGAGCCGGAATTGGCGATCCAGAATAATTTTGATGGGTTGCTTTTTAATATTCGGAATATCCCGCACAGTTAGCTGGGGGTTATCGGCAATCACCGTTTCCGCGGTGGTTAAAATGGCATCGTAATGCTGGCGCAAATGGTGAACGTACTGCCGGGAAAAGGCACCGGTCAGCCATTGGCTTTCCCCGTGGCGGTTGGCGATTTTGCCGTCCAGACTAAGCCCGAGTTTTAGCGTGACAAACGGGGTTTTATGCACAATGGCGTGAAAAAAGAATTCGTTCAGCCGTCTGCATTCGGCCTCTAAAAAACCGTAGCGCACCGAAATGCGGGCGTTTTGCAGCATGTCCCGCCCGGCGCCAGCCACCAGTGGATTGGGATCTAACGTGCCGCACACCACCCGCTGAATGCCGGACTCAATAATTTTTTGGGTGCAGGGGGGCGTTCTGCCGTAGTGGTTGCAGGGTTCTAAATTAACGTATAGCGTGCCGCCTTTGGCTTTGTCTCCCGCTTGCTCCAGGGCGATGACTTCAGCATGGGCTTCTCCGGCCCGTTGGTGATAGCCTTCTCCCACCTTGCGTCCGGCGGAATCCAGCACAATGGCCCCTACCAAAGGGTTGGGGCTGACCGTGCAGGCTCCTAATTCAGCCAATGCCAGGCAGCGGGCAATATAGGCCTCATCAATATTTTGATACAGTAAAGGAGCGTGTACAGGCATAAGCGTTATTATAGCGTATGCTTTGTCCTGATGGGTATTGGGGCCAATTGAAAATCAGGAAATCCCGGAAGCTCATCGGCCACAGGCCGTCATCCATTACCACGGCCCGGGGCAATTTTGATTGCAGCTTGTTGTTCAGTATCGTATTCTCGAAAATTCTCTGGAATTTGTCTCGTCCATCATTAAAATGCAGGATGTCCATGCCAATTCCCGATTTTCAACTGTTATCCCGGGCTTGGGCCAGATCGGCATACAAGCCGGACCGAAAAGCAGCCCTGCCGCCCAAGAATGCGGATGCCTCCCCATCGGCCAGTGTGGATCTCTCAACCCATTTCTCAGGGGACACCGTGCGCTTTCGGGGAAGCGGGTCAGAGGGAGAAGCGACCGTCTCAAGGCAGGTGGTTCAGGAATTGAAAATTCCCTACGCCTTTAAAGTCTACCGGCGGGAAAAAGATCCTGTGCGGGGCAAAATTTCCAACTACCTGCCCCGTACCATTCAACCGGAGAATCTGGCAAGCCATTTGCGGGGCGCCAAATTAATCGCCCTGGGCGATCTGCACGGGTCCTATCAAAAACTGGTCGAAACCTTACTGGCCACTGGGTTGGCCACCATGCCCCCGGATAGCGTAGCATCTTTCCGGGAAATTTCCGATGCGTTTGCCCAGGATATTTTGACGGAGCCCAGGTATCCAACGGATGCCAATCCTTTCCGGCGATACGCCATTTCTCGTATTAACCGGAATTCTCTGGCACGCTCTGAACGACTCTTGCAAATGGCCGCTTTCTCTCAGGAGGCTATTGATGACATCACTCAGCGGCAGCAACGGTATCAAGGGTACTATCAGCAGCTCAGGTCGCTCATTCAACAGCTTCGCTGGACGGGAACGGAAGGACAGCAGTTACTGCTGATCGGCGATGTTTTGTCGGATCGGGGCGCTTTGGACTTTTTAACCCTGGATGTGATGGATCAAATCACCAGAGACCATCCCCATCGGCTCATTGGGCTGGCCTCCAACCATGATCACGCCGGGATGCAAACCCTGATTTATGGTATGTTTCCGGTGGGTTGGAGGTTGGCGGCTTCGTTGGGTCGTTCGGTCCTAATGGCCACGGATGAGGATTCTCGGGTTCGTCTGTCGCTGCACCCTGAGGGGGAAGCGGTCCGAGTGGCCTTGCGCACTGAAGAGGCTCCGGGCTCCCTCTCCGACTTACGGCAGCGTTACCGCCGGTATGTGCAAGGATCGCAGCTGGTTCACTATGGGCCTGAATACCAGACCCTGTTTACCCATGCCCCTGTTACCACTACCGAAATTTCACAGTTAAACGATATTTTGTCCCAGCGTTATCTGGATTGTGCCCCTACCCCTCAGTTCGACAGCAAATCCGGACGCGCCTGCTTGAGCGATGTGAGTTTTTGGCAGACCTGGGCCAATCGGTTTTGGCAAACTTACGCCGGTAAGGCCTTCGCGGAAAATTCCTTAAAAACCCCGGTGGAAGAAATGCTGGAGGGTCTGGAGCCGGGACAGGGGTTTTTATGGCGGCGTGATCCGCTGAAAAAGAAGGACAGCGTGCCTTTTTTCAACAATGGGGTCCAGGCATTGGTACACGGTCATGATCGGGGCTCGCTGGATTCCCCTTTTTCGGTGCATCGTCAATTATCACCGTTTCCTTGGAAGGTTCCCTACACGGTCATTAATCTGGATCAGGATACTCGTAAGACCTTTCACGCCGTGACCAGTCATCAGCCATGCAGCCTGTACGTGGAATTTTAGGCTGCCTTTATCTCTAATGGCTGTCGTTTTGGGGCTCTTGCTTCTTTGCCTGTGGAGAAGAAAAAGAAAAGGTGCCTTTTTGAGGGGCACCGTGTGGTTCATCAGGGAAAGAAAGAGAGAGATGTGGATTTATGTTTTAGGTATCGAAGGTTGCGGTCGATACTTGATACTCCGGATGGAGGATTTTGGGGGTGTGTTACGAACGGGTTAAATCGGTAGCAAGAAATATGGATATACTGTTTTTATGCAACTGAAGAGCTTGAAATAAGTTGCATCAGATAAGTCACCGGGTTTGTGGGTCTGAAATCGCCTGCCTGATGAAGATCGGTTGAGGCAACGCCTTTTACTCAGAAGGCATTTGGGTTTTATATCATTGGAAAGGGCTATGAGGAGAATGATTGTTAAGTCTATGACGGGTCCTGTCCGGGCTGTATGCCTATTGACGGACGGTTGGTATTGATTGAAAAGGGGAAAAGGGAAATGGACAGTGAAAGTAAGCGAAGGCTTCCTCAGTCGGAGGTTTCTGAACATTGGCTGTGGGAATTATTGCTGCCGGGCGTGTTTAGTCTGGTGCTGATTGCCTGCCTGACCCAACTGGTGTGCTACGCCTGGCAGGCCCGGACTCAGCCGGTCCAGAACTTTCAGTACGCGATTTCCGCCTTTGCCCTGTAAGACGGGGAAACGGTCTGGCCGCGCTTTGAGTACCGATAATTTGTGGGCCGGAACACAATCCTGGCGGTTTGGCCTATAATGAATGGACACACCTGTAGGGGCACACCATACCGGGTACTGTTGAATGACGCATGTATGTTATTCCTTGCAAGAGGCGGCTGATAAGCTGAAACTGACCGAAACGGTTCTGGTTCGCTTGTCGCAGTTTTTTAAGATGCCCCGGGCCGCCTATGAAGCGTCGGGTTATTTGTCGTTTAAAGGGGATCTGGCCTTTACCGAGCCCGATCTTCAGTTTTTCCTGCGGGTGAAAGAGCGCTTGCTGATGGGTGATACCCTGGAGATGGTCAAGCGCCACCTGAGCAGTCTGGAGGCGCTGGGGCCATCGATGACGTCTGCCATGCAGGGCGACGCAGAGGGCGTTACCCCCAACGGTGGGGATAGTCTGTCAGCGTCGGCCAGTGCCGGATCTTCTTCCGTGCCTCAGCCCCCCATGCGTGAAATTCAGGATCGCCAACCGTATGAGAAAGCGGCGGAAGACAGCTTTGAGCGGTATAAAAGCGTGCATCGCACCGGTTTGGGCCGAGTGTTCGAGAGTATGCTGAAAGAAGTGGGCGCCACGGCTCTCGATCACCCGGACTTGCCCGAGCGTGTCAGCCCACCGGCCCCCAAAGCGCATGCTGGCACGGGCGCTGAACCCAAAAACAAGGCCGGACGATTTTCTCCTTTTTTGCCGTTGGCGCCGGAAAAATCGTCCGCGGAACCGTCTGAACCGGCTACCGGCAAAGCGCCGGTGAACAAAATGGCAACGCCTCCCCCGCGTGCCTCTCAGGATAGTGCCTCCCTGGACGCTTCCTGGGAGCAGTTGCTGCAGCAGGCCGTACAGCATCCCCGAGTGTTGAACAGCCACCTGAAAAGCGCGGCGGCTTTATTGCGGGAGCGGGCCACCCGGCAGGACGCTCAGGCTTTCAGAAAAAACAGTTAGCGGATTTTTTTAACTGGCTTGTTCAACGATCACCAGGCGGGTTTTGCATCCGTGTTTTTCCGTTAGTGTCTTGCGGTAGCCCTATCATTTATGGCGTGGAAAGGCCATGGCGGGGAACGGATGATTATTTAAGCTTTGGTGTGAGTGCAGCCCCACCCCAAATTATTGTGTAATCGCTGTGGCAACTTTTTTCCTTGACCGGGTTTTACGTGAGTGAGATTTTATAAAAACAGCTGGTAACCTTTGGCCAGCATACTGGCCAGTCAGGCCGCCAAGCCTGTTTCCCCAGGTGGGACTCCATTTACAACCGCACAACAGGGTGAATCGCAATGACTTTGACCGGACCCTCTCTTTATCCCTATCCCAACGCCCCCCGGTTCACTGCGCCTTTGCCCCAGCGGCCATCCTATCCTTCGTTTAACCAGCCGTTCCCGGCCACTGGCTTCTCCGCTCCGGCGACTTTGTCCACAGCAATGACTCCGGGGCTGGCCTCAGGAGTAACCTCAGGGCTTACCACCGGGCGTTCACAGTGGCCAGCTTCTTTCAATGCGGCGGGCTTTAATGCGTCAGGTCTACCGGCGGCCATGGCATTGCCAGGCTCTGTGGGCTTTCAGCCGACCGCTGCGTTCAGCCCGGCTTCGGCCCCTTCGCGAGTGAACGCAAGTCCCTTTGCTATTTCTGCCCCCGAAACACCGGGTTTGGCTTCCGCCTGGTCCAACCTGACCGATAATAGCCAGCCCCTGACCGCCGATGCCATGGGTCAGAAGGTGGGAACGGTGGTGGCCAGCTTTATGAAAGAAAACCCTGCCTTGCTGGAGAAGCTGAACGGGGTGGATCTGGACGCACTGGCCCAGGACATTGGCCCTAAAGTGGAAAAGGCCCGTGCCCAGATTCAGCAGGCCCTTAAAAAAATGCCGCAGGCGGTGGATAACCGATTGATTCGCATGCTGGACCCGGGAACCCGAGAGCTGGCCACTGAGTTTGATCAGTGGTTGCGGAAAGAGCCAGATCCGGCTTTACTGGCGAACATGGCCCGGGAAGAGCGCCTGAAGGCTCGTCAAGAGAATGCCAAGACCCAAAGGCAAGGAGCCAATGCCGGTACCCTGGCTGACCCCTTCGCGGCGGACGATCCCTTTGGGGATGCCTTTTTACCCGAAAAGCCCGCCACCTGGAAAGACAAGATATTGAACACCAAAGACCAGTTGTGGGCAAAGATGCAATCCAGCTGGCCCCTGAATCGTCGGCAAAAGCCGGACAATGGAGGCCTGCCCCTGGAAGAGGCCTTCGCCAGTTTGCGAAACAAACCCAAGCCCCCCATCAGTCTGGATGGGGCGTTGAGCGAAGCGGAACTGGATGCCTTGTTGGGCAGCGGTTTAACCTTTAAGGCCAACCCTAAAAAATAGGGCTGGCCAGCGTATCAGGTTTTAGCTGCCCGCTTTTTGCAGCAGATTCAGATTTTCTTCCCGCAATTGCTTTTTGATGA
The DNA here is from genome assembly GCF_003149375.1 of Vampirovibrio chlorellavorus. NCBI lineage: Bacteria > Bacillati > Candidatus Melainabacteria > Vampirovibriophyceae > Vampirovibrionales > Vampirovibrionaceae > Vampirovibrio > Vampirovibrio chlorellavorus. The sequence goes on from NZ_QFWH01000001.1 coordinate 369,491, forward strand.
CTTTACCGGTCTGGTTTTTGGGCAGTTCATCATAAAAGCGAATCACGGCGGGGATCATAAAGGGGGGGAGATGCTCCTGGCAGAACTTTTTAAGCTCCGTTTCGGTGGCGGTGGCCCCTTCTTTCAGTTCAACGCAGGCTGCGATATCTTCGCCCAGCTTTTCATCGGGGATGCCAATGACGGCAGCGTGCAGAATGGCCGGGTGCTGGTACAGGACGTCCTCAATGCGCACCGGGGCAATGTTTTCGCCCGCTTTAATAATTAAGTCCTTGATGCGTCCACCCGAAATAAACAGGTTTCCCTGCGCGTCGAAATGCCCCAAATCCCCGGTGTGGAAGTAGCCTTCGGCGTCAAACACCTGACTGGTTTCCTCGGGCAGATTGTAATAGCCCAACATGATGTTGGGACCTTTGGCCATAATTTCGCCTTCCGCGGAAACCTGACCGGGCTGCCAGTCGATGGTTTTTCCTTCAGCGTCCACCAGCTTGAGTTGCACGTTGGGCAAGGCCGGGCCCACGGATTTGGGTACCGAGCCCACCGCGGGACGATTGACGGCCAGCACCGGAGCGGTTTCAGTCAGGCCGTAGCCCTCCAGCACCACCAAATTCAGGCTGTTTTCAATCTGGCGTAACAATTTTTCCGGCAAGGAAGCGCCACCGGAGATGCAGGCTTTCAAGTGGGCCAGTTTCTCGGCCCCGACTTTCTGGATGCTGTGCAGCAGTACGCTGAACATGGTGGGAACCAGAGGCAATATGGTAATGCGCCCTTCCACCAGGGTTTGCAGGATTTTCTTGGGAGCGAAGTTGGGCACCAGATAAATGGGGGCCTGGGCATCCAGGGCATACAGGCCGATAATCAGGCCGTAGGCGTGAAACAAGGGCAAGGCCAGCAGTAAGCGTTCTGAATTGGAGAACTTGAAGATGGGGTGAATGCCTTCCAGGTTGGCGATGAGGTTATTTTCGCTGAGCATGACCCCTTTGGGCTTGCCGGTGGTCCCGGAGGTGTACATTAAAATGCGCATGCTGTGGGCGTCCCCAAAGGGCACTTGGGGGAATTGAGGGTTTCCCTGCTCAATGGCCTCTTCCAGACTGGGATAGGTGCTGTCTTCTGCCGGTTGGTTGGCCATCATGACCGGGATGGGACGTCCTTCAAAGCAGTGTTTAAAGGCGTAGGTGGTTAAAATCAGCTTGCTACCGGAATTTAACACCACGTAAATAATATCTTCGGACGGGATGGAGACGTTAATGGGCACCACAATGGCCCCGGCGTATAAAACGGCGAAAAACCCCACCAGATACTCTTTCTGGTTCATAAACATCAGGGCCACCCGATCGCCGGGTTGAATGCCCTTGGCCTGCAGGACCGAGGCCAGCCGGATGGCCTTCTCCCGAAATTCGGCCAGGGTCCAACTGGTTTCATCCTCAATCAGGGTTAACAGGCTGGCATCGGACTTTTGCAGAAGGCGATCAAATAATAAACTCATGGGGGTTCCCTCTTTCAGTGCTTTTAATGGGTGGCAGATCAGGGAATCGCTGATTGTCGTATTCCCCAATTAAGTCTTTTGGTCATTATTTTGAAGGGCCAGCCGCAGTTTCCCGGAAACTGCTTTTAACCGGGCCAGAGCCTCCGATTGAGTCATTTTATCACGGGCCATTAAAATGGCTGGCTTTACCTGATAACGGGTTTCTTCCAAAATGGCTGCGGCTTCCTCGACGCTGACCTGCCCCAGAGCGGCCACAATGCGTCGGGCTCGGGCCTTCAGCTTCAGGTTGGTGGGTTGCACATCTACCATTAAATTTTGAAAGGTCTTGCCGGTCTGGATCATGGCCCCGGTGGTCAACATGTTGAGTACCAGCTTTTGGGCCGTGCCCGCTTTCATGCGGGTGGACCCGGCCACCACTTCCGGCCCCACTTCCACCACAATGGGCTGACGAACCGCCTGGGCCAGCTTGGAGTTAGGGTCACAGGTCAATCCGGCGGTGAAGCACCCCAGCGCATCAGCGGCCTGCATGGCGGCTACCACGTAAGGGGCTTGCCCACTGGCAGAGATGCCCACGGCCACATCACCCGCAGTCAGGCCGGCTGTTTGCACATCCTGCGCGCCCTGCTCCGCGGAATCCTCGGCACCTTCCACGGCCTTGCGCAGGGCAATGTCGCCGCCGGCGATGATGCCTTGCACCAGCTCCGGGGGCGCTCCGTAAGTGGGGGGGCATTCGGAGGCGTCCAACACACCCAAGCGGCCACTGGTACCCGCCCCAAAGTAGAACAGTCGGCCGCCATTGTTAAAAGCGGTTTTGATGGCGTCCACGGTGACCGCGATCTGGGGGATGGCTTGCTCCACCGCCAGGGCCACCAACTGATCTTCGGCGTTAATTTTGCGTAGCACCTCCTCGGTGGAGAGTAAATCGATATCCATGGTGTGTGGATTCACCTGCTCGGTGGGGATGACCGAATGGAGTGCCTGTTCAAAAGCGTTGGAACCAAGGGCAGAATCTGGCATGGGGCGTCTATCCTGTGGGTTGTGGCGTCTGGTTGTAGCGTCCTATGGATGGAGTCGAACCGGGCCGCAGGCCGTAAAGCAATGGCAAGCCGGGGGCGATTATCTTTGCCTGTTCGTGATTAACTATTAGTGTAAAGCATTTTGTCGGTTCTGTTAGGGGATACAGCCCGTGAGCCCCAGTCATCCTGCTTGTGAGCAACCCAAGGTATTGGCGGTCATTCCGGCCCGCTACGCTTCCACCCGGTTTCCGGGGAAGCCACTGGTGGACATTCAGGGGAAGCCCATGATCCGACATGTTTGGGAGCGGGTGCGGGGAGTTCCAGCCATTCAGCGGATCATTGTGGCCACCGATGACGAGCGTATCGCCCAGACCGCCCGGACTTTTGGGGCGGAGGTTGCCATGACTTCCCCGGCGCATCCCTCCGGGACGGATCGTCTGTGGGAGGTGGCCCAGACTTTGCCAGCGTTTGAGTGGGTGTTGAACGTGCAGGGAGATGAGCCCTTCATCAATCCCGCGCATTTGCAGGCGGCCCTTGAGGGCATTCAGCGATTTGCGGGGGCCGATATCATTACCCTGGTCACGCCCATTCATACGGTGGAGGATTGGCGGGAGCCCAATCTGGTGAAGGCGGTGCTGACCGCCGAGGGGCGGGCGCTTTATTTTTCTCGGGCTCCCGTGCCCTATCATCGAGATGCGCCTGATTTGCCTCAAGGCGTTTATCGGCACATTGGGCTTTATTTATACCGCCGCACTGCCCTGGAACGCTTCACCCAGTTGCCGCCCTCCCCGCTGGAGCAGATGGAAAAGCTGGAGCAGTTGCGAGCCCTGGAGGCGGGGATGACTATTTATGCGGCGGTGGTCTCCGAAGCGCCGGTGGGCGTGGACACCCCTGCGGATCTCATCCGTATACGGGAATCTTTGGGGTAGGGCTTCCCGATTTTAAAATGATGACGGTATAATGAGGTCTACTTTTAGCGGCTCCGATTGGCTCAGCCAGAGCGTGTGCATCGTTTTGAAAGTAACCGCCTGGAAAGCGTAATGGCAGTGAGTAACACAGAGAGTCTCTTTCCTGAATGAAAGTGTGGATCGTTTTCAGATCCCTGTGACAGTTGAGTTAGGTAACAGTGGAAGCGTTTGAATGCGTGTGAATTCTTATTCTCGAATGTTCAGTACCCAACTGGTTTTAGCGGTGAGTTTGGGTCTCTTGTTAGGGCAAGTCAGTCCCGCAACGGCCACTGTGCCGGAGGAATCCAGTGTAGAGCTGGAGGCGGCCAAAGCAGAGTCATTGGGTGAGGCCCCCTTGCAGATCAGCGAAGCCGCAATCATGGCCACCCCTTTCATGGCTGCGGAGAACACGGAATTATTGCGCCAAAAGGTAGCAGCGGTCAGCAATTACGTGCAGACGTACAACCGAAATCTGCCTGCTGGACAGATCGGTAGCATCGCCGATGCCATTGTGCGATACAGCGAGCGCTATGGCGTGGATTACCGTCTGCTGACCAGCCTGATTGCCATTGAATCCTCCTTTCGTTCGGATGCGGTCTCTTCCTCGGGCGCCATTGGCATGGGCCAGTTGAAACCCGCCACGGCCAAGTGGCTGGGCGTTTTGAATCCTTACGATCCGGTGGATAACATTGCCGGAACCGCCCGTTTTTTAGGCTGGCTGGTGCAAAAGTACAACGGCAATCTGGAATACGCCTTGTCTGCCTATTATCAGGGGCCGGGTTACGTGGATCGTAACGGGGTCAGCTCCGTTTGCATGCCTTACCTGCAAAAGATCAACCGGGCCTTGGGTTCTCTGCTTTAGTTGTAAATTTTCCGCAATAAAATCTTGTGCTTTTAACACCCTTTCCCCTTCAGCTGGTTTTCTCTCACAGATTACCCAACTGAGGGCACCAAGGTATGCAGCCTGTTGGCTCAAGCCCGGCATTTTCCAAATTGCGTTTTGGCAATAACAGCGCCACTGTGGTGCAGGGGTTGGCCTCCGGTTTGCAGCGCATTATTCGGGGTCAACCGGGGCCGGCTACCAGTAAGGCCATCGAGATCAGCTTTCGGCCCTTGATGCCCTTGATCGTGGCGGGCTCTGGCCTGCTTTACAATCAGGGCCGGGAAAGTCTGAAGGGCAGTGGTCAGGAAAGTAACGCCTGGTTACGGATACTGGGTGAATCGACCCTGGCTTATGGGGTGCTGGCCAACACCACGGGCTTGTATCCACTATTGGGGATAGCCTTGGCCGCTTACAGGGCTGGTAAGGAAGAAACCGGACTGGGACAAGTCAAAGCGCTGGTCAATACGGCCACCACCTTAACGATGGGTTATGCGGGCGTTAAATTATTCAAGCTGATGGCCAAGGTGGATGGCCGCATCGACAACGAGATTCTCTATAAATCGTTGGGCCGTCGGGAGGAATCGACGCCTGAGCGTCAGGTTATTCAGGAGTGGCTAGAGAAACTTTCTGGCCACGGGGATGAAAAAGTGCGTGGCTTTGGCGCTACTTTGAAAGATCTGGCTCAGGAACTGGATAAAAACGTGGATGTGCTGGCCCGGTTGAAATCGGAGGGGCGCACCGACGCGGTGTTGCAGGATTCCCGAGGGGTGCTGGAAAAGTTGAAACACCTGAAAGAGCAGGCTTACCAGCAGTTTACCCATCTGGAACAGGATGCCCTGAAGCCATTGCAGGGAGAAGCCAATCGCCGTATCGCCAAGAACCTGATGAGCAATATTCGGTACTCTCAAAGTGGTTTTGTAAAAGGGTTACGGGCTTTAAATCCTGTTTTGGGCTACGTTATTTCCGGGTTGATGATTGGGGCCCCGGTGGCCGCTTTAATCAATCGGTTCATTGAAAAACGATATCCCGAGCTTCAACAGAAGCGATTGAAAAAATCCATCCTGCCGCCCGAGCATCGTATCTGGAGTGGCGGGGGGCGTCACTATGCGGGCGACTCCTGGATAAAAGATCCGAATCCGGAAATTAATATAGGCCCCACCCTAATTAATACGGGTAATGCTCAGCCGGCTATTTTCTGGCCGGGGATGAACAACAACCGCCCCTTACAGTAGGGTCTTCTGAGTCGTTCTTAGTTCTATAAAAAATTCTGAATTATCTCTTGCCGTGCGGTTTGTCATTCCCGCGAAGGCGGGAATCCAGAGAAAAATGGTTATAGTACGCATTTTGTAGCTGGGATGACTCTTATAAACTGGATTCCCGCCTTCGCGGGAATGACATATTGAAGTTTAAATAGTAAGTCAAGATAGAGTGTCTACCTAAAACTTCAATAGTAGTACGTTAATGGATGACCCCAAAAAAGCGACGGGTTTTTGAGGCCCGTCGCTTTTGAGTTTAGGGGGAAAACTACGATCTAGTAGTCATCCATTCCCGGCATACCGGCGGGCATGGCGGGGCCTTTTTTCTCCGGCATATCCACGATCAGGGCTTCGGTGGTTAACAACAGCCCAGCGATGCTGGCTGCGTTTTCCAGAGCGGAGCGCTCCACTTTTAGCGGATCGACGATACCGGCGGCGAACATATCGACGTACACGCCGTTCAGGGCGTCAAAGCCGATGTTGCCAGCTTCTTCTTTCACCTTTTCAACCACCACTTGACCACGAGCGCCAGCGTTGTCGGCGATCTGACGGCAAGGGGCTTCCAGGGCGCGAACCAGGATTTCAGCACCAGTGCGCTCTTCGGCTTTCAGGGTTTCTGCGAACTTTTGCAGAGACAGGGTGGCTTTCAGCAAAGCGGTACCACCGCCGGGCACAATGCCTTCCTCGATAGCGGCGCGGGTGGCGTTCAAGGCATCTTCCAAACGCAGCTTCTTGTCCTTCAGTTCGGTTTCAGTGGCAGCGCCGACTTCAATCACGGCAACCCCACCAGCCAACTTGGCCAGACGTTCTTGCAGTTTTTCACGGTCGTATTCGCTGTCGCTTTCCTCGATTTGACGCTTGATCAACTTCACGCGGGCTTCTACGTCGGACTTGGTGGCTTCATCCACCACGATGGTGGTGGCTTCGCGGGTCACGGTCACCCGGCGGGCTTTGCCCAAATGCTCCACAGTGACGTTTTCCAGCTTCATGCCCAGATCTTCGGTGAACATCTGGCCGCCAGTCAGGATGGCGATGTCTTCCAGCATGGCCTTGCGACGATCCCCGAAGCCGGGAGCCTTGACGGCCACGGCGCGGATGACTTTCCGCATGCTGTTGACCACCAGGGTAGCCAGCGCTTCGCCTTCCACATCTTCGGCGATAATCAGCAGACCACGGCCTTCACGGGCCACTTTTTCCAGAATGGGCACCAGGTCGCTGACCAGGTTGATTTTCTTGTTGACGGTCAGCACGAAGCAATCTTCCAGCACCGCTTCCATGCGCTCGGTGTCGGTGATGAAGTACGGGGAGATGTAGCCCTTGTCGAACTGCATCCCTTCCACGACTTTCAGCTGGGTGCCGATGGACTTGGACTCTTCTACGGTGATGACGCCTTCGTTGCCCACTTTGTCCATGGCGTCGGCAATCAGGTTACCCACCACTTCGTCGTTTCCGGCGGAGATGGAAGCAACTTGAGCGATGGCTTCACGGTTTTCTACTTTGCGGGCTTGCTTGCGGAGATCGTCTACAATGACGGCCACGGATTTATCAATACCACGCTTCAGGCCCAGCGGGTTGGCGCCTGCCACCACGTTTTTCAAGCCTTCGTGGACAATGGATTGCGCCAGAACGGCAGCGGTGGTGGTACCGTCACCGGCCACGTCGTTGGTTTTGGAAGCGACTTCGCGAATTAACTGGGCCCCAGCATTTTGCTGGTGATCTTCCAGTTCCACTTCCTTGGCGATGGTGACGCCGTCATTCACGATCTGCGGGGAACCGAATTTCTTTTCCAGAACCACGTTACGGCCTTTGGGCCCCAAGGTTACTTTCACGGCGTTGGCCACGGCATCAATACCGCTTTCAAGGGCGCGACGGGCTTCTTCTTCAAATACAATGCGCTTAGCCATTGTGTTTATACCTCTGCTTACTAATAACTGTAGGGATAATGCTCAACGGTGGCTTTTGAAGGAATTAACCTTCAATAATGCCCAAAATATCCTTCTCGGAGAGGATTTTAACTTCCTTGCCGGAAAGTTTGACATCGGTGCCGCTGTACTTGGCGAACAGAACCACATCGCCAACTTGCACCTGCATTTCCTCACGCTTGCCGCTGTCATTGAGCTTGCCAGGGCCTACTGCCAGGATTTTACCTTTTTGGGGCTTCTCACGAGCGGTTTCCGGCAAGTAAATGCCACCGGAAGTTTGCTCGGTTTCTTCCAGCACTTCCAGCACGACGCGATCGCCGAGCGGTTTAATTGCGATTTTGGTTTCAGTTGTAGGCATAGGAACCTCCACAATCTAAACAGGTGTTGATACTACAAATGGGTAGTTTTTCGAGTGATTCTATAGTAGGCAAGACCAAAAGCCGTGTCTATCCGGTTAAGGAAAAATTAATAATTACCAAGACACACTGTTCATAGGAGAGGGGCGGGCAAGACTTCCACTGACTGGAGGAGCCAGCCTGATGGGCTAACAGGGTATGATCCGGACAGCGCCAAAAACAACCTGATCAGGGAAAGTGAAACGTTGGGAGAAGCCAGTCCCTAAACCCTTGGTTCTTTTGAAGGAAGTGCGATGACAGTGCCCTTGGAGAGTGTTATTCAGAAATCGGAACGCCCGAGTGGCGTTCTTTTGGCATTGTTATTGCTCCTTTTACTGGGAGCTTCCGGGTGTGAGCCGACTTCGGGCGCTCCCCCCGGAGCAAGGCCGGGCAGTGCCATCCCGGGTCGCCCCGGTACTTCGGGAAGTGTAAATCCATCGGTACCGTCATCGGGCTTACCCCGTGGGAACGCTCCGGCCCGTTCCAGCTTAAAGCCGGGAGGCGCCCAAACCACACCTGTGGAAACCGCCGCCAGTCTGGTGCCCACAAAACCGGATCTCGCAAATCCGCTGGATTCAGGAAAAAATAGCCCCAACGCAGTCCTGACTCCCAGCGCTTCGGGGGTCAATTCCCTGGGGCCCGCCGCTCGGGTGGAACAGGCGGGTAATACGGTTGAGCTGGCCTCAGCCATCATCGCTGCCAAAGCCAATCCTTTTCTGGATTGGCTGCCAAAGCCTTTGTTGACTTCGGATTTATCGGGTGATACTTCGTCTGCCACTGCCGCCACCGCAACTCCCACCGATCCCTTTGACGGGGTAACGCTACTGGGCGTTATGTCCCATGGGAAAAAGGCTATGGCCCTGATTGGTGTTGGGGATGGTCGGAATCAGTTCGCGGAGCAAGGCAGTGTAATTACTTTGGGGGCCGGTATGGCCAAGGTGACCGCCATCCGCTCCGACAGCGTGGATTTTCAGCTTCTGGGCAAAGAGCCTCAAATCAGGACACTCACCTTGCCCGATATTATTGGCTACAGCCCATCCGCCAGTTCGGGAGGCAATATTGGGGGAGAGGCTTCGGAGGCGCAATTACCCAGCGGTCTGAGTGTGCCCGGTGCTACCGCCGATAATAAAAGCGGTTCGGCGCTGGAAAACCTGAAACAGTTATTCGAGCAGTCATCAGGCGGAAAAGTCTCTTCGTCGCCTGCTGCGGGCGCTCAATTGAATTTACAGGAACGTTAAAGGGAAGTAGCGATGTTAAAGCCTTGGCATAAACCATTTCTCAAACCTGATTATTTCTCAGGCTCGGGCTTGCAGCTGTTTAAAAAGGCTTTTAATGTGGTGCTTGCCATGAGTCTTTTTCTTCCTCAATTGCAATGGGTAACTTTGGCTCAGACGCTTGGGACAACGACTCCGGGCTCGGTACAAGGGCAAGTTTCCATCTCCCGCGAGGTGGCCATCTCATCGTCCAGAGAAAAAGTAAGCATGAACCTGCGAGATGCCAATATCCGGGATTTGCTGAATATGCTGGCCAAGCAAGGAAACTTTAATATTATTGTGGATGAGTCCGTGGAAGGGACGTTAACGGTTGATATCAAAGACATCCCGATTAATAAGGCTCTGGAATATATTTTCACGCTGGGGCAGCTATCCTACACGAAGGATGGCAATACGGTCATTGTGGCATCCGAAGAAACCGCCCTGAATCGTAATTTAACGGCAAAAACGTTTAAGGCCATTCCGGTTCTGTATAAAAACGCCGCTATCATCGCCGGGCAATTAAATAACACGATTCTGAGAGTCCAGCGTCCCAGCGGGAACAGGGCGGCGCTGCTTTCTGCCGATTTAGACACCAACTCCCTTCTGGTGCTGGGCACGGATTCTGATATTCGCCTGATAGGGGATGCCTTGAAGGAGTTGGACGTTCCTCGTAACCGGAAAGTCTATCATATCAGACATAACACACCGGCTCATGTGGCTCAGGTGCTGGCGGCCAACTTTTTTGCCACGAATAATATGGCGACCAATGGCGGCGGTATGGCAGGTGGCGCAGCGGGCGGCGCAGCGGGTGGCATGGCAGGCGGTATGGCAGGTGGCGCAGCGGGTGGCATGGCAGGTGGCGCAGCGGGCGGTATGGCAGGCGGCGCAGCGGGTGGTATGGCAGGCGGCGCGGCAGGTGGTATGGCAGGCGGCGCAGCGGGTGGTATGGCAGGCGGTATGGCAGGTGGCGCAGCGGGCGGTATGGCAGGTGGCGCAGCGGGCGGTATGGCAGGCGGCGCAGCGGGTGGTATGGCAGGTGGCGCAGCGGGTGGTATGGCAGGTGGCGCAGCGGGCGGTATGGCAGGCGGCGCAGCGGGTGGTATGGCAGGCGGCCTCAGTACCTTTACTGTGGGTGGTGTGACCTTTATTCCTGAACCCATTTCCGCCACACTGACGGTGTTGGCCACGGATGAGCAGTTGGGGCTGATCGACTCGATCATTGAGCAGGTGGATGTGCGTCGTCCTCAGGTGGCTATTGAAATTTCTCTGGTGGAAATTCAGGATTCCAGCCTCAAAAATATGGTGCCGACCTGGGATTCTTTCAACTTTGGGCGAATCGCCCGCTTGAGCCCACTGGGCTCCGGGGGGGCCAATTTGATTCAACTGGCCAGTCCCTTTACCAAGCAAAAATTGCAATTATCCAGACCGGAAACGTTTACCAATACCGTTTCGCTGAGTTACACCAACCAGAATTTAAGGGGTAAAATCCTGGCCAACCCAACCATTGTGACCATGGACAATACTTCGGCAAGCATCAGCATTACGGATCAGGTGCCCACCATTAGTCAATCCAACACCATTGTGAATGGCTCTCAAACCATTACCAGCACCATTACCACCCAGGAGGCCGGTGTGACGGTTGAGCTGACGCCGCAAATCTTTAACGACGGATCGGTGTTGCTGAGCTTGCAGCCGGAAGTTTCGCAACCGGTGAGAACGGTGACCGCAACCAGTGGTACTGGGGCATCGGCGACCACCACCTCCACCGTATTGTTGGCCACGCGCAGTATGGACATTTCAGGTGTCAGGGTTCAGGACGGAGAAACCCTGGTGATTGGTGGCCTGTTGAGAGAAACGGCACAAACCGATATCAACCGGGTGCCCGGTTTGGATAAGCTGCCCATTGTGAGCGCCATGTTTCGGGCGACCAACAGCAACAACAAGGAAAAAACCGAATTGGTGCTGATGGTGACACCGCACATTTTAAAGGAAGAGGCGGTCAGCTACTTTACGCAACCTCGGGCGGGCACACCCAAACCCATGAGTTTGAATCATGGACGGGGTGGCTTGCAGCCAGTCTCGCTGCCCAAATTTACGGGCGCTACGCCTGACTTGAATACGCCTGGCAGCTCAAACGAGAGCCATCCGTTGCCGTCTGCCCCTGAGGGTCACTCAGGTTCGCAATCGACAACCACGCCGCCCGCTACTACTGGAGCCCAGTCTTTGCCTAAAGTGGGGCAGGTGTTGCACAATCCTAAAAAAATATTCGCCGAGCCCCCAAAAACAGAAGCGAGTGTAGAGGCCCTGAAGTCCGGTGGCAGTTCCGGCTCAAAACCGGACAAGCCTTCTTGGAAGCAGAAGGCGGCGGATCGGGTCTATGAAAAAATACCATCCGGCACGGAAGCGCCGAATAGTCTGGATGAGATTCTGAAAAACTAGCGTTCGGGAAGTGTGTTTTCCCGGATCAACTGGATGAGGACAGGGTTGGTAAATTTGTTCCGATGAGCCTTGAAGAGAAAAATCTGAATAGCCCGATACCCGTTCCGGTCAACCGTCCGGCCCGCAAGCGTATTGGCGAAATTTTGCAGGAAGCGGGTCTGATTAATGACCAGGAACTGGAGAATGCGTTAGCCGAATCCAAAAAGACCGGACAATTTATCGGTCTGGTTTTGGTTAAATCGGGCAAAATTACCATAGAGCAACTCGGGCAAGCCCTGGCAGTCCAATATGGCCTGAAATATATCAGTATTTCCAAAGTGCCTATGAACCCCGAACTGATGGCCCTGCTTCCGGATGAGTTTATCCGGGATAAGCAGGTCATTCCTCTGGCCAAGGAGCGAGGTCGCCTGGTGGTGGCCATGGTCAATCCGTCCAACCGGGAAGTGGTGGACGAGATTACTTTTATCACCGGGATGCGGCCTTTGGTGACGGTGTGTACCAGTATTGAATTTATTGAATTCTGCAATAAAAATCTGACCGAATCGGCCACCACTTTTTTGAAGCAGGAAATTTCCACCTTCTCGGGCCAGTTGCTGGAGCAGGCCCAGGAGCTGGATTTTCGGCAAAAAAATGACGCTGAGGTTTCTGACCCCACCAACCCTTTGGTCAAATTGGTCAATTCCATTATTGAAGAGGGCATTGAGCGAAATGCCAGCGATATTCACATTGAGCCGCGTCCTAAAAAATATCTGGTGCGGTTTCGGGTGGATGGCATTCTGCGGACGATTCTGGATGTGCCCCAGAATATGGAGTCCAGTTTTGTCACCCGGATTAAAGTCATGGCTAAAATGGATATTGCCGAGCATCGGCGTCCGCAGGATGGTCGTATTACCATTAAATACAAGGGAACGGATTATAACCTGCGGGTTAACACGCTGCCGGTCAGTGATAATCGGGAAAAAATCGTTATTCGTATTTTGCGGCCTTCCAAAAATATCAGCGACTTCCAGGCGCTGGGCTTTGATGATGAGGATATCCGCAAACTGGAATACCTGTACAAGTCGCCCTATGGCATTATTCTGGTCTGTGGTCCCACCGGTTCGGGGAAAACCACCACGCTTTACACAGTATTGCAGCGGATTAATGATGACATCCGAAACATTTGTACCGTGGAAGATCCGGTGGAATTGCAGATTGAAGGTTTAAACCAGTCTCAGGTTAATCCCAAGGCGGATTATACTTTTGCCAGTAGCATGCGGGCCCTGTTGCGTCAGGATCCGGATGTGATCATGGTCGGTGAGATTCGGGATTATGAAACTTTGGAGGCCGCTGTGCATGCGGCTTTAACGGGCCACCTGGTGTTCAGCACCATTCACAGTAATACCACCGCCGCTACCATTACCCGCATGATTGAAATGGGAGCGGCCTCCAACCTGATTGGTTCCGCTCTGGTCGGGGTATTGGCCCAACGTCTGGTACGCAATATCTGCTCGTATTGCAAGGTGCCTTATGAGGCCAGTGAGGCGGAGAAGGTGTTGCTTTTCCCTCATTCCGAGGCAAAGCGCATGGATAAACTGATCCTGTACAAGGGCAAGGGGTGTGAGCTATGTATGAATTCCGGGTACTCTGGCCGGAGTGCTGTCTATGAAATTCTACTGGTGGATCGGGAAATTCGACAGTTAATCAACGACAGTCACTCGGATCTGGAAATTGAAGACGCGGCGATTGCCGCTGGCATGAAGAATTTAGGGATGAGTGGTCGGGCCAAGGTTTTAAATGGAACCACCACCGTTGAGGAAGTCACCCGTGTCCTGGGTGTCAATCTGGGGGGGCAGTAAGTCATGGCGTCTTTTCAGTATGAGGCAATGAAGATCAGCGATCGCAGCCGCGCGAACGGGGTCATTTCAGCGGCCAGCGAGAAAGAGGCGCGAGAGTTATTACGGGAACAGAATTTAATTCCCACTAAAATTTCCATTATTTCCAGCGAGGGTCGGGGAAGCGGCAATAAAAAAAATTCTCTGGCAGAGTTTGTCCAGAATATTTTTGGCGTCAGCGCCAAGGACAAGATTGCTTTTACCCGAAACATGGGCATGATGGTGCGTGCCGGGATTCCGGTGACCGAAGCGCTGATGTATTACGAGAACTTTGCCGCCAACCCCAAGTTCCGCAGAATGGTGGGCCGGGTGCGTCAGGATATTTTGGCGGGCTACACCTTAAGTCAGGCATTGGCCAAGCATAAAAAGGTGTTTGACGAGGTTTATGTCAGCGTGACCAAAGCCGGGGAGCGCAGCGGGGAGCTGGATCAGACCATGACCCGGTTAACCGAGATGTTGACCAAGGCGGAACAACTCAAAATGAAAATCATCTCCGCCTCCATCTACCCCATTATTGTGGTGGTCATTTTGTCTCTGGTTTTATTGGTAATGTTCTTGCTGGTATTGCCCACCTTTGCCGATATTTACAAGCAAATGAACATTCCCTTGCCCATGATTACCCAGATTATGATGGGGATTAGCTTTGCCTTGAGGAGTTACTGGTTTGTTTCGTTTCCGTTGCTGGGCAGTATTTTGTTCGGGATTTACAAATTTTTGGTCAGCCCGGTGGGGAAGGAACTGGTGGATCGCCTGGTACTCAAGGTTCCCGTGTTGGGAGATTTGGTCAAGCATATCCAAAGCTCTCACTTTGTCTCCACCCTGTTTATTGCCTTTGGGGCTGGCTTACCCATTACCGACGCCCTGGCCCTCTCCACCGAAACCTTGACCCATACCCAGATTAAATCGGCGTTTCGGCAGGTGAATTTTCAGATCCAAAGCGGTCAGCGCTTGGCCCTGGCCCTGGCCAATACCGGTTATGTGCCCGATATTGTCATGCTGATGATCTCCACGGGTGAAGAGTCCGGGGATCTGGAAAAAATGCTGGAGGCCTCCTACGATTATCTGGAAGAGGAAGTGAACCACCGGGTGGGTATTTTAACCACCATGATGGAACCGGCCATGTTACTGGTGATTGGCGCCGTGGTGGGCTTTGTGGCTCTCTCCATTTATTTGCCGTTGTTCAGTATTTACGATGGTTTGGGTTAAAGCACAGGCTAAATCCGTAAAAATTTAAGGTCAGTATCCCCTCACAACACGCTTGTAAAAACTGCGTGCAGCTCAGACAAGCCGTGGCCTTGCTTTTGCGAGGTTGTCTCTTAGCATCAGTATTGAACTCGCTATTGAACTCGCTGTACTCAAACCGTTACAAGCTTGTTGTGAGGGGGTACTGACCAAATTTAAAAGCCCTCTGAGCAGTCAGAAGGCTTTTAATCTGGAATCAGTCCTGATTAGGAATCGATCCTATTCAATATATTCTTTCAGGCGACGGCTGCGGTTGGGGTGACGCAACTTGCGCAGGGCCTTGGCTTCAATCTGCCGGATGCGCTCCCGGGTTACCCCGAACAGCTGACCCACCTCTTCCAGGGTGCGTTGACGGCCATCATCCAGACCAAAGCGCAGACGCAACACATCCCGCTCCCGAGGGGACAGACTGCTGAGGACTTCGGTGAGATCTTCCCGCAGGAGTTCGTGGGCCACGGTGGTGGCTGGGGCTTTGGCTTCCCGGTCTTCAATGAAATCGCCCAAACGGGAGTCTTCTTCCTTCCCGATAGGGGTTTCCAGCGACAGGGGCTCCTGAGCCACTTTGATGATGTCGCGCAGCTTGGGCACGGTGATCATCATGGCGGCGGCTAGCTCTTCTTCCGTGGGTTTGCGGCTGAGTTCCTGGGCCAGCTTGCGGGTGATCTTTTTTAGTTTGTTGATGGTTTCCACCATGTGGACCGGGATACGGATGGTGCGGGCCTGATCGGCGATGGCTCGGGTGATGGCCTGACGGATCCACCAGGTGGCATAAGTAGAGAATTTGTAACCCCGTTCGTGATCGAACTTTTCAGCGGCCCGAATCAAGCCCAGGTTCCCTTCCTGAATGAGATCCAGGAACAACATGCCACGGCCTACATATTTTTTAGCGATACTGACCACCAAACGCAGGTTAGCTTGCACCAGCTTTTGTTTGGCCCGGGCGCCGGACTCGCCGCCAGCCACGATTTGACGGGCCAGCTCAATTTCTTCGTCACCGGTCAACAGTGGAATACGGCCAATTTCCCGTAAGTACATACGCACCGGGTCATCCAGGGTCAGGCCCCGGGTTTCCACGTTATACGTTACTTCTTCCTGCTCGTCATCGTTGGTCAGCAGGGCCACACTGCTGCTACTGGCCGCATCGTTAAAAAGAGAACCAATCTGATCGGAATCCCCATCATCAACGGACAAGATTTCATCGACGCCGCTGCGCTCATCACGTCCGCGTTCGCTCTTGTTGATCATGGCCAACAAGGAGTCTTCGCTTTTTTTTGAGGATCTACGTTTGGTCATGGTTGGTATCCATCCCTTATTGCGTTGATAATACAGTTGATGTTGGTGCTGACTACGGTGAGGTGCCTAGCCGGGTGTTTGATTCCCCGGAGGCCCTGTATTGGCCAGCAGCCGGTCCTGAAACTGGTAGGTGAGCTCCACCTGGTTGCCGTCGTTGCGTAAAGCGTCTGCTTTCAGGGCTTGAAGATGCCTGAGTCGTTGACAGTTAGCAAGCAAGGCGAGCTGTTCTTGCGCCAGATTCGTCACTTTGTCCTTAAATAATGAACCCTTGATGTCACCCAAGCCGAGAGACTCGCAAAAAGACTCTGCCGTAAAGGTCAGTTCGGCGAATGTATGAATCACGTCCGGTTTGTCAAAATATAAGTGATTCATTCTGTCGATCAAAGTTCCCACGAATCCATTATCCGATGGATCAGTCTTTGTTTCAAACTGGGCGATATCCAGGTTTTGCAAGCCGGTCAAAATCTCCTGATGAACGGGGTCATCAAAAGTCAAAGCCGCTTGCGCATGGAGGAGACGCATCATGGTGGAGAAACTTTCAGTCGAGTAAAGGGCAAGTTTGAGCAGGTTTTTTTCCACGGCGACTTGCCGGGAGGACAGTTGGGCACGAAGGACGGTGACGTTTTCGGTGGGAGCAACCTCGCTTCTCCTGAATGAAGTCGAACCCCCTTTGGAAATTGCTTTTTTTCGATCGGATTTTTGAAAACCCGCAAAGTTTCGGTTGGCCTGCGGATTTCGGGCCGACTCGTAGCGTTTTACTTCCAGGGCCAGGGACTCTTCATCCAGCCCGATTTGCTCGGCAAACAGCTTCAGGTATTCCGCCCGCATGGTGGGTCGCTGAATGGCTGCCAAAAGCGGGGTCAGGCGATTGGCGGCCTGAATGCGCCCTTCCGGGCTGTGGCAATCGATGCCCCGAATGGCCATGCCCAGCTTGAAGGTTAAAAAATGCTGGGCCTCCTCAATCAGGGCCCGGAAGCCATCCCCGCCGTGCTGCCGGATAAAGTCATCCGGGTCCTTGCCGTCGGGGACAATCAGCACCTTGATTTGTAAATCCCCGCTTTCGGCGTAGGGTTCAATGAGCTGAATGGCGCTTAGCGCGGCTTTCAGGCCCGCCTCATCCGAGTCGAAGGCCAGATAAACCGTTTGGGCCCCGAAACGGGTCAATAATTTAAGATGGCTATCGGTCATGGCCGTACCACAGGAACCCACCGCTTCCGTGATGCCGTGCAGGTGGGCGGTAATCACATCGAAGTAGCCTTCCATGATGATGGCTGTTCGATTTTGCCGGATGCTATCTTTGGCCTGATGGAAGCCGTAGAGGATCTGGCTTTTTTTGTATAGCAGCGTTTCGGGGGAGTTCAGATACTTGGGCTTGTCCTCATCGCTGAGGGCTCGGCCCCCAAAGGCCACCACCTGCCCTTTTTCATCGTGAATGGGGATGATGAGGCGATGGCGGAACCGGTCGTACTGGCCTTGTCCGTGATCACGGGTACTGGCCAGACCGGCGGTATTCAACAGATCCGGGTTGGCTTGCGCGAAATCAAACTGGCTTTTGAGGTAAGGGGTCAGGTTTTCCCAACCCGGCAGGGCATAGCCCAGATGAAACGTCTGAATGGCTTGCTGACACTGTTGGCTGTCCGTATAGCGCTTGCTCAGGTACTGGCGTACCTCCTGGGCGGCAGCGGTTTGCAGTTGCAGGGCAAACCACTGACTGGCCGATTCGTTCAGGGCCAGAATTTTTTGCCGGGCGTCCCGCTGGATTTGCACGGTTTCGGCCTGCTGGCCTTCGTACTGAATGTCAATGCCCTGCTCCTGGGCCAAATCCCGGATGAGTTCCCCGAAGGTCTTGTTTTCAATTTTCATTAAAAAGGTGAGGGAGTCGCCGCCCACCCCGCAGGCAAAGCACTTAAAAATGCCTTTTTCCCGGCTGACGTTCATGGAGGGGCTTTTGTCGTTGTGAAAGGGGCATTTCCCGGTGTAGCTGCGGCCGGTTTTTTTCAGCACCACGTGGCGTTGGATGACATCCACAATGTCCAGCCCGCCCTTGACCCGCTCGGCGGCTTCCGCAAAGGAAAGGCGGCTCATTGGGTCAATTCCCCGGAAAACATATTGACGCTAAAGGCCCGGTAGGCTTGCGGGAGCAGGTAGTTTTTGTAGGCCTCAATGGCGAACCGGTCGGTCATGCCGGAGATGTAATCCAGAATGCGCCGCTCCAGGGGATCGCTGACCGGCAGGTTGGGGCTGAGGGTTTCCGGGCGCTTGCTGTAAAACTCGTACAGGGCCAATAACATGCGGCGCACGTTCTCGGTTTGTTCCATGCGTTGGGGGGCCAGATAAATGTTGTCGAACATCCACTGGCGCAGGGCCATCATGGCTTCCCAGGTTTCAGTGGACAGGGCGATGGTGGGCTTGCCTTCGTTTAAATTGTGGGCGCTGGTGCTGACCATATCAGTCACCATGCAGTCCAGTCGTTCCAGCCGATTGGCCCCTAACGCAGCCCGAATGTCATTCGGGAGATCGCTGTCCTGCATAATGCCCGCCCGACGGGCATCCTCCACATCGTGGTGCAGATAGGCCATGCGGTCGGCGATGTCTACAATCTGGGCTTCCAGTGTCAGGAAAGAGGGCTTTTCGGCGGTCAGTCCTTCCATGCCATCCAGCACCTCCCGGGTCAGGTTCAGGGGTTCCAGCAGGGTAACGATGCGTAAGCCTTGTTCCTGATGATGATAGCCCAGTGGAGACAGCTCGTTGAGAACGTGTTCGCCGGTGTGCCCAAAGGGCGGATGGCCCAGATCATGGGCGAGGGCAATACTTTCGGTTAAATCTTCGTTCAGACGTAAAGCTCGGGCGATGGTGCGGGAAACCTGGGCCACTTCCAGCGTGTGGGTCAGGCGGGTGCGGTAATGATCGCCCATGGGGGCAATGAACATTTGCGTTTTGTGCTTGAGCCGTCGGAAGGCTTTGGAGTGCAGGATGCGATCCCGATCTCGCTGGAAGTCCGTACGGATTTGGCAGGCGTTTTCAGTTTTTAATCGTCCCAGGGTGGCCGCGCTACGGGCCGCCAGCGGATGAAGCCACTGGGCTTCCAGCGCTTCCGTGGATTCCCGAATCTCCAAAACACCCGTTGTCACGATGTCTCCGTACCTGTTCCTTCCTGCCTGAATCGATGGTGAGGTCTGCCGCCTGTTGTTGTGTGGGCGGTCAGGCCCGGGCGCAATGCCATTCACTCGGCTGGAAATGGTGATTACTTCAGGACCAAGGATGGCAAGGATGGGTTGATGAGACGGGCCATTGACAGGATCGTTTCATCAATCATTAAGATGAATAGACTAGCACAGAAGGGGCGCTATCTTCCACATTTGTGAAGGGAGGCTACGGGCTCAGCTATTTTCGCTTTCGCTCCGGTTTTGCTCAGGCGTGGGGGGTGTTAGACTGGTGCCTGTATCGGCTTCAGTCACGGTTTGTTTTAGAGGAAAGGGTTGTGCGGAAGATGGCGAGCAGTCTGGAAGCCTTGCGGGGTGGGGTGGTGGTCTCGGTGCAGGCCGCTCAGGGGGAGCCGCTGGATCGCCCCGAGATCTTGTGCGCTCTGGCCGAATCCGCTTTACGTGGCGGCGCCTGCGCCGTGCGGATGGCCCAGCCGGATAATATGCGCTATTTCAAACGTCAGCATCCACAAGTGCCGGTCATTGGGATTACCAAGCCACATCAAATTCCTGAAAATGCGCACGAAATGGTGTATATCACCCCGGGATTGGTCGATGTGCAGAGTATTGCTGGCTGCTGCGATATTGTGGCCCTGGATGCCACCCGGCGGCCTCGACCCTCTGGGGAAACCCTGGCCGAGATTGTCGCTCAGGCCCGTGCCGCTTACCCGGATTTGTTGCTGATGGCCGATGTGGCAACGCTGGAAGAGGGCTTGAACGCGCAGGCACTGGGCTTTGATGTGATCGGTACCACTTTGTCCGGCTATACCACCGGCACGTTGGCCCGCAAGGATCAGGGTCCGGATTTTGAGTTGCTCCAACGTTTGCTGGCCGCCGTGGAGATTCCGGTGATTATGGAAGGCCGTTTGTGGGAGCCTGCTGAAGTGGCCAAGGCCTTTTCGTTGGGTGCTTTTGCCGTGGTCATAGGCTCGGCGGTGACCCGCCCGCATGAGATTACCCGGCGTTTCGTGGAGGCCGCAGCATCGGGGTTGTCATAACCCACAGCCGCCGGATTCAAAATTGACCGCTGCCATTATTTGCATCTGGACTGCCCCTGCCCTACAATAAATCGCTATTCATTCATGCTTTCTTTTAAAGTGTGGTTGTGAATCACTCAATGACACCCAAAGACACATGTTGCCGGGATTTAGCAAGGTCTAAGTCCGTATAATCAAGGAGTCACCCAGGCATGTCCACTTCTCGCTACCTATTTACCTCCGAGTCCGTGACCGAAGGGCATCCCGATAAAATTTGCGATCAGATCTCCGATTCCATTCTGGACGCTTTTTTAACCCAGGACCCCAAGGCCCGTGTTGCCGCTGAAACGTCGGTCACTACGGGTTTGGTGCTGGTCAGCGGGGAGATTACGGCGAATTGTTATGTGGATATCGCTTCCGTGGTGCGTAAAACCGTTCAGGATATTGGCTACGTGGGCGAATCCTCCGGTGGCTTTGATGGCAAGACCTGCGCCGTGTTGCTGAGCATTGATGAGCAGTCTGTAGATATCGCTGGTGGTGTGGATCAGGCTCACGAAGTGCGGGGTAAGCTCTCCGATGATGAGATTGACAAGATTGGTGCCGGTGATCAGGGCATTATGTTTGGCTTTGCCTGCAACGAAACCAAGGAGTTGATGCCGCTGCCCATTCAGGTGGCTCACGCTCTGGCCCGTCAGTTGACTACCGTGCGTAAAAACGGGACTTTGCCCTACCTGCGCCCCGATGGCAAATCTCAGGTGACGGTGGAGTACGTCAACGACAAACCGCATCGCATTGATACCGTGGTCATTAGCACCCAGCACGACCCGGCCATTGACGGGGAAGCCGATAACGCCAAAATTCAGCAGCGTATTGACGCCGACTTGCGCAAATTCGTGATTGATGAAGTGTTCAAACACTTTGATGTGAAGCCGGACGCCCAGACCAAGTACTTCATCAACCCAAGTGGCCGCTTTGTCATTGGGGGCCCTCAGGGCGATGCGGGCCTGACGGGTCGTAAGATCATTGTGGATACCTACGGCGGCTACGCCCGTCACGGTGGTGGCGCTTTCTCCGGTAAAGATCCCACCAAAGTGGATCGCTCCGCTGCATACGCCGCTCGCTACGTGGCCAAAAATATGGTGGCCGCTGGTTTGGCTGAAAAATGCGAAATCCAGATTGGCTACGCCATTGGGGTGGCCCGTCCCATGTCCATTAACGTGAACACCTGGGGCACCGGTAAGCTGAGCGACAGCGAGCTGGCCGCGCTGGTGGAGCAACACTTCGATCTACGCCCGGCTGCCATCATCCAGAACTTTGATCTGCAAGGGTTGCCCGCCAAGCACGATGGCCGCTTCTACCACAACGTGGCTGCCTACGGGCACCTGGGCCGTCCGGATCTGGATTTGCCCTGGGAGCGTCTGGACAAAGTGGATGCCCTGCGTCAGGCTACCGCTTCCCGGTTGTCTGAAAAGCCTGTGGCTGCTGCTGTTTAGGCTTTTTATTCCGGCATTCCGCCATTTGGCGGTGTTTTAATTGTAAAAAACACTCAATCCTGCAGTCCTTGCGGATTGAGTGTTTTTAATTTTGCTCATATACTTTGATCTAGAGAGAGCGATACAATAAAGATGCGTGATGTGTTAGCATTGTAATATTGCTTGCGGCGCATTGTTGATTGGTTACTCGTTTATAATTCAGGCGTTTTCACTGTCCAACTCAACTGAATCAGCCTTTCCCCGTTTTGAGGTGTTAAAACAGTCAATGCACATACTGGTTAGCGGCGTCAGACATCGTACAGCCCCTATTGAGGTGCGGGAAAAGTTTGCCTTGCTGGAGGGCGAGGTCTCTGCCGCGTTGAAAGTGCTGAGGGCCTGTGCCGGGATTGAGGAATGCGCCATTCTGACCACCTGCAACCGTACCGAAATTTACGCGGTGGTGCGGGATACGGAGTTGGGCTTGCAGTCTGTGCAGCAGTTTTACAAGATTTTCAAGGGACTGGATATCGTTCCTTATCGTCAGTACACTTTTAACTTGCTCCATGAAGACGCCGTGTCTCACCTGTTCCGGGTGGCGTCCGGGCTGGATAGCCTGATTATCGGCGAAGGACAGATTATGGGGCAGATCAAGGAAACCCTGGCTCTGGCCCAGCGGGAAAAAACAGTGGGCCTGTTGTTGGACAAGCTCTTTAAAGCCGCTCTCAGTGTGGGTAAGCGGGTGCGCACGGAGACGGGTCTGTCTGACAAGGATGTCAGCGTCTCTCTGGCCGCCTTTCACTTTGCCAAGCAGCAGGACGCCCAGCTGATGGATCGTCGCATCGCTCTAATCGGCGGCGGCAAGATGGCTGAAATTGTTATGTCTCTGTTCAAACAGGGCATGAGTCCTGAGCAGCAGGCCAATGTGGTGGTTCTCAATCGCAGTCAGGCCCGCCTGGATGAGCTGTGTGAGCGCTATGGTTACCGGGGGTACACCTGGGATCAGCTTGACACGGTTCTGGAACACGCGGAAGTGTTGTTTGTGGCTACCGGCGCCCCCCATGTGGTTTTGGGGAAAGCGGACTTTGAAGGTCGTGGCTCCAAATTGGTTATCGATATTGCGGTGCCCCGGAACGTCGATGCCCGAGTGGCTGAACTGAGTGATATTCAGCTGTTTAACACGGATGATTTAGCGGGTGTGAACGGGTTTTCTGGCGAGGCTCAGCGCCAAATCAAGCAGCAGGCTCAGTCCATTTTGGAAGAAGAGTGTATTGCCTTCCAGCAGTGGCGCATGTCGCTATCGGTGGTGCCCACCCTCACCCGCCTGCGGGAGAAGGTGGAGAGCATTCGTCAGGCCGAATTGGCGGCTAATCCTGCTTTGGGCAAGCAGTATGAACTGATTGACGTGGTGTCCAAGAACCTCATTCGCAAGATTCTGCACGATCCCACCGTGCGGCTGAAGAGTTCTCGCAATCTGGCGGAAATCTACCAGCAGGCCTCGGTGTTGAGTCACCTCTTTGATATTGATTTGAGTACCGATGTCGATAACGCCACGGCGGAGCCCGCGCCTTTGTGGGACAATACGGCATCGGCCTAAAGGGTTTAACGGATGATGACTGAACAATTGGTGCGGCTGGGCAGCCGGGAGAGTTCTTTGGCTCTGGCGCAAACCCATCAGGTGGCCGAGGCCCTGCGTCAGCAGTGGCCAGCGCTGCAAGTGGAAATTCACACCTTCAAGACCCAGGGGGATATCATCCTGGATACCGCTTTGTCCAAGGCGGGAGACAAGGGTCTGTTTGTCAAGGAGCTGGAAGTAGCCTTGCTAGAGCGGCAGATTGACGTGGCCGTGCATAGCATGAAGGATATGCCGGGAGCGTTTCCCGATGGTTTGGCTTTGGTTTCCTTTGGGGAGCGGGAAGACGCCCGGGATGTTTTAGTGAGCAAAAATTCGGTGCCCTTTGAGGCGCTGCCTGCCGGGGCCGTGGTGGGGACTTCGTCCCTGCGGCGAGAAGCCCAACTGCGTCGGCTGCGGCCTGATTTGACCTATCAGGTGATTCGAGGGAACCTGCAAACCCGTTACCGCAAGCTGGAAGAAGGCCCTTATGAGGCCATTGTGTTGGCGGCCGCCGGAATTCGGCGACTGGGCTGGCAGGATCGCATTACTCAAGCCTTTGATGCTTGGGAACAGAGCATTCCCGCAGTGGCTCAAGGCATTCTGGGGTTGGAGTTCCGGGTAGAGGATGGTCGGATTCGCAACCTGATTCAGCCTTTGCTACGTCCTGCCGTGGAAGTGGCCCGACTGGCCGAGCGCGCTGTGTTAACCACCTTGGCGGGGGGCTGCCAATTGCCGCTCGGTGCCTACTGTCGCCCCTGTGAGTATGGGTATGAGATGAAGGGCGTGGTCTTATCGGTGGATGGCACCGAAGCTGTTTACGCTTACACGACATTTGAAGCGCCGGATGCGGTGGCTGCCGGGCAACGTCTGGCTCAAGATCTATTACAACAAGGCGGCAAAGCCATTTTGGATGTCATTCGGCCCGCCTGAGCAAAGCCAGCCTGCTGTCTCACTCAGACTCTCCAGGCCCTGAGCCGGTGTGCAGTTGGCGGCCGAGTGCTTAATTCTCCAGAATGAAGGTCACCGGGCCATCGTTGATCAGTGAGACTTGCATATCAGCGCCAAAGACCCCGGTTTCTATGATTAAATCGCTGGTTTCGCGCAGCTTTTCCACCAGTTGCAAGTACAGTTGCTCGGCCTCCTGAGGGGCTTTGGCGTTGTCAAAACCGGGACGATTGCCCTTGCGGCAGTCGCCGGCCAGGGTGAATTGGGACACCACCAGAATGCCGCCCTGAATGTCCTGCACCGAGCGATTCATTTTGCCTTGTTCATCGGGAAAAATGCGCAGCTTGAGCAGTTTGCCCACGTGGTAATCCAGCTGGCGGGCGTCATCGTCTTTTTCCACGCCAAACAGCACCAGCAACCCGCGATCGATCTGGCCCACGGTGCTTTGATCGACTGTTACGCTGGCTCGGGAGACCCGTTGAATCACACATTTCACGGTAAAACAGCGTCCTGCGGTCTAGGCTGGTTCCGGGGCGGCAATGCCGGTGGAACCAAAGCCACCCTGACGTCCCTCCACCAGCACCACGTCCTCGGCTTCAGTCCACCGTACCTGGGTGACCGGGGCAATGACCAACTGGGCGATGCGATCGCCGGGCTGGATGGTGAACGCCTCACTGGATAGGTTGATGAGGGCCACTTTGACTTCGTGCCGGTAGTCGCTATCAATGGTTCCCACGCCGTTGGCCAGACAAATGCCGTGCTTGATGGCCAGCCCGCTGCGGGCCCGTACCTGGCACTCGTAGCCTTCCGGCAGCATCATGATAAAGCCCGTGGGCACCAGGGTCCGTTCCAGTGGTTGCAGTGTCAAGGGTACCCCAATGGCGGCCTGCACGTCCATGCCAGCGGAACCCGGCGTGGCGTAGGCGGGCAAATGCTTGGGGGCGTGGGCCAGCCGATGAATGGCCACCTGAATGGGTTGGGGGATGGTTTGCATGGCGCGCGACTCCTAGGCGGTGACAGGGCTGGCGTGCTGGATGATGGCGAAGAAGCTGTCCGCCTCCAGGCTGGCCCCACCCACCAATCCGCCATCAATGTCGCTTTGGCTCATCAGGGCTTGGGTGTTATCGGCCTTTACGCTGCCGCCGTAGAGAATGCGGGTTTGATCCGCCGGGCCGTATTCGCTCACAAAGTGCCGAATCAGGGCGCAAACCCGGTTGGCTTCCGCGGCTTCGCAGACTTTACCGGTACCGATGGCCCAAACCGGCTCATAGGCAATCACGATCTTGGGCAAGTCGCTGGCTTGCAGTTGGCTGCACACGGCCCGAATCTGCTGCTCGATGACCGCATCGGTTAAGCCGTTTTCCCGCTCTTGCAGCTCTTCTCCTACACAAACAATGGGGGTCAGACCGTACTTGAGGGCGGCCAAGGTCTTGGCGGTGACGGTTTCATCGGTTTCGTTGAAATATTGACGGCGCTCGCTGTGACCCAGAACCACCCAGCGCACGCCGATGTCGGTGAGCATCAGAGGGGAGATTTCGCCGGTGTATGCGCCGCTATCCCGGCTTTCCATGGTTTGAGCGGCCACGATAAAGGGGGCGCTCAGCGCTTCCACCTGTTGCTTTACGGTGCTGAGAGCAGTGAATGGCGGGCAGACCACAATTTCCGGCAGCTCAATCCCTTTCAGCGATTGTACTTTTTG
This sequence comes from Vampirovibrio chlorellavorus, assembly GCF_003149375.1. Taxonomy (NCBI): domain Bacteria; kingdom Bacillati; phylum Candidatus Melainabacteria; class Vampirovibriophyceae; order Vampirovibrionales; family Vampirovibrionaceae; genus Vampirovibrio; species Vampirovibrio chlorellavorus. Next base: position 395,405 of record NZ_QFWH01000001.1, read on the forward strand.
CCAAAGGGCATCCATAAAGGCACTGGCCTCGTGCGTGGTTTTAAACATTTTCCAGTTGCCGGCAATAATGGGGCGGCGAGGGGTAGCCATCAATCTCTCTCCTGCGAAATGGGTTTCAACTCAAACGATCTGTCAAACTGTGTGCATGTAGCAAAGGGGATATAGCCAGAGGGGAGCATTTGCTCCCCTCTGTAAAGTTGCGATTAAACGCTGACCGGCAGTCGCTCGGCCACCATGTGGGTCAGTTCCGCCAGGCGGTTGCTGTAGCCCCATTCGTTGTCGTACCAGCCAATCACTTTGGCCATGTTGCTGCCGATGACCTGGGTGAACTCAGGATCGAACACGCAGCTGTGCGGGTTGCCGATGTAATCGGTGCTGACCAGCGGGGCTTCGGCGTATTCCAGTACGTCCTTCAGCTCGTTGGCGGCGGCCTTTTTGAAAGCCTCGTTGATGGCTTCCACGGTCATCGGTTTTTCGGTGACCACGGTCAGGTCGGTCAGGCTGACATCGGGGGTTGGGACCCGAACGGCGTAACCGTTCAGCTTGCCTTTCAGGGCGGGTAACACGGAACCGATGGCTTTGGCAGCCCCGGTGGAGGTGGGAACCATGCTCAGGGCGGCGGCGCGGGCCCGGCGCAGATCTTCATGCGGGGCATCCAGCAGACGCTGATCGCCGGTGTAGCTGTGGATGGTGGTCATAATCCCGGAGACCACTCCGAAGGTTTCGTGCAGCACCTTGCCGATGGGGGCCAGGCAGTTGGTGGTGCAGCTGGCGTTGGAGATGATGTGGTGTTTGGCCGGGTCGTATTCGTGGGCGTTGATGCCGATGGCCACGGTGATGTCTTCGTTTTTGGCCGGGGCGCTGATGATGACTTTCTTGGCACCGGCTTCAATGTGTTTTTTGGCCTTCTCGCCATCGGTGAAAAAGCCGGTGGATTCGATGACCACATCCACACCCAGGTCTTTCCAGGGCAGGTTGGCCGGATCTTTTTCGGCATAAATGCGGATGGTGCGCCCGTCGATGATCAGGGCGTTTTCGGTGAAGTCCACTTCGCCTTTGTAGATGCCCATGGTGGAGTCATACTTGAACAGGTGGGCCAATTGCTTGGGGGTGGTTAAGTCATTGATAGCAACGACGTTTAAGTCCACACGAGGGTTTTCCAGAGCGGCCCGAAGGGTCAAGCGACCGATGCGACCAAAGCCATTAATGGCGACTTTGCTTGCCATAAGCATTTTCCTTCTTGCTAAAGTTCATACGGCTGATACAGCCAAAATAACTGCCAATTCAATATATCACAAGCAAAGTGCAAACGTGAGGTCAGCGGCTGGCCTTATCCCGATTGAGGAAAGGCGGCCTGTCCGGGAGGTTCGCCCCGTGGAGAGGTCATTGGACCGGATCGGGTTGTGCTAACGGTTGGAGGCTTGGGGAAACTCCCTGAAATTTGTTCTTTTTCGACTCTGTAACCGGCTGACCCGGGTGTTATGGATGGCCTGAGTCACGCTTGCGGGGGTTTCTTTCAGATAGTCCAGCGCTTTGATAGCGCTTTTGTCCTCAAACCGGAGTGATGTCTGGCCGTAACTGGGACGGCTGGCGTATGCGGCCTTTCCGGACGCATTCAGTTCGTCTGGGGCTGTGTTCTCAGCGGTTCCGGGAGCCGGATAAAGCGGCATTAATCCGGTTACGTAAGGAATGCTGGCAGGCAGATTCCCGTTGGATACGGATTGGCGCACCTGGGTGAACAGGATTTTTAAAAGCACCAGCGCTCCGATGACGCAGAACACCCCAATACCACCAAAGAAAACAGCGACAGTGATGAATAGCCACTGAGGAATGGACTGGAAGCCCTTGCGGACTTCACTGGTCAGCTCCTTAAGTTCACTGGAGCCCACTTTGGCCGGTTGGCTCACGTTGGTGACGTTTGGCGAATGGGTCTGGCCTTGCGCTGAAGCGGCTGGCCCTTTCAGGGCGTCTGCGGGCATTGGCTGGGCGGGCGGCAGGGCGTGCAAATACCAAAGCGGATCGGCATTGGTTGCAGTCCCGGCTGGCGGCGCTGGCATGGATTCCGCCACCGAGAGGGTGTTGATGGGTTCTGCCCGGAGGGAAGGGCTAGCGGGCACCGGCTTGCTGGCTTTGCGCACCGGCTGTTCCGGCTGGAAATCCGAAGGGCGATAGACATAAGGGTTCCACACCCCGCCCTGGGTAGCTTTCACTGGTGTCGGACTCAGCTTTAGCCGATGATTGCTGGCACTGGCAGAGGCCGTCTCTTTTTTAGGGCTGGGTTTCTCGAAGTGGGCGGCTACCTGCTCAAAGTGGTCGCTCCGCTCTTTGCTGACCGCTGGCCGGGGTTTCAGTTTTTCCGGGCTGCTGGTGGCCACTTTTTGAGGCTGTTTGCTGTGCTGTTGCTGAACCGAGACGGCATACTCATTGGCCGCCAGATTGGGTAAAATGATTTTAACCTTGCCGTCGCCATGGGGAACGGCCCGCCCGATGAAGCGGTTCTTGTTATCCAGCACCACCGGAAGGCCATTGTCGAGCTGTTCCTGGGACAATTGGGTCTCCGGCAGGATAATGGCGAACTGTTTACCCTGATGTTCGGTGCTGTAGCTCACCCGCTGATCGGTGAACAGGGTGACCGTCACATTTTTATCCTGAGTGTCGATGGCAAAACCGTTCAGCTCAGCGGCAACAGAAAGGCTGTCAGCCAGAAGGCCAAGGCTCAGGGCCAAAATCAAGCCATTTAAAACAGGGTGTCTCAACGCCACGTCAACCACTCAATCTGACTATGCACTGGTTGTATTGTAACTGATTGTTGCGGATTGGAGGAATAGACCATGGGGTCAATCTCGGGCGGCCCGCTCGGCGAATCGAGATCACTTTCTCCGTTTGAGAGCCGCAGGTTTTACACCAGACCGTGTTCAAAGGCGTAGGCCACCAGCAAGGTTCGCTTGTTCAGGCCGGTTTTTTTCATGAGGTTGGCAATGTGGGTATCCACGGTTTTGACGGACAGGCAAAGCAGTTTGGCGATAGCCTGATTGCTGAGCCCCTGGGCCAACTGGATTAAAATTTCCTGCTCTCGGGCAGTGAAAGGATTGGGGGCGCTCTCGCGGCGTTCTTTGGCCAGCTTCTCGGCCACGTCGGGGGAGAAAACCGGTCTTTGGCCGCCCTGCATGGCTTCCAGCAGCTTGGCGCAAAGCGTTTGCTCATCGATGGTTTTGCTTAAAAAGCCCGCCACCCCCAATTGTTGGGCCTTGCGGATGTACTGTAGTTCACAGTGGGCGGAGAAGAGGACGATGCTGAGCGTGGGGAAGCGGGCGAGCAGCTCCTGGGTGAGTTGTAGGCCGTTTTTGCCGGGTAAATTGATGTCCAGCAGCACCAGATCCGGCTGCTTGAGTTGAATCAGGCCGGACAGTCCTTCGGCATTGGCGGCTTCTCCCACCACGGTAAAGTGGGTATGGCGGTGCAGCATTTCCCGGGTGCCCTGACGCACCACATCGTGGTCATCGACCAGCAGCACGGTGATGGGGACTTTTGCTTGTGCGGGGATGGACGCTTTCATTTAGATTTCACCGGGACAATGATCTGGAAGTGACTGCCCTGAGCGGGTTGGCTGCGGATATGAATTTTTCCGCCCAATTGCTGGATGCGTTCCTGAACACCGGTTAATCCCATTTTATGGGGATCTTTCTGCTTCGGGTCAAAGCCCCGGCCATTGTCGCTGATGGTGGCGCTTAAAATGGGGCCGTCCTCCGGGGCATAGGCCAGAGTGATTTGTACCTGACTGGCCTGGGCGTGATGTTTAATGTTGGAGCAAAGTTCCTGAAAGACCCTAAAAAGCGGTAGTTCGTAGCGTTTGGGGAGTTGTTTGAGTCCTTCGGCGGCAGTATTGAGAGAGACTTGCGCAATGCCGGTTTGTCGTAAATCGTCGGCCAGAAATTCCAGGGCGGCCACCAGACCCAGATCCTCCAGTATTTGCGGCTTCAGGTTGTGGCAAACCCGCCGCAGGTTCTCAATCACCGAATCCACTTTGTCCGCCGAGTAAGCCCGTTTGAGATCCACCAGCTCCTGCACCACCCCGTCATGCAGTTCCTGGGCGATGCGTTGGCGCTCTTCTTCTTGCAAGCGAACGTTTAAATCTCGGGAGCGGGCCAGTTGCTGGATGAGCCGATCGAGATCGAAAGCGGTGATGGCGGTTAAGATGAGCCCCAGAACCACCATGCTGAGGGTGATTTGCTGGGTTACTTGCTGGGCCTGATCCTGCAGGGCGCCCAGCTCGGTCAGCGATTCCAGCTTGAGGGTAAACAGTTCGTTTTGGCTGAGCTTGCCCAGCAAGGGGGCGCTGGGGGCCGGGTTGGCCAAAATGCTTTGCAGCAGCGGCGACACCATGGTCGTGGTGTTAGGGGCCGGAGCGGCCTTTTGCTCAATATCGGCCAGCATCAGGGCTTGCCGATAAATTTCGTTCCAGTCGGCCTGGGCTTGCTGCGGGTTTTCCGGGAGTTCCCGCTGCACTTTTTTAATGCCCCAGCGGATGTTGCTGAGGATGACCAGTTGGCTGACCTTGTGGGTGACCCGGGTGACTTCCTGTTTCCAGCCCACGGCTTGCTGGTAGGCGGTGCCGCCCACCAGAAACGTTAAAAGCACCATGACCAACAATGGTGCCAGAATATGGTTTCTGAATTTCACGATAGTTTTGTCGGGCTTAAGGCGGCAGAGAGGCCCTTAAGCAAAAGCCTCTCTGCTGAGTTTCTGCTAATCCTATTGGTTGATGGCGGGTAAAGCGTTGGTGCCTTGGTTAACTGGAGTCGCGGTTACACCGATAACACCCTGGTTCCAGTTGTAGGTCACAGGGCTCCATTTGGCAAAGCGGTTGGTGCAAGTAATTCTAGCTGCTGCAACTTGGCAAGTACCTCCAGTTTGAGCTCCAAAGCTGCCAATGGCAATGGTTTTTCCTGCTCCAGTAGTTCTGGCTTGATCAACAAAGTTGTCAAACCCATTGGGGGTCGAAGCGTTTTCCGCAGTGTAAATGGCTGCTGCACTGGCCAATTGGGCTTTTAAGTCTTTAATCATAGAGGCTTCCGCTTGGGCGGTGGTGTTACCGAAACGGGGCAGGGCCACGGCGGCCAAAATGGCGATAATGGCGATAACCACGGCCAATTCAATCAGGGTAAAACCTTTTTGGGTTGTCATAGGGGCTCCTTTTCCTCACCTTACCGTTGGACGAACATTGTGCGTTCTGAAACCAAAATGATTGTTTATTATTTATTATATCTCTGTTAGGAGTGTCGGCTTCTTGGACGCGTTCCGTATCGGTAAAATTACCGATCTTTTTGAGCGTGTTGAATTTTGAATATTTCTATAAGGCCGTGCGGACTTTGAAAGACGCGCAGAAATCTTGGGGAATTTGACCGTTTTAATTCAATTGCCAAGGGGTATTTTTTAGCGGAGAGACGCCAGTTATTCTTGGGTAACTTGGTGATTTGCACCGTACTGCTGACCAGATAGGTTATGTTTTTTTGATTGATTAAGGTTTGCTTGGCTTGGTTGTTAGCGCTATAAAGTGATTCTAAGCACGCCCGCTGACTTTGGGGGCAGTGCTGCTCTAGCTTATTCATGGGTAGAAATAAGAAGGCGTCCAGGGCCTGATGGGTTGTATTTAGCGCATAGAAGTAGGCTTCATCCAGATTTTCCAAGTAAATTCGGCTGTGCGGTGGAACTTGCGTGTTCAAAAAGTGCAGGGTGTCGGCATACTCCTGCCAAACATCGATCTGGGTATTGATGGCCATTTGATTGGCGCTTTGCTTGTAGAGGTAGGGCTGTAGATGAATATTGTTCAATACCAATATGGCCACCATCAGCAGACCGGGCAGGAACCATGGCTTTGGGCTGCTCTGCGTCCCCCGGGGAAGAAGCGCACACCAGAGTAGCGCCCATAGGATGGGCAACAAGGGCATTAAAAACCGGGGGTAGACGTTGTAAAAACTCCAGAACGGTAGAATCGCCAGATAGACGGAAACATAAAGCCCTTCCGGGGAAAATTGGCGTGCCTTGAGCCGCTGGTAGGCGTAGCGGCCCAGCAGCAAAATCAGGGCAAAACTCAGGCCCAGAATGACGCTTTCCGAGAGCAGGGTGGGCTTTTGCAGAAAAAAGCGCTCCAGAAGGGGGAAAAACTGTACGGAGAAATTCCCCAGCAGCTCCTGAATCCCCTTTCCCACCAGCGCCGGCAAAGTGTACTCATACTTTAAATCCATGCGAAAGGACTGAAAGTAAGTCTCCTGAAAGGTGCGCACTAAAAAATCGCCCAGGGCGTAGGTGGTGTCTTTCCGGGAGCCCGACCATAGGAGCCAGGGCAGCATGAGCAGTCCGCTCCCCAGCCAGTAAGCCCCGGTTTGCTTGCGCTGACCGCTTAGCCACAGCCACAGGCCAATGGCCACTATCAGGGGCAAGGCCATGGTGCGGGTATAAAAGGCGGCCACACTCAAAAGCACCAGCATAGCCACTTGGGCAGCGGTGAACGGTTGATCGTCTCTGTTAAACCGATGACACAGAATGAGGGCAAGGGTGCTAATCAGCATGAACAAGGGCTCGGACATCAGATCGATGCTGACTTCCAGAAAGCGCCAGTGGGTGCCTAGAATGAAAATCAGCAGCACGCAGACCCACTGCGGGAACTGGCGGATTGTGCGGAAGTAATAGCCCCACAGGGCCAAGGTGCCGGTGGCCAGCAGAATATTAATGCTCTTGAGCCACACAATATTGTGCGGAAACTGCGGGTTGATGAGCCAGCCCAGCGTCAGCATCAGGGGAAACAGGGGCGGGTACTTGTAGAAATAGGGCTGATCCACTATGCCCATGAGCCGGTACCCGTGGCCCTCGGCCATGGCTTTGGCCACCATCAGGTACATGCCGTCATCGTAGAGAAAGCCGACCACGTCCGGGCGCATTAGATGGAAGGCCAGCATCACAAAGCCTGTCAGCAGGCCCAGCCACAAGCCAGCGATTTTCAGATCGCATTGCTTCAAGAACACGCGCACTCCCGGATGGTTTAGATGCTCTTATTCTAGCAAGGTTTTGGCCCAAGCTGCGGGGCTGGCCGTTGGGACTACTCGGAGGCGCTTCTTGGCCGGGGGGCGGGGTGGTATGATGCTGCCATGAATGCCCGAAGCCCTCGTATTTTGATCGCCCCGGCCTGCTACAAAGGTACCCTGTCCGCCGGGGAGGCAGCCGAGATCATGCAATCCGCCCTCCGGGAGGCTCTGGGGGATACGGTGGACCTTCAGGTATGCCCCATTGCCGATGGGGGAGACGATACCTTGCAGGTCCTCAGCCAAAGTTGGGCGCAAGCCCGCCTGAACAGCCTGCGGGTGACGGGCCCCATCGCCACTATGCCGGTACAGGCCCACTATTTGTGGGAGCCTGCTGCCAAAACCGTGATCATCGAGTCGGCGCAGGCCCATGGCTTAAAGCTGCTAGGCGCAGAACGGCACCCCGTGGCGGCCACGTCTTACGGGGTGGGGGAATTGATTCGTGAATCCGTACGCCAGCATCAGCCGGACACGGTGGTGGTGTCCGTGGGCGGCAGCGCCTCCACTGATGGCGGTCTGGGGGCCTTGCAGGCTTTGGGCTGGCGTTTTTGGGATGATCAGAATTACGAAATTCAAGCCCCTCTGAGTGGAGGCGATTTAGGCCGTATCCACCGACTGGAGCGTTCACCACTAACTGCCGGATTGACTGCTGGCCATTCACCACTGCCTGCCTTGCGCATCGCCACGGATGTCCAGAATCCTTTGCTGGGTCCACAAGGGGCAGCGGCGGTTTTTGGGCCTCAGAAAGGGGCTTCCGCCCAGCAATGTCAGCAGTTGGAGCAGGGCTTGGCCCACGTGAGCGCTTTGCTAAAACGCTCTTTTAAAGTCGATTCTGCGGCGCTGGCGGGGGCCGGGGCGGCAGGCGGTTTGGCCTTCGGGCTGCTGCATTGCTCGGAAAATGCCCAATTGATTTCAGGTAGCCACTGGATTGCCCAAGCCCTGGGCCTGCACGAAAAAGTGGCCGCTGCCGATATCATCCTGACCGGGGAGGGCCGTTTTGACGCCACATCCCTGGGCGGGAAGGCGGTAGGGCATTTGCTGGCGCTGGCTGGGGATAAGCCGGTCTTTTTGCTTCCCGGTCAATGCCAGTCGGGCTTACCATTGCCGAATAGCAGCTATTGCCAACCCCTGGCCCAGGATGAAGCCAGTGTTCAAGCGGCCATGGCGAAGCCTAAAGAGGCTTTGCGGGAAGCGGTTTTGCGGGTTGCAGCGCGTCAGGTGTTGCCTTTGTTGAAAAACCATTTGCCAGCAAGTTAGCCAAGGCCTGCATGTTGGCAGGCCGATAGGTGCAAAGGCTCAGGTGCGCTTCGGGTGCGGCCAAGGCTTGCAAATCGTAAGGAGTCCCCGCTGAGGCCAGTATGAAGCGGGCTTGGGGGAACCGGGCCTTTAAAAGCGTGTATAAGTTAGCCTGACTGGTGTAAATCAAGGGGTTGAAGCTGACGAAAAGCACGGTCTCCGGGGCGGAAGTCGTCAAGCCATCGCAGAGCGCTTGGGCCTCAAAGGCTTGCTTGGCGGGATAAGTCAAACCCTCAAGGTGATTGAAGCCTGCCTTCTCCAGATAATATTCCAGCGACGGCGAGGTGGGCACATCAAAGGCGTAATTGCCCATGCCGGTGCGCTCAGGATGCACCAGCAGCAAGGGCGCCTCCAAGGGCAGGGGCAGCGCATCGGCGGAGCCCGCCAACAGGCTGATGCCCTGTTCGGCCCAGTTGCGGGCCTGTTGGGCGCAATCGGTTGGGGTTAGCGTAATCGGGCTGGTCCGGACTTCCGCCAGATAGTGCGCTTTTAAGCGGGCAATCCGGTGGAGGGAGTCTTGCAACTGGCTGAGGGGAAGAACTCCGCTCTCAAAGGCCGCCAATACCGCTTCATAAACCGCCCATTCCGCTTCGGTGCTTTGTTTGTAAAGCAGAATATCCACCCCTGCCTTGAGGGAGGCCAGCGCTGCCTCCACCGGGTTTCGGTGTTTGGTGATGGCCCCCATGCACATATCATCGGTAATGATGACCCCTTGAAAGCCGCACCGCTCCCGTAGCAAGCCCTGAATAACTGCCGGGGAGGCCGAGGAGGGGAGCTGTCGTTCCGCTTCCGTGGTTTGCAACGCCGGGTAATAGCCGTGGGCCACCAGCATCACGGGTACCCCGGCCTCAATGGCCTGCTGGAAGGGCTGGAGTTCGACTTCGCTGAAGTGCAGGGTGGGCAAGTCCAGATGGGAATCCACGGTGCCGTTGCCGTGCCCGGGAAAGTGCTTGCCCACGGCAATCAGCTTTTCAGCCGCAAAAGCCCGCAAGGCAATGTCCGCAAAGCGCCACACCGTTTCGGGATCATCCCCGAAGCTGCGCACCCCGATAATGGGGTTTTCAGCCTGTAAATTCACATCCAGGGTGGGAAAAAAATTCAGATTCAAGCCCAGTGCCCGTAAATGTTGAGCGATGGACTGATACATTGACTGAGCCAGTGGTTCCGCTGCTGGGGCCAAGGCCACCGCTCGGGGGGACAGGGCTGTGGGAAACAGCGTGTGCGGCAAGCGCTCTACCTGACCGCCTTCCTGATCAATGCCCATCAACATGTGGGGAAGATGCGCCGGGACGCTGGCTTGCAGTTTTTCGGTCAAATCCGCCACTGCCTGTGGGGTTTGCTGGGGTAAGGCGTCAAAATTATCCCGAAAAAAAATCAGGCCCCCCACGCCGCGCTCCAAAAAGCGGTGGGTGATGGGGTTGGGGGTTAACCCTTCGTAACCCACCATAAACAGTTGGGCTACTTGTTCCGCCAGGGTTAGATGCTCAAACCCGTTCGCTTCAGTCATAAAAGCCTATTTGCCCACGCAGAATTGCTGAAACACGCTGGTCAGTACTTCTTCCGTGGTGTCCCGTCCCATCAGCTCATCCAGCTTACGCAGGGCCTCTGTCATGGGCATGGTCACCACATCTAAAGGCAGGGTGGACTGAATGGCCGCCTGAGCCTGCTTCAGGCACTCTTCCACTTCAATGCAGCATTTAATCTGGCGCTGATTCAGTGACAAGGTCAGCCCGGTATCTTCGTGAGAAAACGCTCGGATTTTTTCTTGCAGGGCGGCGTAAATTTCATCCATGCCTTCCCGTGATTTAACCGACACATAAATCCAGTTGGGGAAGGTTTTTTGGCCGGGGCGCAGTAAGTCCTTCTTGTTACCCACCACAATGGTATTACTGGCTTCCAGCTTGCTTAAAATCTGCATGTCATAACGCAGCAAGCCCACCGAGCAATCGATCAGGTAAATGACAATCTGCGCTTCGGAAGCGGCCTGCCAGCTGCGCTGAATGCCCATCATCTCAATGCTGTGGTGGGTTTCCCGAATGCCTGCCGTATCAATCAGGGTGATGGCGATGCCATCGATATCCAGCACCTCGGTGACCACATCCCGGGTGGTGCCTGCCTGATCGGTCACAATGGAGCGATCTCGCGCCAATAAGGCGTTGAATAACGAGGACTTCCCGGAGTTGGGCATGCCCAGCAAGGCCACTTTCAGGCCTTCCCGCACCATGCGGTTGCGCTGGGCGCTTTCCTTCAGGCGGGAAATGCCAGACAGGCACTCTTCCAGCTGATGGGCCAGCACTTGCCGATCCGGCTCCTCCACTTCATCAGGGAAATCAATACTGGCCACAATTTGAGCCTGCAAGGTCAACAGGCCCTGGCTCATGTCATCGATATACTTACCCAAAGAGCGGTTTTTCAAATTGTTGGAGGCCTGAGAAATCAGCCGCTCGCTGCGGGAGGAGATCAGATCCATGACCGATTCGGCCTGAGTCAGATCCATTTTGCCATTGAGGTAGGCGCGCATGGTGAATTCGCCGGGCATGGCCACTCGGGCCCCGTTTTTCACGCACAGGTTCAGGATTTTGTGAGAAATGACATCGCCGCCGTGGCAGTGAATCTCGATGACATCTTCCCCGGTGTAGCTGTGCGGGCCTTTGAACGATAACAACAGCACCTCATCAATGATATCGCCCTCATCGGCAATCCAGCCGTGGTAAAAACGCCCATGCTGGAACTTTAAATTTTTCTTGGAGAATAGCTCATAGGCGATGCTCCAGGCCTCTTTGCCGCTAATACGGAGGACGGCCACACTGCCTTGGCCTCGGGCGGTGGCAATGGCGGCGATGGTACTGTCAGTGCTGATCATGATCGGTGTGTGGCTTTCTCGATTGATGGCATTCTGGGAGCGCTGGGTATGAAAACAGTCGGGGGATTATCCTAGGCTCTCATCAGTGTACTGTAATGACGCCTGCTACGGCAACTCTGCCTCGCTAAAACAAGCTCAGCTGTGGGGTTTCCAAAGTCTCCTCACGGGAAGCTTTTGCGCTGACCGCCGCCAGCTCTTTTCGTTGCATCTGGCTCAATATGGCTTCTGCCTTGTGGATAATCTCCGCGGGCAATCCGGCCATTTTGGCCACCTGAATGCCGTAACTCTTTTGGGCGGCGCCCGGTTCCACCGTGTGTAAAAACTCAATTTCCCCGTCCGCTTCAGCCACGCAAACCCGGTAATTGGCAATTTTAGGGTAATTCTGCTCCAGGGTGTTCAGTTCGTGGTAGTGGGTGGCAAACAGGGTGCGGCAACCCATGCGCTGGGTCATGTACTCCGATACAGCCCAGGCAATGGACACCCCATCGTAAGTGCTGGTGCCCCGCCCCACTTCATCCAGTAATACCAGACTGCGGCGGGTGGCCCCGTGCAGTATTTGGGCCGTTTCGTTCATTTCCACCATAAAGGTGGATTGTCCGCTGGACAGATCATCCACGGCGCCCACCCGGGTGTAAATGCCATCCACCAAGCCAATGCGGGCATAACTGGCCGGAACAAACGACCCCATCTGGGCCATTAAAATGATTTGAGCCACTTGCCGCATATAAGTCGATTTTCCGGCCATATTGGGGCCTGTAATAATCATCATCTGCGGGATTTGCAGGGCTTCGGGATCGGCGGACAAGGCCACGTTATTGGGCACAAAGCGTCCCAAAGGCAGAATCTTTTCCACCACCGGGTGGCGGCTTTGCTGTAAGTTAATTTCCAGAGAGTCATCCACGTGCGGACGCACGTAATTTTGCTCCACAGCCACGGTGGCCAGCGACTGCAAGACATCCAGCACGGCCACCCGCTGGGCGGAATCGGCCACGATATGGGCGTAAGTCAGCAGTTTTTGCCGCAAATCCATAAACAGGGTGTATTCCAGCTCGTACTGGTTGCTCTGGGCATCCAGCACCTGAGCTTCGTGGGTCTTTAAAATGTCGGTGGTGTAGCGCTCAGCGTTGGTTAAGGTTTGTTTCCGGTGGTAATCGGCGGGCACAGCCCCACTGTTGGCCCGGGTGACCTCAATAAAATAACCAAAAGCGCTGTTGAACGACACCTTCAGGGTCTTAATGCCGGTTCGTTCCCGTTGTTCCTGCTCGTACTGGGCCAGCCAGGTCTCATGATTGCGCACCAATTCCCGCATCTGATCCAGTTGGGCGTGGTAACCGGTCTTGATAATGCCCCCTTCCTTCAGGTTCAGGCTGGGAGAATCATCAATGGCCTGCTCGATCAGGGCCATCATCTTGAACAGTTCCGGTGGGAAGTCCTGTAGCCGGTTCAAATAAAAGCTCTCCAGCGGCTTGAGCAGGTTGGATAAATCGGGCAAGCGGGCAATGGAATGCTTGAGGGCGATTAAATCCCGGGGGCTGGCACTGAAGTTGGCCACCTTGGTGCTGAGGCGCTCAATGTCATAAATATCGGGCAGCAGGTGGCGCACCGATTCTCGAATGTCCGCATGCCGCACCAGTTCTTCTACCCCATCCAGCCGGGATTCAATCTCTGGCAAATGGGTCAGGGGCTGGTTGATCCACTGGCGCAACAAGCGGGCGCCCATGCTGGTGCAGGTCTGGTTCAGTACCCACAGCAGGCTACCTTCCGTCTGGCCGCTTTTGGCGGTGGAGAGTAACTCCAGATTGCGGCGAGCCGTGGTGTTCATGGTCACGGTTTGTTGCAGCGAATACAACCGAATGCCGTTGAACACGGGCAATTGATCCAGAAAATTCCGGCTGATGTAATAGCCAATGGTACCAGCGGCCTGTAAAGCACAGGGTTGATCCTCCAGCCCAAAGCCTTCCAGGGAGGCCACTTGAAACAGATCGAGCAGGCCACGACGGGTATCGGACACCTGAAAAGCGCCTTCCGGCAGTGGGGTGCAGCGGTAGTTTTCACTGATTTCCGGCGGCACATCGGCGATAAAGCTATCCAGTTCGTGAATGGACGTGGCCTTGCGTTTGCGGCCTTTCACCAAAATCTCCACCGGACGGATGCGATCCAGCTCGGACAACAGTTCCAGAAAGCTCAATTCGGTGACCCGAAACTCCCCGGTGGTGACATCGCAGTAGGCCAAGCCGCACGCTTGCTGCGATTGAATGTGAATGGCCGCCAGAAAGTTATTTTCCTCCGGGCGCAGCAGCGATTGCTCGGTAATAGTGCCACTGGACAACACCCGCACCACCTGCCGTTTCACCAAGCCCTTGGCCTGGCTGGGATCTTCCATTTGCTCGCAAATGGCCACTTTTAAATTCTGGGACAGCAGCTTGGTTAAATAGGTTTCGGCCGCTTTGACCGGAATGCCCGCCATGGGAATGCGGCCCGCTTTCCCGGCGTCCCGTCCGGTCAGGGTAATTTCCAGCACCCGTGCCGTAATCAGGGCATCCTCAAAAAAAGTCTCGTAAAAATCCCCCATGCGGTAAAACAGGATAATTCCCGGGTACTCGGATTTAACCGTCAAAAATTGACTGACCATGGGCGTGGCCCCAACTGGATCCACCGACATGGAGTGCAGGGTGTCGTAGTGGCTCTGTTTGCCAGTAGGCACTTTGGGGGTGTTTTCAGGGGAAGCGAGCTCTCTCATGCTTTGATTCTAGCAAGATTGGCGGGCAAAGTCTGGACAGGTTAAACACTGTAAATATGCGCTTGGACAAGGCTTGCATGTAAAAAGCCAGACTGGGGACAGCCTGGCTTTTAAAAAGTGTTTGAATGCGGTGCCCTATTTAACGTCCGGGGTGCCCGCGTTTAATTTGGAAAGCACTTCATTGGTGATGTCGGTGCCGCCCACAAAAACGGACTGCTTGGCAATAATAACGGACAGGTTCTTGCTGCGGGCCACTTCTTCAATGGTGTTGGTCATGGCTGTTTCCAGGCTTTTGGCTTTGGCGGCCTGAGTATCGCGGTACTCATTGACCTTGGCGGCCAGCTTATCTTCCAGACTTTTTTGCAATTGATCCACCGCCACCGGGTTGTTGGGCTGCTTGGTTTTGGCTTCCCGAATCTGTTTTACGAATTCGGCCTGCATTTTTTCCAGATCGGCTTCTTTGGCCTTCATGTCATCGTTAAACATTTGGGCCTTGTTGTAAGAGCGGATCAGTTTTTCGTAGTCGATGGTGCCAATGGTATCAGCCGCCTGAGCTGCCCGAAGGCTACCCAACCCAATGACCAGAACAGAAAGGACAATCGTCAGGATACGTCTCATGGATAATAAAAACTCCTTTGGACAAACAGACAAGCAATGCTGTCGATTATTTCAGAAACTGCTATATTGAACAAGATGCAAAAGGCAGAGTCTTGTTCCTGGGCAATTTTGCGTTAACACCGGCTAGAATTTTTCACCGACACCAAAGTTCCAAGGCCGGTTGTATTTGCTGCCACCCGCAATGGGAATGGCGTAATCAATCCGAATGGGCCCAACACCGGGCATATTCAGACGAATCCCCAGACCGGTGGACATACCCCGACCTGTGCGGTTAAACACGTTGTTGAAGTTGGACTCGCCCAGCACGGTACCGGCATCCAGGAAGGTGGCCAGGCTGAGGCTGTTAAGCACCGGGATATTTTTCATCTTGCCAATCATGGGCACTTTGGCCCGCAATTCAGCCGTACTCAGCAGGTAGCCGTTCCCAATCCCCAGGCCGCCTTCCTGGAAGCCCCGAACTGAATAGGCACCGCCCATACGGAACATGTTGAATTCTGGAATATCGCCCAACAGGGAGTTGCCGCCCTGCGCGTTCAGGGCCAGGGTGATGCCTTCCCGAATTTTGATGTACTTTCTCAGGTTGGCGCTGACCAGCCCGTAGGAATTGTTGCTCAAGCCGTAAGCCCCCGTCAGGGACACGGTGTTCAACCAGCCGGAGGTGGGGTTGAAGCGGTTGTTTCGGGTATCAAAGGCCAGTGTGGGGGACAATGAAACGAACGTGCCACCCTTGAGCTGGTCTTTACGCTCTGAGCTGGAAATGCCGAATTCTCTTAAATCGTTGTTATTGGCGAAATCCCGAATCCGCACGTTTTCGCCCCGCAGGCTGAGGCCCACAGAGGTGTTCTTGTACTTCATCAGCGGCGCGCCCCAGGCCACTTCCGTCCCGATCCGGCGCTCAATGCCTAGAGGGATATTAAAGCTGGAGAAGTCGCGGCCATACAGGTTTGCGCTGAGCGAGTTGGCCGTATTCATGAAGCTGGGATCGCTCCAGCCCACGTCAAACTGGTAGGTGCGGGCGCTGGCCTGAGTGTTGCGATCCCGGCCAATGATACCGCTACCCACCGCGAAAATGGAGTTCACGTTTTGTCCGCGTCCCAGGAAGTTGGGATCGCTGTAACCCAAGGAGCCGAACAGACCGGTGTTGGTGTCCACGCCACCGCCCACCGAAATGGAGCCGGTGCGTTTTTCATCGACTTCAACGGTCAGGTTGTATTTATCCGGGTTGTCGGGCGATGCGGTAATGACTCGGCGTACATCGGAGAAGGCCTGGGTACCGAAAATCCGCTTCAGGTCATCGGCCAGTGCTTTTTCGTTGTACACGTCGCCCACTTTGGTGGTCATTAAGCGCTTGATGACAAAGTCCTTGGTTTTACGGTTGCCCACAAACTGGACTTTATCAATGGTGCCTTCGTTGATTTTCAGGTTAATAACCCCGTCCGGGTCGTCCTCGATGTTGGAAACGCGGGCTAGCACATACCCCTTGTCGGCGTAGAGCTTTTCAACCTTTTCGATGCTTTCATTCAGCTGGCCAATATTCTGGGGCATGCCGGTCTGCTTGGCGAAAATGGCCTGAAGCTCGCTGTCCTCGACAATGGAGTTGCCTTCGATGTGAACGCCCGTGACCGGCGCGTTTTCCTGCACCACAATACGCAACACAATGCCTTCACTGGTGGAAACGGGCACGGCTTTGATCTTTTCCGTGAAGTAGCCCATGTCATAAATGCGGCGCAGGTCGTCTTTCAGCGTGTTTTTGCTGTACAGGCTGCCGGGACGCATCACCATGGAATCCTTGATTTTGTCTGACTGAACCAGTCGGTTGCCCTCAATACTGATCTTATTGACGGTCAAACCCTGGTCATAGCGCTGATCGCGGGCTGCCCGGACTTCATCGGGGGCGAACTCGCTGAGCGGGGTCGGCGTGCTTTCTTCGCTGGAAGTGACATCCCCAGCGGGGGCCAGGGCATCTTCAGCCCAAGTCTGGCTTACAGAAGTGGAAACGCCGATGGAAAGGGCCAACAGTGCCAGCATTAGGGGTGGCTGATGGATGTGGAGCAAACGGCTTTTCAAAACGTAAACCTCATGATTGTGATCCGAAAAATTAAAAGACTGAAAAATATCAGCCAGCATTTGGGCATTTTCCCATAGATATTCAAATTCTCCCACAAGCAGATCATTTTGGGAAATATCCTGGGGCGGGAAATGGGTGGGTGGCTACACCAGCTACTGAAATCGAACCGGATGAACCAGCAGGCTGCGCTATTAAAAACAGAATGGAAAACACTTTTGCTTTTTAAGAAACCATCAGGCCAATTCTTCACTCAAATCAGCCTGCTCTGCGGCGGTGGGCGTTTTATAATGTCCTTTCAGCAGCACCAGTCCGCCGATGAGCGATGTGCAGGTGGAAATAATGTCCCAGTAAACGGCAAAGGCCAGGGCGGTATCCGGCTGAAGCCCGGCCTTGGTGAGCAGCAGCAAATAGGCGCCCTCTCTCACCCCAAAGCCGTTAAAAGCAATGGGCAAAACGCTGGCAAGCGAAACCACGCCATACACCACGGTCATATAAAAGGGATTGACTGAGGTGTGCAAGGCTTGGGCAATTAGCAAATGCATCACAATCATCATGGCGTGAACGAACAGAGAGATAGAAACGGACTTGGCCAGTAAGCCCAAATTGGCCCAGTAGACCTTGGCCTGATCCAGCAGGGCCAGCTTGGGAAATTTCTGGGTTAGGGCTTGCAGAGGTACCAACCATAGGCAAAAATAGCCCAGTAGCAGCAGGGTGGATAAAAAGACCAGCAGCACGCTCAAGTCGAAGATTAAGGGCTGGTTCAGGAAGGGCAGTGTTATGGGGATGGCCAAATGGCTATCCTGTAAGGCCGGACTGAGGCACACGGCGCTGGTCAGCAGCAAAAGCGCTACCAGTCCCACCCCTCGCTCGGCAAGGAGGGTGAGCAGCGCTTCCCGTTTGCGACGACCCGTGCTTTTGGCCAGATAGTACAGACGTAAAACATCGCCCCCAATGGCCCCGGGTAAAAACAGGTTGAAAAACATGCCAATCAGGTAATAGTCGTAAAACTCCCGCAGGGCTAGTTTGAAGTTCAGTGCGGCGCTTAAAAACTGCCAGCGGTAGGCGCTAATGAGCTGCCCCACCAGGTAAACCACCACGCCCACCGGGATATACCACAGGTTGGCCTTGGACAGCTTGTGCAGAACATTTTCCAGCCCGATGTGTTGCAGTAAAAAACCGAGCAGCACCACGCTAATCAGGATTTTTAGGACCTGTTTGGGAGAAAACGATGGAGTTTGCCTAGCGTGCGAGGGATTGGCCAATGGGGAAAGGGTCATGTTGGGGCGTTTCGTGCTGAATAATTTCGCGGACCTTGTAAATGGGCTTGTCCTGCGATTCGAAGTAGGTACGGGCCTGAATTTCGGCGATCATACCGGTGCTGATGAGCTGAATGCCGGTTAAAAACATCAATACACCCAGCAGCAAGAGGGGGCGGGTGCCGATATCGTGACCAAATAGCAGTTTGTCCACCACCAACGAGCCTAGAATCAGAGCGCCCACAAAGAAAAAGGCGAAACCGGCCCGGCCAAACATGTGCAAGGGGCGGGTCAGGAAGCGTTTCAGAAACAGTACGGTCAGCAGATCCAGAATGACTTTGAAGGTTCTGGATAAACCGTATTTGCTGGTACCGGCCACTCGGGGACGATGGTTGACCGGTACTTCCTTGATCACAGCACCGTCAATACTGGCCAGAGCGGGAATAAAGCGGTGCATTTCACCGTACAATGGGACTTCTTTGGCCACTTCGGCCCGATACACTTTAAGGGAGCAGCCGTAATCGTGGATTTTCACCCCGGTGGAAGCCCCAATAATGCGATTGGCAATCATGGAAGGCAGCTTACGGGTCAAGGCCTTGTCCTGACGATGCTTGCGCCACCCGCAAACGATGTCCAGATTCTCCGCTTCCAGCATGTCGATAATTTCAGGCACCTGGGCCGGATCGTTTTGTAAGTCGCCGTCCAGCGTTACAAAATACTTGCCCTGAGCGTACCGAAAACCCGCTGCCGTGGCGGCCGTTTGCCCAAAGTTACGCTTCAGGCAAACCACTCGCAATTGGGGAAATTCATCGCTTAAATGGCGCAGGGCTTGTACCGTGCCATCCCTGGAGCCATCATCCACCAGCACCATTTCAAAGGAGCGGTTCAGCCGGTAGCCAGTCTGGGCCACCTCTCGAATCAGGGCATCCACGTTGTCCACTTCGTTGTAAACCGGAATAATAAAGGACACATCCACCGTGTGGGCGGCTGCTCGCTGGGGAATACTGGAGAGGGAATTCGCTGCGGTCATGGTCGGGGTTCCTGTGGTGGGGCATTTTGCCGTTTGCGTACAGAAAGTAAACTATAAACACGGTCTTTTTCAACAACCGTCAATTCCAGGGAAGGGGGGATCAAGGGGCGAAGGGTGCCGAGATGCTCATTCTTGGTAATGATAAAGCTTTGCGGATGTTGTTGCAGTTCACTGAGCAGGGCCGGGGCTTGCTCTTCCACAAAGCGGGGAATGCGGCGTTTGCCGTAAAAGGTCAGGCTGGTTCGCTGAATTTCATAGAGGATCAGCGGTCGGCCATTGGTTTTGTTCAAGTAGTTCATCATAACACTTTGGGCCGCCTGACTGATATTGGGGATAATGCCCTGTAGGGCGACGATAGCCAGTAGAAATACGGTTAAGGCCTGTGTGTAGAGGGCTTGCTTGCCTTTTTTTCGATTCAGCAGCCAGCTGGTAGCCACCGAGCCAGTTAAAAGAACCAGCACTGCCGCCCCGTTGTAGCCATTGGCTTCAATGCCAGCCGCTTCCCGGGGGAGGAGTTTTTCCATATTGCTTATAAAAACCGAGCCCCCAATCAAAGTGCTGAGGGGTAAAATCAGGCTTGGCAGCTGCATCCAGCGCCAGTCCCCGTCTGATTTTTTTTCGTTATTTGCGGAAAATGAGTACCAGGCGCTGGCGGTCATCAAGGCCAATGCGGGAAACAAGGGCAGGATATAGGTCAGTAGCTTGGTGCTGCCCAGACTGAAGAATCCAAAGACAAAGCTGGCCCACACCAGACCGTATAAGGGGATGAGGTAGTGAAAAGCCTGTTGATCAACCCATTGTTGATGGTTGGTTCTGCATTGTTGCCACAAATTACGGAGGGCGGCGGGCAAGTAGGCTGTCCACGGTAAAAAACCGGCCAGCAAAACCAGGGTGTAAAAGTAGGGTGGCTGCTTGTGCCCGGAGACAACATCCGAGTATCGGGTCACGTTGTTCATGAATTGGGATTCAATGAAAATGGGGCCGTTCTCCTGATAAATGGCCCAGTACCACGGTGCGGCAGTGGACAGGGCGATTAAAACCGCCAAAGGCATCCACCGGTTCAGCAGGCAGCGCTTACATTGTCCAATGACCAATGTGTATAACGTAAAAATGGCGCCGGGGATGATCAGGGCCACCGGGCCCTTGGTTAAAATGCCCAAACCGGCAACGGCTCCCGCTGCCAGCCACCATGTTAAATGGCGATGGGCGGCCAAAAACAGGCACAGGGTGGTGCCGGTCATAAAGCAGGCCAGGGTCATATCGGTAATGGCCATGCGGGCAATGCCGATGAACAGGATGCTGGAAGCCAAAATCAGTGCTGCGTATAGCCCAAATTGACGGGATATCAAATGACGGCCAAAGGCGTAAACCATGCCCACGGTGGCGCTAGCGGTCACGGCGCTGAAAAAACGGGCTGAAAATTCAGAAAGCCCGAACACCTGATAGGCCAGGATGATGAGCCAGTAGAAAAAAACCGGTTTTTCAAAGCGCACTTCGTAGTTGAAATAAGGGGTAATCCAGTTGTGACGCTCCAGCATTTCCCGGGCCGCTTCGGCATAACGGGGCTCATCCAGATCAAACAGGGGATAACTGCCCAGCTTAAAGAAAAAGGCAACAGCACAAAACAGCACCAGCAAGGCGATATCCTGAATGGCTGTGCTGAATCCCTTTTGAGGCGGTTTTTCGGGGGATGCTTTAATGGAAGTGGTCATGGTGCTAGTATTGTATAACACACTCGTTGAGCGAATATGAGTTCTCCAAAAATGCACGTAAAACTCCCGTTTACCAAAATGCACGGCTTGGGTAACGATTTTGTCCTGCTCTCTGGCCCTGATGTGGCTGGCCTGGATCTGCACCCGGATCGTCAAAAAGAAACCCTGGAAAAGCTGGCCGCCTTTTTGTGCGATCGTCACTTCGGGATTGGCGCGGATGGCCTGATTTTGCCTGTGCCTGCCTCAGACTCCAGCCGTTTTGACACCCGTTTTGTGTATTTAAATGGGGATGGCAGTTGGGCTGAAATGTGCGGTAACGGCATCCGCTGCTTTGCCCTGTTCGTGAAAGATTTGGGTCTGGTGGACCGTGATTCGTTCACCGTAGAAACCCTGGCTGGGCCCATTAGCCCCAAAATCAATGCGGATCGCACCGTCACCGTGGACATGGGGCCGCCCATTTTAGAGCCGGCCCTGATTCCCTTTGCCGGGGATAACGCCAAAGTGCCTGTGCAGCGGTTTGAGCTGGACGTATTGGGGCGGAAGATTCCGGTGACTCCGGTGAGTATGGGGAACCCGCATTGTCTGGTGTTTCAGGATGAATTGCCTCAACAGCTCGATCCGGCGGTGTTTGGCCCGGCGCTGGAAACCCATCCTGCTTTTCCGGCCAAAACCAATGTGGAATTTGTGGAAGTGCTGTCCCGGCAGGCGTTAAAAGTCACCGTTTGGGAGCGAGGCTGCGGCTTTACGCTGGCCTGTGGCACCGGGGCTTGCGCCACTGGCGTTGGCGCCATGATGTTGGGCAAAGTGGATTCGGTGGTGAATGTGGCCTTGCCCGGCGGCCCGCTGAAGATTGAATGGAACGGCCAGCCGGAGGATCACGTCTTTATGAGCGGACCTGCCGCCTATGTGTTCAAGGGTGAGATCGAGGTACCCGCCTCTATTCTGCCCAAAGTACCGGCTTAGTGGGTGGTTATTGTGCTGGCTGGACAGTGTGCGCCTCAATCGAAAAACTGTTTTTGATTTTGCCGTCATCCCCATTGGCGGTACTTTTAACGCTCGTTAGCTAATCACACAATGCATTACGTAGTAGTTGATATTAAAGCAAAGGTTAAAAAATGATTCCAACAATTGGTTTTATGATTGGTGCTTACATAATTGTTAAGATGTTTGCATTGCTTTCACCAGATAACAAATCCTCAGTCTGGATTATCACCCAATTATTAGCAGTATGTTGCATCATCGTGGCGGCTGGGTGCTTGTACAACTTGGGGCTTCAGTCAAAAGAGGCGACTGAACTAAACCAGCGGCAGTCTAAAATATTAGAGCAGTTTGGTTCAAGCTATTAAATCCTTCACTTGTCTTGGATGATCCCTTCATCCGAAAATTTCCCTATAAGCACAAGCGAATAATGAGTTATAAAGCGAAGAGAATGATATGACAGGACTGCGATCCCCGTTTAAAAAAGGCTTATTGGCTATGGCCGCCAGTGCGTTTCTGGCGTTTGGGGGCGTGGGGGCCTTGTCCGCCTGGGCCACGGACTTGCCGCCCGGTGTCCTGAACTATCTACGGGAGAAGGATCCCCAGGTCAAGGTTCGGTTTGATGGCCTGGTGCTGTTCAGCAACGGGGAGTCCTATGTGCCGGTCATTCCTCAGGATCCCGATCTGCACCCTGATTCCCAGCGGGTCATCGCGGTGTTGCCCGAGGGCGCTGTGTATCCCGACCTGATTCAGTTTGACAACAACTTTTTTCTGATGCGCTTGATTCTGACCTCTTCCGGACGGCTGACCTTTCCCAAAATGTCCGAATACCCAATGCAGTTGCGGGAAGGCCTTTTGCCCCAGGACTTTTTGATCCCCGGTAACCTGTTTATCCCGGTGGAATTGAAGATATTGCTGGGCTCCCTGCCCTACAATCCCTCGTATGTCCCGGAGAAAAAGCCGGTCATCGTTCCGCCCGCGGTTGCCTTGTCCCAACAGGCCGGACAAAGCGCCCCTTTGACGGTGGGAAACCGCTTGACTTATGTTTTTGACCTGAACAACCAAAAAATCCTGGCGATTGAGCCTTTGACAGGCAAGATCACGGGAGAAGTCGCCCTGGAGTCTGTTCCGGCTGGTTTGGAGCTTTCACCCGACGGTAAACTGCTGTTTCTGCCCTGTTTGTCCACCAATGAGCTGGTGGTGGTGGATACCGGCTCTAATCTGGTGAAAACCCGTGTACCGGTGGGGCAACGACCCGACTCTGTGCTGTATATTCCCGGCATGAAGGAAGTGATTGTCAGCAATCGTTATTCACCCTTTCTGTCGGTGGTGGATGGGGAGAAACTGCAAGGCGGGGTCAAAATCGATTTGCCCGGTAATGGCGGGGTCATGGCTCCCATCCCGGCCGACACCCGGCTATTGGTGGCCGATTCCGGCAAGGCTCAGCTTTATTTGGTCAATTTGAAGACCCGGGCGGTGGAGAAGACCATTCCGGCCTTGCCTGATATTTCTGTGTTGCGGGCGTTCAAAAATACCGCTGGTGAACTGGAAATCTGGGTGGCCAGCCGCAGTAAGGATGAAGTTTCTGTCCTGAGTCTGGAGGGTACGGTACTCAAGACGCTGACGGTGGGAAAAAAGCCGGTGGATATGCTCACCTACCAGAACAAGCTGTTTATTTTATCCGCTGGCGATGCCCGTTTTGATGTGGTGGATTTGACCAATCGCACGCTGCTGCCTGCCATTCCCCTGTTGAGCGATACCTTTCCGGCCAGTGCGGTCAACGCCCCTTCCGAGCAGCGGGCGTATGTGGTCACCGCCGGTTCCACGGACCTGATTGTGGTGAACCTGGCCACAGAGCAAATGGAAAAAAGCCTGCCGGTCAAGTTTCGGGCTGGACTGATTGCCATGACCCCTGATGCTGCTGAGAAAGAGCCGGTCATTCCGGTCATTGAGGCCGCTGGAATATCAGTGCCACAGGGCGCAGCGTCAAAGTCCCCTGCTTCCTCCAAGCCGGTGACGCCGGTACAGCCATCGGCCACCCAGGGAAATAGCGGCAGATTGACCCGTAAATTTTCCATTATTAAGTTCGGGCAAGAGACGGGCGCCCAAAAAGCCCCCTCGGATAAGGACAAGAAAAATGCGTCTGGCCGTTTGGGCCAGTCCGGCTCCGATTCCTCCCCCGTGGAGCCTGATAAGGCCGATTTGCCGGTGAAGGCCGGGGCTCGTCTGGAGCAACCGAATGTCCTGCCCGCGTCCGCCGATGTCCCGACCGATGACGCGTCGGGCGGCAACTCCGCCGGTGGTCCGCTTCTGCCGTTGGACGACAAGCGCAAGTAGCAGTCCTTGGGCCCGTGTTTTATAAGACGGGCGTGCCGTGGTTTTCAGGCCCGTGTTGCCGTGTTAAAAGGCAGGCTCTGTCTGCACTACAGGCTCACCGGGTTTTCCAGCAGCCTCAGGGTGCCGGTGGTGGCGTTGAATTCCGCCAGGCAGCCGATGGGCAGGGTGGCGGTCTGCTCCCCATGCCCTACCGAAAAGCCAAAGCCCACGGGTACTTTTAAAAAGCCGGTTAGTTCTTGTAAAAACGCTGGCAGGGTCTGCTCCGGCTCGGTTTCAATTTCCGAGAAATCCGCCAGTAGCAGCCCGGCAATGCCATCCAGTAGCCCGGCCATCCTCAGTTGCTGGAATTGGCGGTCCAGGGTGTAGTATTTTTCGTGCCAATCTTCAATGAACAGGATATGCCCGTCGGTGCGGGGTTGAAAGGGCGTTCCGCACAGGGCGGTAAGCAAGGAAAGGTTCCCGCCCATCAGCCGCCCTTGGGCCACCCCCGGCTGAAAGCACTGGTAGGTGTTTTGGTTGGGGATGCGGTAAGGGGCTTGGTTCTGCCCCTGAACCATTTGTAATAGTTGACTTTGGCTGTAGGGCTCGTTATGAATGAGATTGGAGGTGAGCATGGGCCCGTAAAAGCCCATGAGCCCCGTTTGTTGGTAAATAGGCAGCAGCAGGGCGGTAATATCGCTGAAGCCAATAAACACTTTGGGGTTTTGTTGAATCAGGGCAAAGTCCAGTTGGGGAAGTAGTCGGGTGCAGCCATAGCCGCCCCGGGCGCATAAAATGCCTTTCACTGCTGGATCGGCAAAGGCCGCTTGCAAATCGCTCAGGCGTTCGGCATCGGTGCCCGCCAGATAGAGGCGCTTGTTTTTGGCATTGGGCATCAACTTGACCCGAAAGCCCGCCTGCGCCAGCAGGGCAACGCCTTGGTCAAAGGGATCGGGTTTAGCGGAATCAGCGGGCTCAATGGGCGTGGCCCCGGCCGGGGAGAGAATGGCGATGGTGTCACCGGGCTGTAGGGCTGGGGCTTTGGTGGGGATCATGTGGAGCGTCCTTGAACAAGCAATAGAGCCAGGCCATTAAAGACCTGACTCTATTATTTTAGTTGATTATTTAGTGGTCGATTATGTAGCGGTTGCTGGCTTGTCTTTGCCTGCGTCACCTGTGGCTTCAGCTGGCTTGTCTTTGCCTGCGTCACCTGTGGCTTCAGCTGGCTTGTCTTTGCCTGCGTCACCTGCGGCTTCAGCTGGTTTGCCTTTGCCTGCGTCACCTGCGGCTTCAGCTGGTTTGCCTTTGCCTGCGTCACCCGTGGCTTCAGCTGGCTTGTCTTTGCCTGCGTCACCTGTGGCTTCAGCTGGTTTGCCTTTGCCTGCGTCACCTGCGGCTTCACTCTCGGCTGATTTCGGCGGGGTCAGCTTGGTGTTGTAGGCACCTTCCGCCGTTTTGATGGCTTCCTCAAGATCGGTGACTTCCTTGGATTTGAGGACATCAGCCACCGCTTTATCTGCTTTCACGCCTTCAGCGATTTTATCGACATAGGCGGAGTGGGCGTTTTCAAGGTTTGTAAACAGCTTGTAATTTTCTTCTGTGACTTCCGATTGCAGGTTCTTGTCTTTCAGTTCATTAAACGTCTTTTTGAACTCTGTGACTCGGCTGTCCACGTTTTCTTTGTTTAAGTTGTCGTCAAATGCTTTTTTGGCTGTTTTGAGTTTATTAACCAGTCCATCGGCGGCAGTCTTTAAATCACCTGTGAGTTCATGCAGGGCTTTGGTGCCATATTCATTGCCGGAACCTGAGAAGATGTTTAATTTACCTTTATAAATGGCGATACCAGTGTAAACGGCGGCTCCAATACCGGCAGCAATGGTGCTAATGCCTTTCCAGCTGCTCCAAAAATTGCCGCCGGATAAATTGTTGTTATTATCGGCATAGCCACCCGAAGGGTGCTGAAACACAGTGCCTTGCGGGTTGCCAGCGGCTGGCGCGCCGTTGGCAGGGGCAAAGGCGTCCTGGCCCATGCCAGCGGGCATCCCGGGAGTCATGGCTGCTTGGGGTACGCCGGGAAGGGCCATATTGGAAAAAGCACCCGGACCGCCCGGCATCGGCAGACCAGGCATGGGGGGGAGGGGGGGCATGGGGTTCTGTCCACCCAATCCCGGCTGTGGAAGCAGCATAGGGTTTGTGGGAGCATAAGGGGTATTGGGGGGCAGGTAGCTCATTGGGGAAAATCTCCTGAATTTTGGGAAACTTGCTTAATCTTGCCTTCTAAAAACCCCTCAATGGATGTTTGTGCGACATGACTGAAAGTTGAGTGTGAAAAATCTTAATAATCGGGCGTGCAATGAACACCGTCACAGGCGCAGGGCTGGGGGGGATTCAGGCAGGAAGCGTTTCAGCGGATGTGGGATTTAAAATTTAACTGAAAGTGAGGTAATTAAAGTGAGGCTATTATTGATGAAAGAAAAAAGGCATGCAAGGACAAGGCTTTTCAGGGCCCTTTCATGGTTTGTGGGTCTGGAAAGCGGACATGGCAAGGGGGAAGCCCCAACCATGAGTAAGCGGATTGGTTTTTAGCCCAATCCACCCAGAATCAATTGAGCATATTCCCCGGCTTCCCCCTCAGGATCCAGGGCCACGGTTTTCTCCAAATGGCGCTTGGCGTTCTCCACCTCACCCAGATTCAGGTAGCAGGTGGCTAAGTCACTGTGGCACCAGGGATCGTTCGCCTCGCTTTTCAGTTGAAACTGGTACTGGTTCAGGGCCTTGTCCCACTGGCCCAGTTTGGAATAAATGCGGGCCAGGTTTAAAAAGGTACGGAAGTCATCGGGGGCCAATTCTTGCGCTTTCAAAAAGTATTCTTCAGCGGCGGGGTAATTGCCCAGATCTTCCTGGGTGTTGGCAATGTTAAAGTAGGGGTTGATGTAGCCGGGGTCATACTCAATGGCTTTATTCCACCACTGGAGGGCCACCGCATTTTTGCCCAGCAGGGCACAGCCCACCCCAGCCTCGGTGGCGTAAATGGCTTTATTTCTGGCGGAGGCCCGGGAGATTTTAAGGGCTTCCCGATAAAAAATAACGCTTTTTTCCAGCTCGTATTCGCTGCGAAAACATCGGGCCAGGTGGTAGTAGGCTGTTTCCATGGCAGGATCTTCCCGCAAGGCGCTTTCGTAAAGCGCAATTTTTTCCGTATTGTTGGAAACGTGGTGGGCCTTGAGAATCAGCTTGATGGCCGAGAGCGAATTGCTGGCAACTGGTAAGTCCTTAGGGCGGTGGCAGATTGTTTCAGGCTCAAGGGTTTTTAGGATTTGATAGACCACAGAATTAATTACCCGGTTTAATTCATCCACCGGAATTTCAGGATCCCCGCCATCGCCAATGTTCTCGGTATCCAGGCTGAGAACGGTGTTATCGGTGAACACTATTACGTCTTGGGCCAGACTGTACAGGCTGATTTCAATGTGCAGCTCGCTTTTAATTTCTGCAGACTGCTGAAGAACTCCGGTTAACAGGAACTGGGTACGGGTGGACTGGCAGATTTGCTTCAGTTTGTTCAGGGAGTCTCTGGTGTAAAGCGCATCGCAAGCGTGCAGCCACTGGGGTTCCACTTTATCGCTGACGGTGGCCAAGTCCTTGTATTGAACGTTGGTCAGTCGGGCGGCCTGACTGAGGATGCCATACATCAAAAGTTCTTCGCACTGGTGAAGCAGGCCGGAGGGGGATGGTTTATATAATCCAATGGCCACCAGCTTTTGCGTCTCGGATCTCATGATGACGTTGTGTTCTCCCAATCCCACTAGGCGTTTTAGAGATGCGTGAACTCTACCCGTTCAACAGTAAAGTGATCGTTCGCTATTTTTAGTATAAGCCCACTCTGATATTTATTGGGGTTCTTCTCCAGTATGACCTGTGCGGGTGGCGTTTTGCCTCGGTCAGTTGTTGTAAAAAAGTATCTGGCTCTGCCGGGGCTTGGGCCTTGCCGACATGGGCGGCCAGGGGTGACTCTGTGTCAGGATGGCCCCCGTGCCGGACAAGATGGCCGATATGCCCGTATTGCTGGCAATGGCCAACGGTGTTCTGCTTTCTGCCGCCCGCAGTTGGCCGATGGCCAGAAACTGGGCCTCAATCAGCGGGTTTTGATGAAACCAGCCCAGATTGCTCAGGTTGATGAGTAAATCGGCACCTCGCTTGCGGTAAGCCTCAGTGAACGAGCCGTCAATGAGTTCAAAGCAGACCAGTCCGCCCAGTTGGTAAGGGCCTGCCGCTAAAGGCTGGGTGCTTTGCCCCATAGTATAAGGGGCGGAATACTCCACCTGAAAGGTTCGCAAGGCCTTGCTCAGAAAATCGCCCAGCTGGTACGGGGTGTATTCTCCAAAGGGAACCAGTCGCCGCTTGTGGTAAAAACGGATGGGCTCCTTTGCGGTGGCCGGTAATAAAGCGATGCTGTTGAACAGTTGCCCGTTTGGGGATTGGCTACTGATGCCCAGCGCAATGGAAACGGCTTTCAGTTGGGCTAGATGAGCCAGTTGCCCAAGAATCGGGTGATCCAGAGGGGATGCCAGATCTACCAGGCCGGGGGCTGCCCCTTCTTCCGGGAGTAAAATCAGGCTGCCCGTTGGAAAATACGTGGTTTGTATGGGATGCAGGTATGCGGACTTGCTCTCTTCTTCGGTCAACTGGCCGGAGCGAATGAGTTCAATGGGCAAATTGGCCTGAACGATGGCCACCGGCATCGGGATATGGGCACCCTTCTGCGGCTCCGGTAATGCGTTGAGCAGGGCTAATAGGCCCGGTAGACAAAACAAGATTACCGTTTTCAGGATGTTTGGGCGATTCAAAGGATTGGCTTCGATTGCTCGAACACTTTCAGCCAGCAGCACGGCATAAACAATCAGTGAAAACACAATGCCCACTCCCCCCAGCTGGCTGGCCAGCCAGCGCAGGGGCCATAATCCGGCTTGTGTATATTCCAGTAAGCCCCAGGGGAGGGCTAGTGGGGTGGCATTTAGCATCGAAAACAGTGCAATCCATGCTAGGGGAAGTCCAAAGAGCCGCCAAGCAAAAGGCTTATTAGGATCGGCCAGTCCAAAAAATCCACTGGTTAGAAGCCCCCCCTCGGTGCCAATCAGGAGCCATCCAGCCAGCGTGACCAGGCGGCTGCTAAGTTCATCAAAGCCCAGCCAGGTCAGGGGGTGTAAATCGAAAAACCAGAGGCAGTATGCGGCCTGAAAGCAAAACCCGAACCAGAATCCGCCCCAGGCCCTTTGTTGAAAGGTGGGGCATTGGTAGGTCCATAACAGTGCCGGGGCAATGGCCAGCCAGGCCAGCCACCACAGGTGGTATCCCGGCGCGCTGAGCCCCAATAACACTCCGAAAAATGCCATCGGCAAGGGCTTTTTCTGAAAGTTGGCCGCCAAGAACGTCTGTAAGCTGGACGACTGGGGAAAAGAAGCTGTCATGCGGGGATACGGTCTCTTGCTATAATGCCGCTATGAGAATTTTAGGCATCGATCCGGGATTGGGCAGAGTGGGCTTTGGCCTGGTGGAAACCGTGCGGGATACCAACTGTTCCGCAGGCTGGGCGGGGGAGGAGTTCGGGGCGTGCCAGTGGGGGATTATCGCCACCACCAAAGATAAGTCGGACGGGGCCCGCCTGCAAGAGATTCACGATGATCTCACCCAGGTTCTGGAGCAGTTGCGGCCCGATGTGGTGTCCCTTGAGCGCTTGTTTTACTTTCGGAACAACACCACCATTATACCGGTGGCTCAGGCCCGGGGGGTCATCCTGATGTTGACCCATCGCTTTAACTTACCGGTTTACGAGTATACCCCCATGCAGGTCAAGCAGGCGGTTACCGGCTACGGTAAGGCTGAAAAGGCCGAGGTGCAGGAGGCTTTGATTCAGTTGCTGAAGCTGGATAAGAAGCCCACCCCGGATGATGCCGCCGATGGCCTTGCTTTGGCGGTGTGTTACTACAATCAGGTGGGTCGGCTGCAGGTGCTGCAAGGGGCTGGGAGGGCGCTCTAGCGGAAAGCGCCACAGCGCCTGAGGGAGGGGTGTGGTTGTTCCACTGGCGTCTTTTGGGTAGAGTTGGATTATATATGCCATCAGCACAACGAGATGAGGATTTTGCGATGCAACAGGCAGTACGTGTGGCCGTTTTTGGTTTTGGTGGACTGGGCAAGGGCATGGCCCGTTTAATTCCCCATCGTCCTGATTTTAAGTTGGTGGCCGTGGCCGACAGCCAGGGCTTTGCCTTTAACGCCAATGGCTTGTCCCTGAACGAGTCTTACGAACTGAGCCAGCCTTTGCACTCCGACTCGGACTCCATCATCAGCCTGCTGAAGGCTCATGCCGATGAAATTGACGCTGTGTTTATGGCCTTGCCCAACTTGCCGGTGGAATTTTTCGCCGATACCGTGAAGCGCATTGTGGAGGAAACCGGCTTTAAAGGGGTGTTCGTGGACGCCCTGAAGCGCACTGAGGCGGTGGAGCGCTTGTTTGCGCTGCACAACGAATTGAGTGAGCAAGGGATTTTGTACGTCACTGGGGCGGGCGCCACTCCCGGCTTCCTGACCACCGTGGCCGCCGTGGCCGCGCATTCCTTTGTGGAAGTGCTGGATGTCAACATTCACTTTGGGGTGGGTATTGCCAACTGGGAAGCCTACAAAGCCACGGTACGCGAAGATTTTATTCACCTGGAAGGCTTTGACGCCAAGCGGGTAGCCTGCATGAGCGATGAGGAAATCGCTGAAGAGCTGAGCGTCCGCAACGGCTTGCTGAAGCTGGTGGACATGGAACACGCCGATGATGTCATTCTGGAACTGGCGGGCGTTTGCCCCCGGGATCGGGTGCGTGTGGGCGGTTTGGTGGATACCCGTAACGCCAAAAAGCCGGTGAATACCACCGTTACCGTGACGGGCCGCACCATGAGCGGCGCCGTGGGCAGTCATCAATTCGTGGTGAGTGATGAAGCCACCATGGTGGACAACGTGTGCGGCCCTGCGCTGGGCTTTATGCTGCGGGCGATTGAAATGCACCAGCGGGGTTTCTACGGCCTGATTACTTCCGCCGACATTATGCCCCGCTTTGCCAGCCGGGTGCCGGGTGAGCAGGCTCAGCCTCTGCAAGCGGACATGGCCCTGAGCGTATAGCCTGAGCGGACTCGCTGATGTCTCTGTTTATTACCGGCACGGACACCGGGGTTGGTAAAACCGTTCTGACTGCCGGGTTGGCGGCCTTGCTAACCCGGCAGGGCAAATCCTTCTGCGTGTTTAAGCCCATTCAAACCGGTTCGCCGGACCCCAGTCACCCGGAAGATCCCGAGCGGGTCAAGCATCTGGTCAGTGCGGAAGTGCCCACCTATTGTACGTACTGCTTTCCGTCGCCAGTGGCTCCTTATGCCGCCGATCCGCAGCGAACCATTCAGCCTCGCCGAATCTTGACTCAGTTCAAGGAGCTACAGGCTCGCTATGAAGTGGTGCTGGTGGAAGGGGCCGGGGGCGTTCGGGTGCCGGTCTCTCCACACGTTGAAATGCTGGATCTGGCTCGTATGCTGCAATTGCCCGTGGCAGTGGTGGCTCGCCCCAATTTGGGAACCATGAACCATACTTTACTGACCGTGGACGCCCTGCTCGCCCAGCGGCTGGAGGTGAAGGGCGTGGTGATATCCAATTGGCAAGCCGATGATCCCGATCCGGCGGTGCATAGCTTGCGGGAAACGCTGGAGCCGTTTCTGGCGGTGCCCATTTTGGGCTTATTACCGCCCTTACCCCAAGCGGCGGGCAGTTTTCTGGATGCGGCGGTCATCGAGCCGTTTGCACGCCTCAATTTGCTGGAAGCCCGCTGATTTTTTGATCAGGCAGAGTGCCTTTCAGTCCTTGCCTGTTGAGCCAGGCCCATTTTGTGCAGAGAGCCGTTATTCAGGTGGACACCTCTGCGATGGGTGCTGCCTGTTTACTCAGGAGGCGGACTGGCCGAAGTAATTCAGGTTGGGATTCCGGGCGGCGGCCACTTCATCCACTTTGCTGACCGGCGTGGTGTGGGGGGCGTTCAGCACCAGTTCCGGCTGGGTGCGGCACTCTTCGGCAATGGCCTTCATGGCCGCTACAAAGTGATCCAGCGTGGCCTTGGACTCCGTTTCGGTCGGCTCAATCATCATGGCCTCCGGCACAATCAGCGGAAAGTACACCGTCGGCGGGTGATACCCATAATCCATCAGCCGTTTGACGATGGCCATGGTGTTCAGGTGCGAATCATGCACTTTTTGCTTGGCGTTGGTCAAAATAAACTCGTGCTTGCAAACCTGATCAAAAGCCACCTGATAGTCTTCCTGCAGGCAGGCTTTGAGGTAGTTGGCGTTCAAAACGGCATCCTGACTGACCTGAGACAGGCCTTGCGATCCGTAAGCCTGAATATAGGTGAGGGCCCGAGCCATCATCTCAAAATTGCCGTAAAAGGCCTTCACTTTGCCCACCGACAAAGGCCGATCCTCGTTCAGGAAGTATTGCTGCCCGTCAAAATCGGCAATGGGGGCTGGCAGGTAGGGGGCCAGGGTTTTGGTCACGGCTACCGGGCCGCAGCCGGGGCCACCACCGCCATGGGGGGTGGCAAAGGTTTTGTGGGTGTTGATGTGCATGACATCAAAGCCCATTTGAGCCGGTTTGGCTTGGCCCATCACGGCGTTCAGGTTGGCGCCGTCATAGTACATAAAAGCGCCCACCTCATGCACCAGACGGGTGATTTCCAGAATATCCTTCTCGAACAAGCCGACGGTACTGGGATTGGTCAGCATGACGGCGGCGGTTTTTTCCGAGAGCGCCGCTTTGAGGCGATCCAGATCCACCAGTCCATTGGCCCCGGATTTGATTTCCACGATTTTATAGCCACACATAGCGGCAGAGGCCGGATTGGTGCCGTGTGCGGAGTCGGGGACGATGACCTCGGTGCGCTGGGTGTCTCCGATATGGGCAAAATGGGCCTTGATCATCATAATGCCCACCAGTTCCCCTTGCGCCCCGGCGGCCTGCTGCAGACTCACGGCGTCAAAGCCGGTAATATCGGCCAAATACTGCTGCAAGGTGTAGATGATTTTCAAAGCCCCCTGGCTCAAATGGCCCGGGGTCATGGGGTGCAGGCGTGTCAATCCGTCCAGCATGCCGTAGTAGTCGCACACCTTGGGGTTGTACTTCATGGTGCAGGAGCCCAGCGGGTAAAACTCCTTGTCAATACAATGATTGAGCTGAGACAGGCGTAAGAAGTGCCGCACTGCGTCCATTTGGGAAATTTCCGGGAGGCGTGGGGCCGTTTCTCGTAAAAATTCCGGGGGAATTAAGGACTCCAGCGGTGTTTCGTCGACGCCGATCGCTGATAGGCTAACCCCTTGGGCCCCTGCGTGGGAGAGTTCGAAAATGGAGGGTTCCAATACGGGGGTGTTCAACAGGGGGGCGTTCATTAGCAGGTGGCCTCCATTTGTTGCAGAATCTCAGGGGGTTGCGGGGTGCCGGGTGGGGCATTCAGCTTGAGGAACTTCCGCACGGCTTCCACATAGCGCTCAATTTCACTCGGTGAAGTCATTTCGGTGCAGGCAATCAGCAGGCAGTTTTTGGCGTCCGGGTAAAAGCGCTCCAGGGCAATACCGCCCAGAATGCCTTCTTGCTCCAGATGCTGGAGCAGAGGGGCCACCGGCACCGGGAAGCGCAGAGCCACTTCTGAAAAGAAGGCTTGGCCGGGTTTGTACAAATTGACGCCGGGTAGTTTTCGTAATGCGCTGGCCAGCGCGTGGGTGCGTTGCAGCGATAGATTGGCCAGGTGCTTTAGGCCGTTGGGCCCCACCAGAGTAAGATACACCGTGGCCTTGAGGACATTGAGGGCCTGATTGGTGCAGATGTTGCTGGTGGCCTTCTCTCGCCGGATGTGTTGCTCCCGGGTTTGCAGGGTCAGGGTGTAGCACTGTTTGCCGTGGCGATCCACCGTTTTGCCCACCAAGCGTCCCGGTAATTGCCGCACATACTTGTTTTGGGTGGCAATATAGCCGCCATAGGGGCCACCGAAAGACAGGTGATTGCCCAAGGGCTGGATATCGCCGGTGACAATATCGGCTCCGTAGCTGCCGGGCGCTTTAAGCAGTCCCAGTGAAACCGGTTCGGCGGAAACGATGAAGAGGGCCCCGGTGGCCTGGCAAAACTGGCGGATACTCTGGGTTTCTTCCAGTCCTCCCCAGTAGTTGGGCACTTGAACGATTACGCAGGCGGTTTTTTGGGCCTGCGGATGGTTGGGATTCAGTGCTTCGCCGGGTTTTAGCGGATCAAAGGTTTCCACAGTCACTTCGCCCAGCCCGTTGGCGTAGGTTTGCAGCACTTTGCGGTAGTCCGGGTGGACTGAGTTGGCGATGAGAATGCGATGGCGGCGAGTGGTGCGCATGGCCATAAAGGCGGCCTCCGTCACGGCGGAAGCCCCATCGTAGACCGAGGCGTTGGCCACATCCATGCCGGTCAGTTCGCAGATCATGGTCTGGAACTCGTAGGTCACTTGCAGGGTGCCCTGGGCGATTTCCGGCTGGTAGGGGGTGTAGGCGGTGTAAAACTCGGAACGGCTGGCAATGGTATTCACGGCCATGGGGATAAACCGGTTATAGGCCCCGCCCCCTAAAAAGCAGGTGAGTTCTGTGCCCTTGTTCTGGCGGGCCAGGGCTTGTAACTCGGCCTGTAACTCCGCCTCGGTCAAGCCCTGTTGGGGTAGCACCGAGTACTGCATATTCTGGCGCAGGGCGGCCGGGATGTCACTGAACAGGGCGTCGATACTTTTTACCCCGATTTTGGCGAGCATCAACTGACGTTCCGCCTCGGTGTGGGGAAGAAAGTTATACATCACTTTGCCTTTCCTCTCTTTTGCCTTTTTTCTCGGTGTGCAGCCCCATGCAGGGTTTGGAGTGCGCTGCGCTGGATGACCCCTGACAGTTCCACTTGTTGGATGCGTAAGCGGTTTAACAATTGCGTTTGGACGCCTAGTATCCGCAAATACCACCATGGTCATTATAGTACGACGAGTTACCCCCGCCAAGTGAGCAAGGGCAGGTTACTGTTCAGAGCCGGTCAAGACAAACGTTAGGAGCGACTTTAGTTGGCTTCGCCGATGAATTTCAGGTAGCTGTCGGCGTCCATCAGTTTTTTTAAATCATCCGGGTTGGAGAGCAGAATTTCCAGCATCCAGCCGCCGTTGTAGGGATCGTCGTTGACCATCTGGGGTTCTTCGCTCAGTTGGGTGTTTACGGCGATGATTTCGCCCGCTACGGGCAAATAAAGCTCGGACTGGGCTTTAACGGACTCAATGGAGCCAAAGGACTCATTCTGGTCAAAGGTTTGGCCCACATCCGGCAGCTCCACAAACACGATGTCGCCCAATTGTCCGGCGGCGTATTCGGTAATGCCCACTCGCACCCGATCATCATCCATGGTGCGGACGTATTCGTGTGTCTCTGCAACTAAAATGTCATCCGGCATAATGAATTCGGTCGCCATGGGGGGTAATCTCCTAACGGGCTCTACTTCTGATAAAAAGGTCTTTCAACGATCTCAGCGTCCACATCCACCCCACGCACCCGGATTTGAATGGTGTCACCCGGGCCGATGACCGTTTGGGAGCGAATATAGCCCATGCCAATAGGCACATTGAACAAGGGTGAAATGGAGCCGCTGGTTACAGTGCCCACCGGTGTACCGTTTTTATAAATGATATCGTGCTGGCGGGCAATGGTTCGTTTGTTGATGGTAAAACAATAAAATTCCTTGTCCAGCCCTTTTTCCTGTTGCTGGCGGAGGGCCTGCTTGCCGATGAAATCTCCCGGCTTGTTGAGCTTGACCGACCAGGCCAGTCCAGCCTCCAGCGGCGTGTCAGACTCGGAAATGTCGTACCCGTGTAGGGGATAGGCCGCTTCCAGGCGCAAGGTGTCCCGCGCGCCCAGTCCAATGGGCTGCAAACCGATGGGTTTCCCCAGATCCAGCAGTAAATCCCAAAGGTATTCCGCTTTGGCGGCGGGAACAATGATCTCCACCCCATCTTCCCCGGTATAGCCGGTTCTGGAGAGGAGGACGCCCGTTTCCTGAATGGTAGCGTCGGTAAGCTGGAAGCGCTTGGGCAGATAGTCCGTATCAAAGCCGGTGCGGGCCAATATATCGGCGAACAGGGGTCCTTGTAGCGCAAACAGGCTGTAATGCGCGTACAAATCCTGAACCTGAATTTGCGGGTAATGCAACGCTTTGGCCTGAGTGTTCAGCCAGTCAAGGTCTTTTGCCGCATTGGCCGCGTTGCAGATGACCATAAATTCCTGAAATTCAGGGAAGGCGGGGAGTTCAGGCAGCATATACACAATGACGTCATCGATAATGCCGCCCTGTTCGTTTAAAAACTGGGTGTAGAGGGCTTTCCCCGGAAACAGCTTGCGTAAGTCCTGTGGCACCAGTCGATCCAGAAAAGCCCGTGTGGTTTCCACATCCCCACAGGAGACAATGACCAACGCCATGTGGGAAATGTCAAACAGGCCTGCCGCTTGCCGGACGGCATGATGCTCCTCCAGCACTTTGCCGTATTGCAACGGCATTTGCCAGCCTGCAAAGTCAACCATTTTGGCGCCCCGGGCCACATGGTTACGGTAAAGCGGTGTTTGTCTGGCGATTGTATTTAATTCAGGAGCGTTTGGCTCCGGCGTGGGTTGGATGGTCATAGGTAGATTTTTCACCAGCCCCTGCCACTTGTCAAATTTAAAGATCCATTGGCCTGGAACGCGTTTCAGCTTGGGATGTTTTTCAGATAGCGGATGACCTACGGCAGCAGCCACACCGTTAAAGCGTATGCCAAGCCAGCCAAGGCAACCTGAATCGCAAGGTTCTTCACAGGATTGGCAGGACTGACGCTGATGGCGATGGCCTTGGGTTGAGAGGGGTGCTGATTCGCACGAGAAGTTTGATAGGGTCGCATTCAGTCTTACGCTCCATCGTTATCTGCTTCTATATCCGCTTCGACGTTTCTGGTGAAAACTTTAGGGGAAAATTCTTTTTTGTTACGAAGCGTGTGTCTGGTAACTTTGCTCAATGACTTTTTCAATGAGAGACGGGTTTTCCCGCAGGGAAGAGCCATCTGCTCGGTAACATCCTCGGGTATAGTATAGCAGAAATTCGATATTTCCTTTTGGGCCGGTTATAGGAGAAAAATCCAGACCGGCCAAAGTCCAGTCCGGCAGTAAATCGTGGAGATCCCGAAGCACTCCGTTCACAATGGTTTTATGGGTTTCCAGGCCTTTTACCACTCCTTTGAATTTGGTGTCCTGAATGTAGTCCTTATGCTCGAACTGGGGCTTTAGCAGGGCAATCATCTCGGCATCCGGGCCAAGCAGGGCGCTTAAAGGGGGCAGCACCTTTTTTAAGGAGATGAACGAGGTGTCCACCACGCC
The DNA here is from genome assembly GCF_003149375.1 of Vampirovibrio chlorellavorus. Lineage (NCBI taxonomy): Bacteria > Bacillati > Candidatus Melainabacteria > Vampirovibriophyceae > Vampirovibrionales > Vampirovibrionaceae > Vampirovibrio > Vampirovibrio chlorellavorus. The sequence continues at coordinate 432,818 of NZ_QFWH01000001.1, forward strand.
CAGCGTGGGCTGTCCTTCCAGTTGTTCCGCTGTAAGTTCCCGAATGTTGGTTTTTTCCAGCACCTGAACCCGTGGGTCGCTGCGCAGCTTCCAGTCCAGTTGCCCATAGCCCACGTCTACGGCTATCACTTGACGGGCCCCGTGTTGCAACAGGCAATCGGTAAATCCCCCGGTAGAGGCCCCCACATCCATGCACACCCGATCCTGTACCGTAATTTCAAACCGGGGAAGGGCCTTGGCCAGTTTCAGTCCCCCACGGCTGACAAAGGGTTGCAGCCCGCTGACCTCAATATCGGTTTCTTCCACCGAAATCAGGGTGCCCGGCTTTTTCAGGACCTCTCCCCGCACCTTGACCTTGCCGTCCATAATCAGGGCCTGGGCTTGAGCCCGGGTACCGCATAGGCCCCGATCCATCACCAGTTTATCCAGTCTTTCTTTTTGAGTGGCCACGGCTTGGTTCTCTTTTTGATCGCTTTCTTTTGCATCTCTTATTGTAGACTTTTCTATACTACAAGGAATGGGCATCCCGAGAAAGCAACGCAAACTGGCTTATGAGCGATAAATATCTCATTGTGGGGCTGGGCAATCCCGGCAAACAGTACGAGGCCACCCGCCATAATATTGGCTTTATGGTGCTGGAGGCCCTGAGCCGTCGGGCCGGTATCGTCGGCAAGTCGGAGAGTCGCTTTAAGGCCGTGGTGGGTCTGGGCCGTCTGGGCAGTTACCCGGTGATTCTGGCTCAACCGCTGACTTACATGAATTTATCGGGTGAAGCGGTGCTGAAGCTGATGAACTATTATGATGTGCCCCCGGAGCGCCTGTTGGTGATTTATGACGAGGCGGCCTTGCCCTTCGGCAAAATCCGGGTACGGCCCGCTGGCAGTGATGCCGGTCAAAAAGGGGTGCGCTCCATTATTCAGCAGTTGGGCGGTAATCAGCAGTTCGCCCGGCTGCGGGTGGGCATTGGCTCTCCCCCCCCGCCCATGGCCATGCCGGATTTTGTGCTGTCCAAATTCGCCCCGGAAGAGCAGAAACATCTGCCAGAGATTATTGACGCGGCACTGGATGCCGTGGAAGCCTGGATGAGCGTAGGGGTGGAAGAAACCATGACCCGTTATAACGGGCGCCTGTTGTTACCGCAGTGACGAGTGACCGCTCGCCCATTGTTTCAGGCATTTGGCCAGCGGACGGTAGCTGTGATCCAGCACAAAGTTTACTCCATGGTCGATGGGATGCACGATAAAGGGGATGATGGCCATACTGCCGATTAACGGCAGGGCGATACACAGGTTCTTTTCGGCTTTAGGCCCCCATTTTTGAACCATTTCGGCGAATTTTTGAGAGGGCTTTAGTTTTTGCAGCAGGTGATCGTCAATGCCTTTTTTCAGCTTGCCCAACCAGCGCTGATCGAAGCGGTACCAGCCTTTGGCCTCAATCTCGTGGCTGATTTCATGCTGAAGTATTTCCTTGACCGCCTTTTGCTTGCCCAATAGGCGGTTTAGTCCCAGCTTCAGACTGTCCCGGGTTACGGCCACCAAAAAGGCCGGAATGGAATAGCTGGCCCCATACTGGAACAGGGCTGCATCCAGACCCGAGGTGGTGGCGCTGAGGACTTGAAGCCCTTGGCTCTCTCCGGCGTTTCTGGATTGCCGGTACCCTTTGACGGCTTTGTCAAAGGCATCCAAAGCCACGTAGCCACCCACCGCGGTATAGGAGTGCTTGACGATGCCATCGGCGTTATTGCTGGTAAGGGAAGAGGCTTTGAGCAGGTCCTTGAAGGATTCCCCCAGTTCGTTTACGTACCCCAGATAGCGCAAAGGCGTATCTCTATAGATATCTTTAGCTGCTCCCGTGGCCTGCTGGTGATGGTGGGAGCCTTGATGGGGCTGGTGATGGCGGGGTGTGGCCATGGGAGCCATTCCCTGGGCCGCCGACATTGGGTTTTGATTGGCAGGCGTCGCATGGAAGGCTTTGGTGGTTGCTGGACCACTCCAGATTGGGGAAGGCGATGCCAAAGAGGCTGGGCGAGCAGGGCCATAGCCGTTAGGCGGGTATGGCTGCTGGGCCGTCCAGACGGGGATTGGCGGTAAGGTATTCGCTAGAGTCGGTTGCAAGGTCTTTGAATCTCTTTGCGGATATTACAGGCTTTATACACTTAACAACCCTGAAGCGGGTTTTTTGATAGTTTGTAAAGTCTGTTTAAGAGCAGGCTTATGCGATATGTTTCTGGCTTAAAATGCGGGCCCGGCCTAATGTCTGCGCCAACTGGGTCAGGAATCGTCTTACCTGGGGAATGGGGGCGTTGTTGTTGATGACCAAATCGGCCACTTCACGGGTGGGCAGAATATGTCGTTCCAGGCATTGCACGGTGGTACGCCACATGTTGTCGGTAATACCCCGGTTTTCCTGAATATTTCGGGATAGCCAGCGTTGGCGACGGGTCTGTTCATCCACATCCACATAAATTTTAAAGTGGTATAAGGGCAAAATGGCCGATTCATAGAAGGCATGAATCCCTTCGGTGACCATAAAGGGTGTCACTGTGAGAGGCAGGTCTTCTTCAATGATGCTGGGTTTCTGTTGGGGGGTGCCAAAGCGCAGTTTGGGGATGTAGATGCTTCCGCCCAGCGGCTGAGCCTGAAAGCGTTGTAAGTCTCGCCCCAAATGCCGAAAGCGGATGTGATCGGGGTCATCAAAGTCGATATGATCGTAAAACAGGCTCAGGGGCACATGCGGAAAGTCCGCCTCAAAGTCCCGGTAGTAATTGTCCTGACTAAAGGAGGCCACTTCGGTGAACTGGCTCAGTTCCTGCACCAGTGTTTCCCGGATAAAAGACTTGCCGGAGCCGGAAGGGCCGGTGAGGGCAACCACAAAAGGCTGAGGAACAAAGGCGATATGGTGGGCCCACCGGGACAGGTCGTCCCAGAAAAACAGCGAAACGGACTGCACGACAGGCATTTCGCTTCGACTGTCCTCGGCCAGAAGCGCTTGCACCTGGGAAATGATCGAATCAATCCCTCTGGAGGGAGGGAAGGCGGTCTCGGGGCTATCGGCAGGGGGATTTCTATGAGTCATCGGGCGTCTGTTTTCGTACGGAAGTTCTCTTATTCTAGCGAAGAGCCGTCCGGGACAACAGAAAAATTTGCCATGGCAGGTAAGGGCAAGGGGTTTCGCCCCGGATGGTAAATGGTCGATCGTTGTTTTGGAAAACCGAACATTTATCGGTTTACATCTAAAGTTGGCTCAGTCACCATGAAGATTCAATGAAAGCCGAACCGGTTTTGTTCAATTCGGGGTTTCAAGCGTGATTAGTCAGCAATCGGACAATCTGGACGCCAATCTCGCTCCATTTCTGGAGCTGGGCGTGGAAACGGAAGAAGGCCTGCGATCTTCGGAAGACCAGCCCCTGTCCGCTCGTCGGGCTCTGAATGGAACGGCCTATAGGATTTATCGACTCCTGCAATGGCTCATTCAAGCGCCCCTGACCGTTGACCAGCTGAATCGAAAATTTGAGCAGGATCCGGGGATCGGCAAGCCTGTTTCCAACGATTCCATCTGGTTGTATGTCAATACCCTCAAGGCGCTGGGCTGTGTTATTCGTCGGCCCAGCCCACGCAATGGTTTTGCCTATCAAATGGTCAGTCATCCGTTTGGAATGACGCTCGAGCAAAACGGGCTGGAGGTTCTGGCGCAGGCCAAGGTGGTGGCGCAACGGCATTTCTCGCCGCAGGAAATGTTGGCCCTGGACAGCCTGCTGAAGAAGATGATCGCCCAGAGTCTGTTGCAAGGCTCTGAGGATGGTAGTGAATGGATGACCCAGTTGTTTGTGCAAAGCCGCAGTCTCGACTCTCAGGAATGCCGGACGCGCATTGAGCAACTGGAGCGCTCTATTCTGGAAGAGAGTTTACTGGAAGTCACCTACGCCTCTCCCCTGAAGGGTGAAAGTGTGTTCACCTTTCTGCCTGAGAGCCTGTTTTATCGTCAGGGGGTGGTTTATGTGCGAGGCGAACGTCTGGACTATCCGGGGCCCAGCAGTTTGCGAGTGGATCGTTTACTGGGTGTGCAAACGATTCAGGATGATGACTTACGCACTCAGCTGATTGACCGTCAGCAGGTCAAGGTTGAGATTGTGCTGAAGGTTTTTGTGAGATCACCGCGCGGTTTTCAGGGGTTTGCCCTGGACCCCAATCAGGGCGTCTATCAGGAAAGCCGTTTGTGGGTGGATGGCCCGGACCCCCATTACGAGGTTCGCCTGCTGGTGCGGGATTTCTTTTATGTGAAGCAGACGCTCTTGTCTCTGGGCTTGCCCTTTGCCATTGAGAGCCCGGATGTATTCAGGCAGGACATGAGGGAAACCCTTGATACGATGCTGGAATTTTACAAGGCGAAAGGAAGTACAGCGGATGGCCATGGCTAGTGCGCCCTCAGAGGTGTTTCAAAACATCAATATTTCAGCTTATCGAGTGCTGTTCATTCTGTTGATGCTGGTGCGCTACCGCAGCCTGAACATGGTGGAACTGAATCGCCTCCTCTACGAAAACCCCATGATCGGCCGGGGCTACAATTCGGAAACGCTCACCAAGTACATCAACACCCTGCGGGAAGTGGGCTGCCGCATCCCTCGTTCGACCAACCGAAACGATTACAGTTACGAGTTGCTCCGAAACCCTTTTCCACTGGCCCTGGAGCCCAAAGAGCTTTCCGTGGCCCGCAGGCTGCTGGATGTGCTGGCCAGTCAGCCAGACGAGGTGCTTTATCAGGACTATCGGCGCTTGATGGAAAATTTGTCCTGGGCGGTGGGTTGCAATACATCCCTTGGGATGGAGGAAGAGACTGGCCTGATTCCGGCTGCCCCCATGCGCGATTTGGGCTTATGGCGGCAGCGATACAATGAATTCAGGCGATACTGCCAGGAGGCTTTTGCCCTTGAGCTTGCCTATGCCGATCCGGAGCGGGGTGTTCAGGCGCTTTCAGTGGAACCCTATGAAGTGCTGGAGCGAGAAACCGGGCTTTTTTTGCTCGGCCTGGATCGGGGCAGTCAGGAGCAGCGTTTGCTGGATCTGGATCGGATTGCCTCGGTGCGCCAGTCGCCCTCTAAAAATCGCAGGTCGCCCGTTCTGGTCACGGTGGTTTTTGCGCTGTATGGCCGTTTGGCCAAAAGTTATCGCTTATATCCGGATGAGCGGCTGGTCTACTCGTCGAACACGGAAATTCACGTAAAAACCCGGCTTGCAGAGACCAGCGGCTTGATGCTGCGTCTGCTGAAGTATGGCGCGTCCTGCCAGATACTGTCCCCGGATGGACTGCGAGACGTTATGCGCCAGCACATAGAAGGTTTGCTATCGGCGATGTCGGGAAAACCGGACCTCGGCGCGATTATTTAGGAGGAAGGACCCTTGCCTGATGCGGGCTTAATACAGGATAAACAGGCGATTGCCCCCAAAGACCGGTTGATCGTCCCGGTACCCCAGAAACATGGCGTCTTTCAGAGGTTTGTTGACCCCGTATTGCTCCCGAAACTCCGGGCTGTCCGGGTTCATGGCCGTCATAAACGGATTGCTTCTTTTGGTGCTGCCTGTGCTGCTGGTGACGGCGGGTGTGGCCAGCGATGGCAGGGTGGCTTTCACCGCTTTGGTAAAGGGATTGCTATTGCTGGCGGGCACATTCAGTTGAAATGGGGGTTGGCTCATGCGGGATGGCTTCCTCCGGGGTTGGGTGGTGGAATTGATTATCAATGCTCATTTCAAAGATTATTCTAATTTGAAGGCCTGTCAAAAGCGTCCGGCAGGTGCAGTATTTTTAGTGTTTTTCTGCTGTCCACTGGTTTGGATTTACGGTCCGGTTGACTTGTGGGCGAGCTACCGGCTTCAGTACAATAAGAGTCATTATCAATCCAAAAGGAAAAAACGTGGATTTCTCCGATATCAAACGCCGATTGGAGGCACTGGCCCCTCGTTTGGATGCGGCAAGGGGGTTTCTTTGACACCCCGGCCATTCGCGAGCAAATTGCCAATTTAGAGAACAAAACTACGATGCCGGGCTTTTGGGATGATGCGGATGCCGCCCAATCGGCCATGCAGGAGCTTAACGATCTGAAGGATAGTATCGCCCGCATGCAGCGCTGGGCTCAGGCCTTGAGTGATCAGCAGGTCTTACTGTCCATGGGGCAGGAGGAAGGCGACGACTCGGTGATTGCCGAGCTGGATGGCGAGTTGTCCGCCTTGGAAGCCGAAGTGGACGGCTGGGAGCTGCAAAGCCTGTTGAGCGATGAGTATGACAAGTGCGATGTGATTATTACCATCAGCGCCGGAGCCGGTGGCACCGATGCCCAGGATTGGGCCCAGATGCTGATGCGTATGTACCTTCGCTGGGCGGAGCAACAGGGCTTTAAGCGGGACGTTCTGGACCTGAACGAAGGTGAAGAGGCCGGTATCAAGAGCGCTTCCATTCGCCTGAGCGGTAAGTACGCTTATGGCTACGCCAAGGCCGAGCGGGGTGTTCATCGTCTGGTGCGCATTTCCCCGTTTAACGCTTCGGGGAAGCGACAAACCAGCTTTGCTTCCCTGGAGGTGAGCCCGGTGGTGACCGGGGTGACCGCTGCGGATATTGAGATTCGGCCTGAGGACATTGAGCTGGACACCAGTCGCAGCGGAGGCGCTGGTGGGCAGAACGTCAACAAGGTGGAAACGGCCGTGCGGATTGTACACAAGCCTACGGGCATCGTGGTACGCAGCCAACAGGAACGCAGCCAGTTGCAAAACCGGGAAATCGCCATGGATATGCTGCGCTCCAAGCTGTTGGCCCGAAAAATCGCCGAGCATGAGGCCAAATTGGCGGCCAGCCGGGGTGAGGTGATGGATGTTAATTTTGGCAGCCAGATACGCTCGTATGTTTTTCACCCCTACAGCATGGTCAAAGATCACCGCACCAATGAGGAAACGGCTGATGTGGACGGGGTGATGGATGGCGACTTAACCCGTTTTATTGAAGCCATGCTGAGGTTGCGGCAGTCTCAGGCCCTAGCCGCTGATGCGGCCAGTTAAGACGAAGCGCTGAAGCGGTTAGTCCGCAGAATTCGGTTACGATAAGAACAAACCGGTACAACCCATCAAGGAGTTCCTCCCGTGTCACAAGCGCCGAATCGCACCATTGCCGTCATCAACGGCCCGAACCTGAATTTACTGGGAGAGCGAGAGCCCCATATTTACGGGGCGCAGACTCTGGCGGACATTAACGCGTCTCTGAAAGAGGTGGCCGCCAAGGCTGGATTTGATCTGATTTGCTATCAGTCCAACCACGAGGGCGATTTGATCGATCAGGTGCAGGCTATGCGCCTGACCACGGGGGGCATGATCATCAACCCGGGTGGGTATGCCCATACCAGCGTGGCCTTGCGGGATGCCTTGGCCGCATATACTCATCCTGTTGTGGAAGTGCATATCTCAAACGTACACCGCCGTGAGGCGTTTCGGCACCAGTCGTATCTGAGTGCGGTGGTGACCGGCGTTATTTGTGGATTGGGAGCCGATGGCTACCGTCTGGCCCTGCAGGCCCTGATTGAAAGGCTCCAGCCCGCCGACTTGGATCGGATTATTTAAGACCGGGCGATTTAACCTGGCAGGGGGCTAGCACGGCGTCTTTCATCCCGTGGATGAGCTTTTTATCGGCGGGACAGGCGGTGGCCAGGACTCCTGCCAGCGTCACCTGCTCGTTTTCAACAAAGTAGTAGGGGCACAATCTAACCCGTGCCTGAAAGTCCCGGATTTCGCCGGTGCCCATCTCCAGCCGTTGGGCGGGCAAAACGTCCGCGGCTTCAAACTTCTGCAGAATATAGGGGGTTTGTCCAAAGCTGGCCATGGCGATATCCAGTTGTTGGCCCCAGCTCTCGCTGGAATGGTCGTGCCCGATGGTCACCCCTCGGCTACCCCAGCCCAATGGTGAGAAGCCGGAGGGTTTCAGAACCAGTTCCCGCTCTTTTTGGGAGAGGGTTTTTAGTTGCAGGAAGTCCTGAATGACCTTGCCGCCGGGGTTTAAGTTGGCAATAATCGCCTGTGGGGGGAGCGGGGCGGGGTCGACGATCCACCCTTGGGGCACCCATTGTTTGAGTTGCTGGAAATCGGCCTGACCCAGTTCTTTCGTCCAAAAATCAGCCAGCACGGGGTGGTGCAGCAGGGCCAGCGACAGTTTCTCTTCCACGTGGGGCTTGAAGGGCGGGGTGCATTTGACCAGCCCCTTCTTGACGGCGTATTGGATGAGTTCGACTTTGGGAATGTTGGGCAGATCAAACAGTTCAAAAAAGCGGTAGATCACATCAATGGGCTGTTCCTGACCCGTGATCGGATTGGGACAGACCAGCCGATCCCGCACCAGGTCAATGTCCTTGGGGTGAATGAGGGCGATATGGGGGTAGGCTGGCAGCAAATCACTGCCCTGCTGAATAGTGTCCACCAGCCAGCTCATTTCCGCCCGATAATCCCCCGCTTCATCCGATAGCACAACGGCGATAAACGGTTGCGGATTGTCCGGGGTCAGCGTTTGAAGCAGGCTCAGGAAGGCACCGGGCAGGCCCTGGCTGGATTCAATGACTGGAAAGCCGTTCTGTCGGTAAAAATGGTTCAGGGCGGTCATAAACCCAAGCCCTCCGGGGACGGCATCAATTTCACACAGGGTCCAGCCGTCTTTTTTTAACAGTAAATCCGGGCGAATGACCAGGGGTAGCTGGCTTTTTAAGCGTTTGAGGCCAGCCAGTTGTTTCAAACCATCCGGTTTCCCCTGATCGTATAACTCGGCTATCCAGTCGGGGGTGGACAGGTTGGGGTTCTGGCTTTGCTTGTACAGGGTATCAACGGCCTTGGTGAATTTGACCAGAATGTTTCCCAGTGCTTGCAAGTCTTCCCACTGTGCCGGTGTCAGGCTGAAGGGCTCGGGGGAGAGTTGCCAGCCCAGAGCGTTGTCCGAGGCGCTGTCCTTCCCATATAGCGGGCTGGTTGGCAGGTATGAAAAATCCAGAGAGGCGCTTGGGTGGGTGCCTGCGATTGGGTTGGAGGGGGAAGGATGGCTCATGGGCTGGGTTACTCATGATTGATGGCGATAATGGTGAAAGCTGGTTAATGGATGATATTCTACGGAAAACAGAGGGGCTTTGCCCGGAGCAAAGGCCCTTTTTAAAATGAAACGGCCTGCTGCGTATTATAATAATTAAGAGTTTGAGGGGATAATGCCCTCCAAAGGATGTAGAGTCCAGTATGTTTTTCAAAAAAAATAAGTCGAATCCTCCTCCGGTTGAGACCAACCACCCATCGAATCCACTGAGGGGCGCCATGGGGCAGGCCAGCCTGTTTGCGCCAGCCCTTAATCCCAATGCGCAGCCCATTGACTTTGGCTTTGGGAGAACGCCACAGCCTTCTGGCTATGCGTCTCAGGAGCCTTCTTTTCAGGAGCCCGCTTTGGTGCCTGAAGCCATCCCTGTTGAGCAAATCCCGGAAGACAACGGCTGGATGTCACAATATGAAGCAGCGAGCCCCAGTTTTGACTCTCAGCAAGCCATGCCGGAGTTGCTAAGCGCTGCGGAACTGTCTGCGGCTTCCCCCTTGGACATTGTGACACCCACGCTGGCCCCCCCCGCGGGTTCGGGTGCCGGGCCGTCTTATCTGGAAGAGACTTTTGAGAATTACTCTCCTGAAAATTACACGCCTGAGACTTCCATACCCGCCCTGCCAGCAGACCCGTTCGTCCCTTCCGTGGGGAATGCAGCATGGGAAGAATCCGCCGGGCCGCAGGCTGATGACTGGAATAGCGCGTTTGAACCAACCTCCTGGCCTACTGAATTGATCTCTGGCATTCCGGATGCGGCTTCCTCTCCTCCTCCTGTAGCACCCCCGCCTGCCGCACAGAACTCTCAGCTGGATTGGGCCAAGCCTTCCGAGCCCACTGTGCCCTCATCGCTGGAAACGGGCTTTGGGGACTTGATGCCCTGGGAGCAATTGCCGGAGCCTCTGGGTAACCCGGGGCCTGCATCGCCAGAGGCCCTGTGGGCGCAATTTGATTCGGGCGCTGCCCTGCCGGGCCAGCAAGTGCCGATGGGGTCTGGTGCGTTTTTGGACTCTGTCCACGAGAAACTATACCCGGAAGACCCGTTTACCCCGGGCTATGATGAATTGGCTCAGGGGCAGCAGGCTTTTGAAGAGGCCGCCCAGTTCCTTTTCCCGGATACAATGGGCGCTTCGCTGGACTGGCAGCCGGAAACTTCACTGTCTGATGGTTTTGATCCCTTTTCGGGACAGGTATTGTCTCCTGAGGGTTCGGCTTTCACGGAACCCCCTCTGGAGTTGGGCCCCAGTATCCAGAGTGATGGCTCCGAAGTAAGCGATATGACCACTTATGCGGACGCGCTTCTGCAGTCCACTGCGCCATCGTTCCCATCAGCCTTTTCCCCTGACAACCCGGAGCAAGCGCTTTCATCGGTCGATGAGTCCCAACGGGTCACTGATCCGCTACAGGCCTTTGACCCATTTGCCATTCCGCCACCGGACAGTTCGGAGGCGGAGGGTGTAGCCAGCTTCGACTTCCCGCTGGACAGCTCGCTTACTGTGCCACCGGTCCCGTCTTTTGATCCCCTGGGACCAGACGCACTGGATTTTGACCCATTCAGCGTGCCCCATACAGAAGACGCTGCCGAGCCTTTGGTTTCCGGGTCCAATGCGTTTGACCGTTCAGACAGTGCTTTTGATTTCGCTAACCCCGAGTTGGCATTGCCCTCATCCCCGTCGCTGGAGGCCTGGGAGGTCAGCCCGCTGCCGTCTGAGGAGGTGCAAGAGCCGTCACTGGCGGATCCGACAGCGCTGGCCTTTGATCCCTTCAGTCCGCTACCAGCGGCGTCCGCTTATTGGGACGGCCCGGGAGAGTCCTCGGATTTTCCGACCCTTTCTGCGGATGAGGCCGGGATTTTGTGGCCGGGAGAGCCCACGGCTCACGAGGCAATCGCTGAGCCTGTATTGGATCGGCCATTGTCTGTAGCGGATGACAGTCTGACATTCCAGTCTTTGGAATCGGCAGACGCCGATTTGGATGAGTTGGAGACGGCTTTCGCCGCTGATTCACCCCAGTCTTCCGATGTGGGCTTTCCGGAGAGCCCGGTTTTACCGGATCTCAGCGATCAGGATTTTTATGCCACCGACTTTACCTTGAATGCGCTGGGGGAGCTGGTTCCTCTGGAGCCTGAAGTAGCGGGCGCTTCTTTGTCAGTGGCCCCCGCAGAATCCGGGATGCTCTCCGCATTTGAGGCTGCCGAAGGGACAGCAGACTTTTGGGTACCGCAAGCAGAGGCGCAGGGTGTTTTCGGTGACGCCGCTGTCGTTGCGGAGCCACAGGTTCCAGAGCCTTTCCCGCAGCTTTCAGAGCCCCTGCGTCTGGAAGCGCTGGACGCGGATTCGCCTTTCCAGAAGGTGTCGCCGCCTCCGATTCCCGGTGCGAGCCTGTCTGCCGCCTCATCATCTGAAGAACGGCTGCCCCATAATGGACATTTAACGGATGAGCAGTCGCCAGCACAAGCCTTTAGCGGGCCATTGGAGGCTCAGTGGCATGACACCTCTTCGGAAGTGGTCACTTCCGCTGTCCAGCCCTCTCAGGTGGAACCCCCTCGGGAATTTTCACTGTCCGATATCCAGATTTTGGCAGTCTGTCCACTGTTTGGGGACAGACGCCTGCTGGTGGTGAGCAGTAACGGGATATACGCCTTGATGGGCCAAGTAGGCTTGCAGCAACCGCAAGTGGCCGTATTGAAGCTGTTTGACCATAATCCCTTGGCGTATCAAAATACGTTTACGGCGGTGGCCGAGGCTCATGCGGACAGTCAGGGCATGTTCCTGACTCAGGCTGGGACTTGGCGTGGCATCATATCCACATTTCAGGATAAAATTACATTGCACACGGATCTGGGTTAGCCCCCGGGGTTGTGATGCGCTGTTGCCTGCCTGAAAGGTGTGTAAAATGTCTCGTGGTATTCCCCCTTCCCCTTTGCCGTCCACATTAGCCGAACGGGTGCGCTTCCTCCGGGAAAAGCGCTATATGACGCCCGAGTTGCTGGCAATCAGGGCTCAGGTGCCCGTGCGTATGATTGAGGACATCGAGGGCGGGATTGAGCTGTTTCTGGCCCCGGCGGTCCGTCAGCGCATTGCCCGGGTGCTGCATGTGCGACCCTCGCAGATTCAGGAGGTGGAGAGGGCCCCCGAATTCAACGATGCGGAAGTGCCCCTGTTGCGCCGCAAGGGCGTCGAGCTGCGGGAAGCCATTATGGAGGAACCGGACGCCCCCCATTTATGTCCCAGTTGCGGTGCCCCTCTGGCGGCACGGTTATTTGAGCGTCGGGATCTGCAAGATCGGCCGTTGATCGTTATCAAGGCCAACTGTACCCGTTGTTTGTTCCGGCTGACGGATGATTAAGGCTTACCACAGTCGTTGATCCGCCTTTAAGTGGGGCTGAGCAGCCGGATATTATCCACAAAACCCAAAATCCAGCCCAATAAAAACAGCTGGGTGGCAAAGGGCGTGGCCAGAACGATCAGCGCCCGTTCGATGGTCATGCGATAAGTCACCATCAGGGCCATGCCAAATAAGTAAACGCTCCACAGCCAGATGGCCAGGGTGGCGACTATGGCCAACGCGTTCCCCACCGGGCCAAGGCCGAATTTAATCAGGCTAACGGGCCCCAGCAGAAGCCAGGGAAGGGTCGCCAGCCCGGAGAGCGTCAAAAATTGTCCGATTCTGGCCTTTCCGGTGAAGGCGAAAGCCAGCAAGCCCGTGCAGAGTCCGGTAAAGGCCCAGGTGAACACACCGGTCAGGGCGCTCAAGGGAATGGCCCAGCTCAAACCAACGGCGTCTCCTCCCCGATTGGCCAGCTGAACGGCTGGAGCCAGGGCTGAAATTAGAACCACGGCGCATAGGGCGTGAAAGTACACCCGATTGGGCAGGGTGTCTGTTTCAGTCAGGGTTTTAAAAGTCGCCACCGGATGAAACAGGCTGTTATAAAGAGTATCAAGCGGGTCGGAGAATCCGGGTTGCGGATTCTCGGAGCTGGCGTATTCTTCGGTCATTGTTGCGTTCATGAGTGCTGATTACTCCAGGATCCAGAGGGGCTGGTTGGTGTAGCGCATACTGACCGGAAGCATTTTCAGGGCCAGGGCGGCGGAATCCTGAGCGCCAGAAGAGAACAGCCCTTCGGGTTTTATTCCCAGAAATTCCAGCAGGTGAAAGTTTTCTTGCGCATTTTCCAGCGGGAGGCGTTCTTTACCCTTCAGGAGAAACTTTTCCTTGGCCAGTCGATCCAGCTCGGTGTAGGCCAGATCCCAGTCGCCCAGCTTGTCAGCCAGTCCGGCCTCCAGGGCCTGCCGTCCGGTGACCACACGTCCGTCGGCCACGGCCTTGATTTTGGCCGTCAACGCAGCCTTCCTGGCGGTGTCCTTGATGAAGCGGGTGCGGCCTTCGATGACCGTACTGAGGAAGTCGTGATAGCTGTCGTTGATCACGGTCTGGATCAGGTTGATTTCATCCGGGCGGGGCTTGCGGTAGGGGGAAAGCAGGTCTTTGAATTTGCCGCTTTTCACCGTCACGGCGTGGACACCCAATTTGTTGTTCAGCAGGTCGCTGAGTTCCACGGTGCTGATGATCACCCCGATGGAGGCGGTTAACGTGCCGGGGTTGGTTACAATCATATCGGCGGCGCAGGCGGTGTAATAGCCGCCACTGGCCGCCAGATCGCCCATGCTGACTACCACCGGCTTTTTCTTGCTGACCCGTTTCACGGCGGCGTTCAGCTCCTGACTCATGCCCACCGTACCCCCGGGGGAATTAATGCGCAGCAACACGCCTTTCACGCTGTCATCCTTGGCGGCCTCATCCAGGCCCTTACGCACGGTGACGGCGTTGGATTCACTGGGGAAGAGGCCGTTGTCGTTCCCGCCATCCATAGTGATGGGGCCGCTCAGTTCTAAAAGGGCCAGATGGGGCTTTTTATTGAACAGGGCAGAGACGTTGCTGCCGCTGATCTCCGGCTTGGCTTTGGCGGATTCCCGGACAATTCGGGCAGAGTTGAAAATGCCCACCACCAGGGCCAATAACGAAAAGGTCAGCAAGCCCAAGGCGACTTGGCGTGAAGTGATCTGGGTGTTCAATGTGGTTCTCCTAGCCTCTCTCCGAATGGTGTCTCAAAATCCGACGATTTCACCGCAACCAGTGGCGCACAGTCTATTGTACCGTACCTTGCCGGAATGGAGTACGCGGCGGTTCATTTGTCCTAAAACCGAACATTTAACCCTTTGGCTTCCCGCGCGCTTTTTACACAATGCGAGGGTACAGTTTGTCTTGCGCTGGTGGAAACGGAGCGTTCATGATTGCGACGGTTTATACAGGTTCCCTGACGGGGTTGGATGCCCATCCCGTGGTGGTAGAGGTCGATTTGAGCGCCGGATTGCCGGGGTTAACCATTGTGGGCTTGCCGGATACCGGGGTTAACGAGTCCAAGGAACGCATTAAGGCGGCTATTAAAAACAGCGGATTCGCCTTTCCATTGAAGAAGGTGGTCATTAATCTGGCGCCTGCGGCCTTGCGCAAGGAGGGCACCGGCTTTGATTTGCCGCTGTGTGTGGGCATTCTGCTGGCCGCGGAATATCTGACCCCCACGCCCTTTTTGGAGAAGGCCTGCTTTATCGGGGAAGTGTCTCTGGAGGGCTCCTTGCGGCGAGTAAACGGGGTGCTTTCCATGGCCCTGATGGCCAAGCAGGAAGGTTATACAGCCTTGATCGTGCCGGATGAGAATGTGCTGGAAGCCTCTTTGGTAGAAGGGCTAGAGGTTTACGGGCTCAAGCATCTGAATGAACTGCCGGTGCTGTTTTTGCATCCGCCCAGTTTTTTAAAGCCGGTGGATCGGACGGCCCTGATTGCCTCCGCCACGGAATTACCGGTTCCCTCGGTCGATTTTGCCCATATTAAAGGGCAGGCCGTTGCCAAACGGGCCTTGGAGATCGCTGCCGCGGGCGGACACAACATGATGATGCTGGGGCCGCCGGGAAGTGGGAAATCCATGCTGGCCAAAGCCTTTGCCGGGATTCTACCGCCTTTATCCTTTGGGGAGGTGCTGGAAGTCAGCCGGATTTACAGCGTGGCCGGTCTGCTGGCCCAGGAGCCGGGTAGCACGCAACAAAGTCTCATGCGTCAGCGACCTTTTCGGGCGCCCCACCATTCGGCTTCCAAGGCCGGTATCACCGGAGGCGGTAGCCATCCCCGACCGGGCGAAATCACCCTGGCCCATCGGGGGGTGTTGTTTCTGGATGAATTTGTGGAGTTTCCCCGCAATGTGCTGGAGGTGATGCGTCAGCCTCTGGAAGATGGGGTGGTGACCATCAGCCGAGCGCATCAAAATATCACCTATCCAGCCAAGTTTATGCTGTTGGCGGCGCTGAATCCCTGTCCTTGCGGTTATGCGGGCGATAGCGTGAAGCAATGCACCTGTAGCGAAATGCAAATTGCCCGATATTTACAGAAGCTATCGGGCCCTTTGCTGGATCGCATTGATATTCATCTGGAAGTACCCCGCCTGAATGAAAGTGAATTGCTCAATCAGCAAACCCATCAGGAGCCGGGTGCTTCCAGCGCCGAAGTTCGGGAGCGGGTGATTCAGGCTCGGCAACGGCAGGCCTTGCGCTTTGCGGGGGAGGGCATTCTGTGTAACGCCGAGATGACCCCGCTGCAAATCAAAAATGCCTGCCTGCTGGATACGGCTGGGCAGGGGCTCATGCAAAAGGCCATCCAGAAAATGCACCTGAGCGCCCGAACGTTTGATCGGATTTTGCGCATGGCCCGAACCATCGCCGATTTGGAGCAATCCGAGGGGGTCAAGGCCGCTCATATCGCAGAAGCCCTTCAGTATCGCTCCATCGATAAGCTGTATCGACTGCAAAAAGGCGCTCAAAGCAAGGCCGGTTAGCCGTTGGGACGTTTGCGGGTGTTGTAGGCAATTTTGAGGAGCCAGTGACCTTTAACAGATCGAAAACTATTGGCTGGATCTTATTTTTTAACCTACAATACGACACTATGAGCATTATCGAAAAAGCAGATGTCATCGTCATTGGCGCTGGTCACGCCGGGATTGAAGCGGCCATGGCGGCTGCCCGACTGGGGTGCAAAACCCTGTTGATGACCATGAATCTGGATACCATCGGCCAGATGAGCTGCAACCCAGCCATTGGCGGCCCGGCCAAAAGCCAGTTGGTGAAGGAGATTGACGCATTGGGCGGGGTCATGGGCATTTGCGCCGATGCCACTTATCTGCAACTGAAAACGCTCAACGCCAGCAAGGGGCCAGCGGTTCGCGCCTTGCGGGCTCAGTCGGACAAGGCCGAGTACCGTGCCTTTGCCCGTAAATTGGTGGAGTCTGAGCCCAATCTCAAGTTGCGGCAGACCATGATCACCAAATTGCACGTCAATCCAACCGATAACAGTTTTAACGCCGTAGAAGACAACCTGGGCATTGTTTATCAGGCCAAGGCTTTGGTGATTACCACGGGCACCTTCCTTAACGGCAAGCTGTGGGTGGGTGAAAAAAGCATGGGCGGTGGCCGCCCCGGAGAATCTGGCTCTTATGGCATCACCGGGTGCCTGGCCGATTTGGGCTTAAAAACGGGCCGCCTGAAGACAGGGACACCACCGCGTCTGGATGGGCGCACCATTGATTTTGCTGGCCTGGAAGTGCATCCGGGGGATGCGGAACTTCGGTTTTTCTCCTTTTTGCCCAACCGGCCCGTGCGGGAACAAATGCCCTGCTACTTAACCCGTACCAATGAGTCTACCCACGCCCTGATTGACGAGAATTTACACCGCTCGCCCATGTATTCGGGCTTGTTGCAAGGGGCCGGGCCTCGTTATTGCCCCTCTATCGAGGATAAAGTCCAGCGGTTTCGGGATAAGGACAGTCACCATCTCTTCATTGAGCCGGAAGGCCGTGATACCTATGAGATGTACCTGCAGGGCTTTTCCACCTGTTTGCCCTATGAAATCCAGGTGGAAATGGTGCATTCTCTGCCGGGGCTGGAAAAAGCCGAGATTTTGCGGCCCGCCTGCGCGGTTGAGTACGATTATTTCCCCGCCTACCAGTTATTACCGTCCCTGATGACCAAAGTGGCCCCGGGCTTATTTTTAGCCGGCCAGATCAATGGCACCAGCGGCTATGAAGAAGCGGCGGCCCAAGGCTTGGTCGCAGGCATCAACGCCGCCCGGTTTTGTGGGGAGCAGGAACCGGTGGTGTTCACCCGGGAATCCTCCTATATTGGCACCCTGATTGACGATTTGGTGACCAAGGAAATCCATGAGCCCTACCGCATGCTGACCTCCCGCAGTGAGTACCGCTTGTTGCTGCGTCAGGACAATGCCGATCAGCGCCTAACCCCGCTGGGCCGGGAAATTGGTCTGGTGGATGCCCAGCGTTGGGAGGTCTTTCAGAAAAAGAATGAGGCCATTGCCGTTGAGCAGGAGCGTCTGAAAACGGTCAAGCTGGACCCCGTTGAAGGTGTGAACACCCTCTTGGAGTCTCAGTGCGGTGAAGTGATTCGTGAGAAAACGACTTTATTCCAGCTTTTGCGTCGTCCATCGGTAACCTACGAGGTGTTAAAACAGGTGGAGCCCGGTTGTATGCGGGTTGCTCAGGATGTTTTAGAGTACGTAGAGACGGAAATCAAGTACGAAGGGTACTTACAGCGGCAAAACCGGAATATTCAGCATTTGTCCGAAGCGCATAAGGTTAAACTGCCCTTGGATATGGACTACGCCAGTATCAAGCAGTTGTCCAACGAAGCGCGTGAGAAACTGAGCCGCATGAAACCGGCGGACTTGGGTCAGGCTTCCCGCATTCCCGGGTTAACCCCCGCTGATATTTCCGTGTTGCAAATTTTAATGAGTCGTCAGAAGCAGGTGCAGGCTTTGGCGGATGCTGAAACCGCTGAGGGTCCGAAAACGGAAGCCTCCGCCTGATTGTTTGGGCCTTGCGGTTTGCCGTTTCGGGGTTTTGTGAATGGTGGGTTGACTCCTCCCGCTAATGGAAATTAAGCGCTTCGGTTAAAGCTCTGTTGTGTTTTGCCGAATCCTCAATAAAATCCCAATACAAAGGATTGTCAGCGTATGGCCCTCCTCCTGAAGTGGCTGCCACGGACCGTCGTTTGTGACAGGATGAGACCCTGGTCAGCATTTACCGGAAAGCCCCTGAGATTATGGCCCGCTTTGTCTACCGATTGCAAAAAGTATTTGAGCTTCGAGAGCGCCGCAAAAAAGAGCAGGAGCAGCGCGTATTGGATGCTCAGAAGTATGTCCGTGAGGTGGAAATGGCCATTGAAGAAAAGAAGGATGAAATCCGTGATGTACAGAAAAACATGCTGGCCTCTCCGCATACATTAATGGCGGCGCATGACAGCTTTTTGCATCACCTCAACGGGCAACTGGATCAATTGCATGGGGATTTGAACTACGCCCAGTCCGAGCTGGAGTATGAGCGTCAGTTACTGATTAAGGCCCAGGCCGATTTGGAAGCCCTGGTCAAGCATAAGGAAAAGGCCCGGGAAGAATGGCTGGAAGAGGAAAAAAAGCTGGAAATGAAGCGCCTGGATGAAGTGGCGGGCCAGCGTTACTTTCGGGCTCAACTGGAAAAATCGGAAGAGGACGTTTTGTCTGAAGAAGAGGCGTTTGAATACTAAGTTTTCTCCTTGAAGTCAGTTTTCAAAGATCCATTTTTTAGAAAGTTATAAGTCAGAAGGAATCGAAGTGAATGAAAATCGAAGATTCCCCCTTTCCCAATCGCTCCCCGGTTGAAAAATTGCGGGCCAATTCCTTGCAGACGTCTTTTGAGTTTGCCCTGGATGAATTGGACATGTCTTTTCTGGAACTGCTGGACTCCATCAACACCAAGGCCGATGCCCGGAATCAGGCCTCGCTGCCGGGCGTGAAGGCTGATGCTGGATTGATGTCAGGCAAGGCCCCTGTGTCGGAATCCAAAAAAGTGGTGCGCTTGCCGGTACCCGAAAAAGCAGCGATTTCCGCCAAGGATGAAGGGGAGTTTAATACCGCGGTGGATGCCGATATGGTCTTAAAGCCGGATGATCTGACCCTGCTGGATATTCAGTATCTGAAGCAGGAGGTCATCCCGGGGCTGCCCATTTTGGTGGGTCAGGTGCCCTTTAACACGGTGTTTCCCACCGGTGGAGACGGGGAAATCAGTTACAAGGGCTTTGATGTGTCTCCCAAATTATCCGAGTTGATCGAAAAAGGGTTTAAGACCGGTCGGCCCATTCGGGTGGAGTTGGACGCCACTTCGGCTCTGGTGCTGAAGATTCGCAATGGGCAGGTTTCCGCCGAGTTTGTTTCCGCCGATCGGGCCGCCGCCTTTGCCGTCCAGCAACAACTGGATGAACTGCGAAACCGAATGACCGCCCGCAATTTACCCGTGGGCACCCTGGAATACAAGTATCAAAACCCCCGGCAAAACCACAAGCAAGGGGATGAAGAAACCCCATCCCGCTCCGAGTGAGTACCAGGCCTGAACGTTAAACGGAGGACACCCCATCGTGATTGATCCATTTATCACCGCCTTAAATACCCAAAAGGCCGCTTTGGGCTGGTTTGATTCCTTGGCCTCCAACATGACCAATATGTACACCCCCGGCTTCCGGGAAGTGAAAACCACTTTTGGGGATTTTGTGAATGGGGTGCAGTTGCTGGAATTGCCCCGCAATGAAGGGCAAGGCAAGTCCATGCCGGGCCGGGGCCCCAATAACCTGATGGTGGAGGGCAAAGGCTACTTTGTGGTTCGCAAGCCGGATGGCAAGCTGCTTTATACCCGCAATGGCGACTTTGATCTGAATGCGGAAGGCACCCTGGTGAATACGCAAGGCTACGTGGTGCAGGGTTACCTGCTGGGAGAAGATGGCCAGATGGTCAACACGGGGGATTCCAATGCCTCGCCGGTGGCCAATAATCCCAACCACAGCGCCGGGGGGCCGGGACACATTCCCACGACTGAAATCAACATGTGGATGGACCCCAGCAACGGTAAGTTTTTTGGAAAATACGACGAATACAAGGTGAAGTCCGATGGGACGGTGGTGGGGGTGGCCGATAAAGGGAAAACCATGACCCCCCTCTACAAAATTGCCCTGGTCAATTTCATTAACCCGGGTGCCCTGGGCATGCCGGAAGATCAGATGTTCGAGCCTACCGAGCTATCCGGTGAGCCCGTGGAAGGCTCCGGGGAAGTGCGGGTGGGTCTGCTGGAATCGTCCAACACGGATTTCAGAACCAACGCCAACTATCTGGCTCAGGCCAAGTTACAGCTGGATGTGACCTCCAAGCTGATCAGTACCAACAAGACCCTGCTGGAAGAGGCCCTGCGTCTGATTCAGTAACTCGAGTCGCTTCCTCAAGATTTGGCGGGCCTGCTACACTGAATAGCGGGCCCGTCTTCGGGTTTGGTTGATCAGTCTGTTGACAAGGGAGAGCCGCCCATGGGCCGGACAGAGAGCGAGCAAGTTGCAACATCAGCGGAGGCATTGACCGTGCCCGCGCCATTGTCCGTTTACTACCATACGCATTGGGATCGGGAGTGGTACCTACCCTTCCGGGCCTATCAGTTGAGGTTGGTGGAGGTGGTGGATGATATTCTGGAGCGCTTGGAAAGCGGCGTTTTCTCCTGCTTTATGCTGGATGGGCAAACGGTGGTGCTGGAGGACTATCTGGCACTTCGTCCCCAACAGGCGGATCGGTTGCGGCATTTCATTCAGTACGGACAACTCAGTATTGGTCCCTGGTATGTCATGCCCGATGAGTTTTTGGTGGGCGGGGAAAGCCTCATTCGCAATTTGGCGCTGGGGCTGCGTCAATCCCGGGATTGGGGTTGTAAGGCCTTCACCGGCTATTTGCCGGACACCTTCGGGCATTCCGCGGATATGCCCACCCTTTTTCAGCACTGCGGCCTTGATTCGGCGGTGGTGTGGCGGGGAGTGTTCCCGAAAAAAAGCGTGTTCCAATGGCAAAGTCCTGCGGGTCATCTGGTTAAAACCTTGCACCTGACCGACGGTTATTTTCAGATGATGTTGCAGGACTGGACGGCGGAGCCGGAGGCGCAGGCTGCTGCCTTGCGGGGGTTGGTGCAAAAATTGAAAGCGGTTCAGGTGGAGGGCGTTCCGCCGCTGTTGCCCATGGGGGGCGATCATTTGGGGCCATTGCCAGCCGAAGCCCATCAGCGACTGAAGGCGTTGTATCCGAATTTACAGGCAACCACGCCCGATGCTTACTTGCGCCAATTTACCCCTATCGAGGCATTGGAAACGGTGGCTGGGGAATTGGTGGATAATACGGGCAGTTTTCTGCTGCCGGGGGTGTATTCCGCCCGCATGTACCTGAAACAGGCTAACCGCAGGCTGGAGCATGCCCTGGTGCGTCAACTGGAACCGTTGCTGGCCATGGCGCAGGGGTTACTCCCCAATCGGCAAGCTGAGTATCCTGAGCAGGCTTTGGCGTTAGCCTGGCAAACCCTGATCCTGAACCATCCCCACGATAGCATTTGCGGTTGCAGCGTGGATGCCGTACATCGGGAGAATGAGGTGCGCTTTGATCAGGTGGCGCAGATCGCTGAGGGGTTGCGGCAGCGCAGTGAACAGCGCTTTCGTCGGGTTCTGGCCACTGGGGATGAGTGGATTGTTTTCAATACCAGCGGGCAACCCTATACGGGGGTGGTGCCGGTGACAGAAGATGTTCCCGATGGGCAGGCTCCTTCTTTCCTGACCCAGCAGGCTTCGGAAACCGCTGTGCTACAGGATGAGTATCTCCACGATAGTCAGCGGATTCCCCTGTCGCACCTGACCAAAGTGCGTCGTCAGGGCTGGATTTGGGTGGAGAACATTCCGCCGTTGGGCTATGCCGTGCTGAATCGGGATACAGCCCTTGGGAAGCAGGGCCACGCGACGGTTTTGGCTGATTCTGCCCGGCTGGAGAATGATCAGTTGCGGGTGTCTGTCGATGCCCAAGGCCGCTTATCCGTTGAGTGGATGGCCACCGGTCAGCGGTTTGAGGATTTGTTGACCTTTACCGATCGGCCGGATCAGGGGGATTCCTACAACAGTGGGCCGGTACCGGGTACGGTTCCTCAGGTGGCCGTGTTTACTGGTAGTCGGGTGGTGCAAGCCGGGCCGCTGGTGGGCATACTGGCGCTGACCCATCACTTCCCGGATTCTGATTGCTCGCTGGTCACGCAGGTTCGGCTAGATGCGGGGAGTGCCCGCCTGGATTTTGAAACCACCTTTATCAACCATGCCTCCCAGCATAAGCTGCAAGCGGTGTTCAATACCGGGCAGCCGATTCGTCGGGTGGTGGCGGAAAGTCATTTGGGCGTGGTGGCGCGTACTTATGACCCAGCGTACCGGGAAGTGGATCGGATGCCTGTAGCGCCCATGCAGGAACTGGCGACCAATACGGGCCCCGTTCAGCGCTTTTTGAGCGCCAACGGTCAGGGTTTTGTTACCGAAGGCCTGTGCGAGTACGAAGTGTTTCAGGACACGCTGGCAATTACCTTGCTGCGGGCTTTTGGTGCTTTGTCCAGTGCGGATACGGGCGTACGAGGGGCTCAGGCTGGGCCTCCTTTTGAAACGCCGGAAGGGCAGTGTCTGGGGCGTATGTTCCGGTGTCGGTACGCCTGGACTCCCCAAGGGGATGAGCCGAGCGCTCTGTTTGAGATGGCGGATCGGTTTTATGGCACCGTATGGGGCCTGACCGGTGTTGCCCAGCAGGCCAGCGCAGCGCCAGCCGGGGCGCTGATCACGGTGGAAAACCCTGAAGTGGTGGTGGCGGCCTGCTACTGGTCGGTTGGGCAGGGCTGGATTCTGCGGTTACTGAACCCCACCGGACAGGAGCAACAAACGGCCCTGCATACCGGGTTTGAATGCGCTTCTCTGTGGGAGGTGAACTTTCTGGAGGAGCGGCAGCAGGCTGTTTCAGCGGCATCTGTGACCATTCCGGCCCGAAGTGTTAAAACCTTGCTGTTTGCGGTGTAGAATGGGGAGCATTAACGAGGTAAGTTTGGATGACCCGCATGCGTTTTGTCACCCTTTGCATGGTTGCTGTGTGCCTGGCTTGGGCCGGGATGCAGCCAGTACAAGCCAGGTGGTTTGAGAAAAAAACACCCCCGGAAAACGATCCGGTCAAGCAGGTGCAGACGTTTCAGCCACCGCCGGAAAATGCCATGCTGACTTATTGCGAGCCTTACCGAAAAAGCGCCGTGGATTTGAGCAAAAAACCGCTGCTGCTCAAGCCTTTCTATGAACCCCGGTTACTGTGGCTGATGAATGAGTACCGCAAATGTACCAACGAGCTGATGACGCAAGAGCATGAGTATCTGAAGCACGTGGACATTGAGCTTCCGCCCAGTTTGCCTAAAATGAAGCCGGTGGTGCTGCCCATCAACCAGCCGGAAGCCAAGCAGGAAGTGCCCAATGGAAACCTGTAGTGCGTTGAGTGGCATCTTGTTGATGCTGGCTGAATTTGGCTTGTTATTGGCTTTGGGCTTTTTGTTGTTGCGCCTGATTTACTGGCAAACGCTGGTTGCCGAGCGTCAATCGCAGTGGTTGGCGGATTGTCGGTTGGCGGCCCGCCGGATTCGTGGCCTGCGTCGCCAAATTCTGGCGGTGGAGGCATCGGCTGTGGCATTGCCGCTCAGCCCCCGTTTGCGGCGAACCTGGAAATGGATTCGCTGGACGGCCCGGCTTTTCAAGCGCTCTGGAATGGCCTGTTCTTGACGCTTCTGACCCGGTGGCGTAGACTGGCAGTAGTCGTTGTTGTTCAAGAAAGAGGAGAGAACGGTGGCTAACGAATCTTACAAAAGTGACGGCGACGGTATCCTGCTTTTTTTGTCCGGCATGGCTCTGGGTATTTTAGGTGGCGGACTGGCCGGGGTTTTGTTTGCTCCCAAGTCTGGCGATGAGTTGCGGGCCGATGCCAACGCCTTTGTGCGGAGCTTGCCCGGGCGCATGAATGAGGAATTACACAATCCCAACGCCCGCACCCGGGAATTCATTGAAAAGACTCGCTACAGTATTGAGAATCAGGTGGGCAAGGTCAAAAAAGACCGGGACGCTGATCGCATGGCCAAGGCCAAAATGGCCGAAGAGCTGGCCAGTGGTTACGAGTTTAACTAGCGAACGCACGAATTAACCTTTGGGGGAAACAGGCTGATGGAACCAAATGCCACCCAAGCGGAAATGGCTCATCTACTGCGAGTGAGCTGGATCGTTCTGATACCGGCTGGCGTTTTGCTGAGTCTGGTGCTGTACAAGCTGGCCATGTTGTTGCACAGTTTGTTGGATTTTCTGAATTTGGCCCGCTACGAGCTGGCCCCGGCCATGAAAGACGTTCGTTTGATTGCCGAGCATGTGGAAATGCTCAGTGATCGGGCCGCCAGTGGGGTGAAGTCCATTGAGGAAGGGGTGGCTTCCACCAAGCCTGTCTTACAATCCCTGGGCCGAGAGATTCAACATGGATTCCAGTCCTTCTGGGGTGGAATCATCAAGTCATTTAACCGCAAGCGATAGGGAGATACACCATGTCCAGCTCATCCTCACTGGGAAAATTTATTTTAGGCACCCTGGTTGGCGGGGCGGTTGGTGCGGCCATTGGCATGTTGCTGGCGCCACGCAGCGGCGCTGAAACCCGTGAACTGATTCGGGAGGAACTGGATAACCGTTACCGGGAATCCTCGGACGCCCTGCGGGAGAAGTCTGATTTGCTGAAAGAAAAGGCTGCCGCTTTCAAGGATAAGATGTGCGATCTGTCGTCCGAGCTGGAAGAAACTGGCCGCAAGACGGTCAGCCGCCTGACGGATGCGGTGAAAAAGACGTCTGAGACCCCCTCGTAATCGGGGGCGTTTTTGGGTGACACGGCTTTATATTTCCGCGGATATTGAGGGGGCCTGCGGCGTGGTCTCTACGCACCATTGCGCCCCACACCCCGATCGCACCGTCTATGACTGGGCCGTGAATCAGTTGGCCGCGGAAGTCAACGCCGTGGTTCAAACTGCCCTTGCCGAAGGTGTGTCCCACATTTTGGTGAATGATTCTCATTTCACCATGACCAATTTACGGCTGGATCAGCTGGATTCCCGGGTGTCGGTGTTGACGGGCAAGCCCAAGCGCTGCGCCATGTCCGCCGGGCTGGACGCCAGTTATGACGCGGCCATTTACGTGGGCTACCACGCCAAAGCGGGTACCCATCAGGGCGTGTTGTGCCATACGTTTCACTCCAAGCTGTTTGATGTCTCGATTAATGGCGTGTCTTATGGGGAAGGCGGGATCAATGCCTTGTACGCCAGTTTGGTACACGGCGTACCGGTTATTTTAACCAGTGGGGATCGGGCTTATTTATCAGAAATTCGTTCCTTGATTCCCGGGCTTGAAACCGTGGAAACCAAAGTGGGCCTCACGTACACGGCGGCTGAATGTCATCCGGTGCAGGCCGTGTTGGCGGATTATCAGGCCAAAACCTGTCAGATTCTCAAAAATCATGCTGTCTGGTCGAAAAATCTCCTGACATTAAAGGGGCCTTACGAGTTGGTCTTGACCTTTATCAACCCCTTGGCCGCCGATGCCGCCAACACCATTCCTGGCGTTCAGCGTGTGGATGGCACTCGCATTGCCTTCCAAACGGATCAGTTTGAAGTGGTTTATCAGATGCTGCAATCTTGCTACAGCATTTTGGCCTATACCCAGTACCTGGAATAAACCCCCAAGCGGCTTGTTTCCAAAGATCTTGTCAGCATGGCGAAGTATTTGCGGAGATTGGTAAAGATTTGAAACGATTTAGGAATTGCTTCACAAATTTTTGAGTTTTGTAGCAATTTGTTACGTTGTAACGTTTTTATACCAGTGTGATCCATTTTATATTCGGGTCATTTCAGAAGCAGTATCGTAACTTTAAAGGTCTAGCACCCATGATGCCCTCCATTCATCCTTTGATGGCGGCGCTGATTATTTCGTATTCTCAGGGGCAAAAGGTTCATCAGGATTTATCCTCTGAAAAACGAGAAAAAGAACGCCTTTTTCATCAAAAAGACATCCTGTGGAAGCAGTTCGTAAGCCAGTCCAGGGCCGTTGATACGTCTAAAGGCATTCTGGCCTAGCACTTGGCTCGGCTAAAAGGGCTTTTGCCCCACTTGCAGAGAGACCGAGCCCAGCATGAGCGTTTGAGACGCCACGTTGACGCAGCCTGTCTGCTCAAACAATTGCTTCAGCTCCTGCGGGGTTAAAAAGTGCCGGGTGGAGTTGGAAAGATACTGGTAAGCCTGACTGTCCTGGGCCAGCATGCCGCCCAGTAGGGGTACTATTTTGGAGAAGTAGAACTGCATACCGGGCAACAGGGGCTTGGGCGCCGTATCCAGATTGACCATCCAGCCGCCCGGCTTGATGACCCGGTGCATTTCGGTCAAGGCCCTGGGGATATCGGTCACATTCCGCAGGCCAAAACTGATAATGGCCCCATCAAAGCGGTTGTCCTCATAGGGTAAAGCCAAGGCATCGCCCTGAGTGAGCGATACTTGGGCCTGATCCTGATAGCGCTGCCGGGCAAAGGAGAGCATTTGGGCCGAAAAATCGAGCCCGCAGACCTGGCCTTGTTCTCCTACCAGCGGCAAGAGGTAGGCAATCAGGTCGCCGGTGCCGGTGCAGATATCCAGGGCCTGATGGCCGGGCTGGAGCTTCAACTTTTGGCAGGCCAAGCGTTTCCACTGCTTATGAAATCCCATGGAGATCCAGTTGTTCAGGCGATCGTAGCTCCCGGCAATGCGGTCAAACATTTGTTCCACCTGCTGGGCTTTGCTGGTGGCCGCCTTCTGGGGATCGGGCAGAATGCTGGAGAGAGAGGATTTGCTCATAATGCTTCTATTGTGCCACGAAGGCGGGTGCTTGGCGATGGCTGTCCTGTCTGGAGTACCTCAAGACTCGAAAGTCGGGTAGCTGACCTTGGGCGGGGGCAGTGTGCCGTAGACCACCCGATTTTTACCCTGCTTTTTGGCCTCATACAGTGCCGCGTCTGATTTCTCGATGATTTCATAGCCCTTGCTGTCATGTAAATCCAGCTGGGCCACCCCCACGCTGATGGTGGCGGTAATGGGGTTATCGGGCAGGCAAAACACGGTGCGCTCAATCATGGCCCGCAGGCGCTCCAGTAACTCGTAAGCGTCGATTTGTCCGGTTTCCGGCAAAATCAGGGCGAACTCTTCCCCGCCATAGCGGGCCGCCACATCGGATTCCCGGATGTTCTGGGTGATGAGCTGGCCCAGCTCTTTTAATATGCGATCGCCGGTGGTGTGGCCGTAGAAATCGTTTATTTTCTTGAAATCATCAATGTCAAACAACGCCAGCGATAAGGGCTTGCGGTACCGCCGGGCCCGGGCCATCTCGGCATCCAGTTGCTGGTTGAATTGTCGCCGGTTGATGAGGCCCGTTAAACCGTCGGTGGCGGCCAGCGATTGCAATTTGGAGACTCGGTTGGAGGTGTGCCGCTGGGTGGAAGCCACAATGCCTCCCAGATGATGAAGGGCCAGCACCGCCGGGCCCAGCATGCCAAGCAGGCGAAGTCCCAGCGGAACCCCACTGAAGGCATTGGCCTGTAGGCCCACTAAAAAAGGGTAGCCCAGCGCGAAGCTGGCCATATAAAGCAGTCCGAAAATGACCAGCAAGGTTCGGGCCACCCCGTTGTGGCCAAATAACTGGGCTTGTAAACTGATGACCACGCCCAGCAGGAGCAGTCCGAGCTGCCCCGACAGCAGGTAATGAAAGCCCACCAGCAAGGCGGTCACCAGCGGTAGCAGGAGGCTTAGCTTCTCCAGTGTGACATCATCCAGCCGGGGGTGCCGTTTGAAGGAGCGCAGGCTGATTTCGTTCAGCAGTAGAAAAAGTACGGCGCTCAGCCCGGCCAGACTTAAGCGAAGGCCAATCCAGGGCGCGCCCAAATCGAGGACGCTGCCTGGCAACCTGACCGAGACAAGCGCCAGCAGCGTATAGGCCAGCAGACAGAAGCCGACGGTTCGGCTGAGTCGAAATCCATGTTTTAAGTGACTATGAAACACAGGGTCAGCCTCTCCTTCTGGCTGCGAGTTCTGCGGTTATGGCTTTTTCAGGGTGCTGTTAATTTCTTCCAGGCGCCGGATGGCCTCCAGGCCAATGGAATTGCCGATTTCAACCCCTTTTGCTTTTTCATAATAGGGGCGGGCCTTTTCCAGCTCTCCCTGATTTTCGTACAGAGTCCCCAGGTTAAACAAGGTGCGCTGATCGTTGGCTTGTACTTTCAGGGCTTGCAGATACGCTTGTTCGGCCTCCTGAAGGCGTCCCGATTTTTGAAGCACACTGCCCTTATTGAACCAGTACTGGCTATTTCCGGGGTCCAGTGTGGTCAGCTTGTCGAAGGTTTTCAGGGCCTGATCGATATTTTTGTTAAAGGCGTAGGCCGTGGAAAGCCCGTTGAGGGTGTTGAGGTGGTTGGGGTTGATGGTGAGGGCTTTCTCAAAGGCGGCAATCGCCTTACGGTAATCCCGCAAGGTCAGGTAGGCAAACCCGATGTTGCTTTGGGCTTCCACCAGCTTGGGATTGGTGCCCAGGGCCAGCTCAAACTGCTTGATGGCTTCTTTCAGCAGTTTTTTCTGGCCCTCACTGTTCCCTTTTTCATTTTGAATCTGGGCGATTTGAAAGAGTTCCACCCCTTTGTTATAGGTCTCCGCTCCGGGAGGCAGGTTGCCTTCCTTCTCCGCTTGGGCGGAGGGACTGGTTTCGGGACGCTGGCCGCTGGCCTTGGTATCGGCCAAGCTGGGGCTTCCACCCAGCCAGAGCAGCAGAATGAGGAACAGGGAATACCAGGGGTTACGCAAATTGAAGCGATGGCGCATGCGGACTATACAACCTCCGTCCAGGCGTCGTGATTATTGAGAATGTCGCGGTTCAGTTCGCCTTCACTGGAGGCCACCAGGGTGGCCACGGTGCAGCTACTGACCACATTGACCACGGTACGGCACATATCCAGCACCCGATCGATGGACCACAACATGGCAATGCCCCCGGCCAGCAGATCCATCTGGAAGTGGCCGATGCTGTTGAGGACGATGGCGATGGTAATTAGTCCGGCGCTGGGCACGCCTGCCGCCCCGATGGAGGCCACGATGGAAAAAAGGACGATGAAGCCGACTTTATCCGGGGTGACTTCAATTTGATAGGCCTGTAACAGGAAAATGACGGCGATGACCTCGAACATGGTGGTGGCCGTTTTGTTGATGGTGGCGCCAGTGGGCAGCACAAAGCTGGCAATGCGGTTGGATACCCCGGCCCGACGTTCCATGCAGGCGATGGTAATGGGTAATGTCGCAGAGCTGCTGGCCGTACCGAAGGCCACCATGATGGCTTCCGAAATGGCCCGATACACGTTCATAAAGTTGATTTTGCCCAAAAACTTCAGCATGAGCGGAAAAATAATGAATAGCTGGATGAGCAGCCCCATCAGGATGGTGAGGGCATAGACCCACAGTTGTCCGAACACGCCCAGCCCGGATTTGGCCACGGTGATAAAGGCCAGTGAAAAGACCCCGGGTACGGCCAGAATCATGACCCAATCGGTCAGTTTCATGGTGGCCGTAAACAGGGATTCAAAAAAGTTGATGATGGGCTTGCCGGCTTCGCCCACACTGGCTACCGCCGCCCCAAATAGCAGGGTGTACACAATCACCGGTACCAGGTCGGCCTGTGCCAGCGACTCCATGGGGTTCCGGGGAATCATATTGAAAAACAGCGCCTGTAAACTCTGGCTGGGGGCGTTCTGAAGTTCCCGGATAATGGTGGCGGCATCGGCGGTCATCAGCAGATTCTGCTGAATTTGGGAGCCCGGCTCCATCCACAGGGCTAAGCCTGCTCCAAGCAGGGCGCTAATGCCCATTAGCAGCAGGAAATAAAACAGGACCTTTCCGCCCATGCGGCCCAATTGACGAGAATCTCCCAGGGAGGACACACCCACAATCAGGGAGCTGACCACCAGCGGCACCACCACCATGGTAATCAAACGGATGAAAAGCTGACCCACGACATCAAACAATTGGTGAATGAAATAGTAGGAATCCGGTTGCAGGGATTGATTGGGGTAGGGCAGGTAGATGCCCAGCACCACGCCCAGTAAAATGGCCGCCAAAATGTGCCAGTGCCGCTTGGTACCCAGTCCCAACGCTACCAGTATCAACCAGAAGGCTTTAGCTCTCATCGGGGATCCTTCCACTCCATAAAAAGATAGAATCTTTATTATATGTCATAGATGGCGGCACACGTACGGAATTCCAGTGTGAAAGCCCAGTGCGTAATCCCAGTGTGTAATTATTGTAAACGGCGTAAACCGCCATTGCTGCCTGACACGTCAGCAACTCAATATCGCTTTAGCGCCGCCGCTTTTTGGGGGTAAACGCCGATGTGAGGGCATCCAGGGCGATATGGATGAGGGCTCCTATCCAAAGGCCCACACCCAGCATGAAAAAATCCGGCTGGTGGGCATTAAAAAATTGCTGCGTTGTGAGCAGTGAGGGCAAAGTGGTGCGTACCCCAAAAAAAGTCAGGAGCTGACGCAGGCCCACATAAATCAGGGCCAGCATGCCGGTCAGGTAAAACAAG
The DNA here is from genome assembly GCF_003149375.1 of Vampirovibrio chlorellavorus. Taxonomy (NCBI): domain Bacteria; kingdom Bacillati; phylum Candidatus Melainabacteria; class Vampirovibriophyceae; order Vampirovibrionales; family Vampirovibrionaceae; genus Vampirovibrio; species Vampirovibrio chlorellavorus. The sequence continues at coordinate 463,531 of NZ_QFWH01000001.1, forward strand.
CGCAGCCAGGAAGCCCAGAGTAGTCCGTGAGAGAGCGGCGAGCGGTGCCGGGCTGCCCACTGGTAGGGAATCCAGATCCAGCGCAGCGCCCCCCAGCGGTAAAACGGACGGCTGGGAGTATCCAGATCCGGGCTCAGGTAAAAACCGCCCACCCAAGTGCCCATGGTGATCAGCAGGCTTTGATGAAACGGTAAATTGAAGCCCCAGTGGGCAATCAGCCAGACGGATGGGAGCAGGGCCACGGTGACCCAGTCATGTGTTTTGCCACTTGCCATTGCTTGACTTTAGCATAGTTGGCCATTCCGTTTGGTTGAAGTGATCGCGTGTTCATCGGGGTTGCCTGTTGATTGAAGGGCAGGCGTAGTATAATACGCTAGCAGTGTTGAGGAGGAGGGAAGTTTATGGCCGTTACGCAAGCCAATCCCCAGTTGAATTTTGAAATTAAACCCAGTGCCTTTAGTAAGCAAAGCCAGTTTTTAAACTACATTGACGGGCAATGGGTGCCCGCCAAATCGGGAAAAACCTTTGAAAGCCGCAACCCGGCCGAGCCTTCGGACCTGGTGGGCGTCTTTCCTGCCTGTGGGCCGGAGGATGTTAACGCGGCGGTGGCTGCCGCCAAAAAGGCCTATGAGCGCTGGCGTTTGTACCCCGCTCCCAAGCGTGGCGAAATCCTGTTCAAGGCCGGACAAATTCTGGTGGAACGCAAGGAGCAATTGGCCCGGGAAATGACTCGGGAAATGGGCAAAGTGCTGGCTGAAGCCCGTGGCGATGTGCAGGAAGTAATCGATATGACTTTTTATGCCGCCGGAGAAGGCCGCCGTATGTTCGGGCAGACTGTGCCGTCTGAATTGCAGAACAAATTTGCCATGTCCGTGCGGGTGCCCTTGGGCGTGGTGGGCCTCATCACCCCCTGGAACTTCCCCATGGCCATTCCCAGCTGGAAGCTGATGCCCGCCCTGATTTGCGGGAACACCTGCGTGTTAAAGCCCGCCAGCGATACGCCCTTGTTGTCTCATCGTCTGGTGGAAATTTTAGAGGAAGCTGGCCTGCCCAAAGGGGTGGTCAATGTGGTGTACGGCTCCGGGCGGGAAGTGGGCGAACCGCTGATGGCCCATAAGGACGTTTCCCTGATTTCCTTTACGGGCTCTACCGATATTGGCCGTCGGGTTAATGAGGCTTGCGCCCCGACCTTCAAGCGGGTGTCTCTGGAAATGGGCGGTAAAAACGCCATTATCATCATGGATGACGCCAATCTGGATTTGGCGGTGGATGGGGTTTTGTGGGGAGCCTTTGGCACCTCCGGGCAGCGTTGTACCGCGGCCAGCCGGGTCATTGTCCATCAAGCGGTGCATGCCCAGGTACGGGACAAACTCAAAAAACGTATCGGTGAGCTGAAATTGGGCTATGGTCTCAACCCAGAGGTCAAAGTGGGCCCCGTGGTGAACGAGGCGGCCATGAAGAAAATCCTGGAGTACATCGAAATCGGCAAAAGCGAAGGCGCTGAGTTGATTGCCGGGGGGGCTCGGGATACGCAGGCGGGCTCCGGCTGGTTCGTGCAGCCCACCTTGTTTGATAACGTAAAATCCACCATGCGCATTGCCCAGGAGGAAATTTTCGGGCCGGTGACGGCCCTGATTCCGGTGGGCAGCTTTGCAGAAGCCATTGAAGTGGCCAATGGCATCGCCTTTGGCTTGTCCACGGCCATTTACACCAAAAACGTCAATCAGGCCTTCACCGCCCTGCGCGATTTGGACTCCGGCTTGTGCTACGTGAATGCCCCCACCATCGGGGCGGAAGTCCATCTTCCCTTTGGCGGTACCAAGGACACCGGCAACGGACACCGGGACGCTGGCACCACGGCTCTGGATGTGTTCTCCGAGTGGAAGAGCCTGTACGTGGACTACAGCGACAAGTTGCAACGGGCCCAAATTGACGATTAATTTCAACTGAAATTCAAGACCACAGCGATCCTGCTTTCTCTTGGGAAGCGGGATCGTTTTCTTTAAAAGGCACAACAGGCCGAATGAGGACGGCGGCTTGTTGTGTTGGTCACCGGCTCGCACTAAGATAGAGCCAACGTTCAATCAGGAGATTCATGATGGCAGTTGAAACCCAAACCCCACTGAAGCGAATTTACGTGGAAAATATTGGTCAGCACGATGGGCAGACCGTCACCTTGCATGGCTGGCTGTACAACAAGCGCTCCAGTGGCAAGCTGCACTTTTTGCAACTGCGGGATGGCACCGGGATTATTCAGTGCGTGGTGTTCAAGGGCGATGTGGCTCCCGAAGTATTTGAGGCCGCTGATAAAGTCAGCCAGGAATCCTCCATTCAGGTAACTGGCATGGTAAAGGCGGATACCCGTTCCAAGTTGGGCTTTGAACTGGGCGTGACAGACTTTAAAGTGCTGGGAGAATCCGTAGATTATCCCATTAGTCCCAAGGAGCATGGGGTGGCCTTCCTGATGGATCACCGTCATTTGTGGCTGCGGTCGGCTCGGCAAAACGCCATCATTCGCATTCGGGCCGAAATTATTCGGGCGGTGCGGAATTATTTTGATCAGAATGGCTTCACTTTAGTAGACGCCCCCATTTTTACGCCCAACGCCTGCGAAGGCACCACCAACCTGTTTGAAACCGACTACTTTGATGAAAAGGCCTACCTGACCCAAAGCGGACAATTGTACATGGAGGCCGCCGCCGCCGCCTTTGGCAAGGCCTATTGCTTTGGCCCCACCTTTCGGGCGGAAAAATCCAAAACCCGCCGCCACTTAACGGAGTTCTGGATGGTGGAGCCGGAAGTGGCGTTTATGGATCTGTATGAGGACATGGATCTGGCGGAGGATTTTGTGTGCTTTATTGTGCAGCAGGTGCTGCAAAACCGCCGGGCTGAACTGGAAGTGCTGGAGCGGGATATCAGCAAGCTGGAGGCCATCCGGAAGCCTTTCCCCCGCATTACTTACGATGAGGCCATTGCGCTGATCCGCAAGCACGGGCCGGAAGAGGAACATAAAAACTTCCCGTGGGGCGAAGATTTTGGCGGTGATGAGGAAACCATTATCTCCAGCCAGTTTGATCGCCCTGTGTTTATTCACCATTATCCCGCTGAGATTAAGCCTTTTTACATGAAGCCGGATGCCGAGAACCCCAAGTACGCCCTGAACGTGGATATGATTGCCCCGGAAGGCTACGGGGAAGTCATTGGCGGCGGTCAGCGGGAAGATGATTTGGAGGTGCTGGTCTCCAAAATTCAGCAACACGGTTTACCCATGGAAGCGTTTAACTGGTACCTGGATGTGCGCAAGTATGGCAGCTTTCCCCACGCCGGATTTGGTTTGGGTATTGAGCGCACCGTGTCCTGGATTTGTGGGCTGCACCACGTTCGGGAAACCATTCCATTCCCCCGCTTGATGGATCGTTTAAGCCCCTAGGGCACTGCTTCCTATCAGTACCTACTAAACAGAGGACCTTTGGTTCTCTGTTTTTGTTTGTCCACCGGCTGTAATTCATTCGGATAGAGGATCAGCCTGGCAGGGATAGAAGGGTATGCTGGACAGAGGACAAGATCCAGATTTTTGAGTAATCACTGAGCGAACGATATGCCTGCAGCCCGTAAGCCTAAAAAGATTTTCATCCAGTTTGCCATCGCCATGGTGGTGGCTGTCATCTTTGGGGTTTCTGCCATTGTCGTCGGGTTTATGGTGATTCAGGGTATTTCCACCAACGCGGAGCAGGTGCAAAAAGAAGCGGCTGCCAAGGCGGAAGCCGCCAAGGTGGAAGCGGAAAAGTATCGTAAATTGCAGGAACAACTGAGCAGAACGCCCAAAACCTATCGCGTGGTAACGGCTTTGGTCGATTTAAGGCCCGGTCAAACCATTACCAAAGATATCGTGACCCTGGCGGAGGTTGTGGAAAGACCCTTGCCCGGTACTTTGAGCCTGATTTCCCAGGCGATGGGCAAGGTGGTCAAGTCGCCGGTACTGACCGGAGAACCGCTGGACAGCTCCAAATTGATGGATACCGGTGGTATTTCGGTGGAACCCGGGATGCGGGCCATTACGATTGAAGTGAATAACATCGGTGGGCTTGGAGGCGCATTGCCGCCGGGCGCCCATGTGGATGTATTGACCACCGTGTTCAAGGAAGATGAGGCCATCACGCGTACCTTGCTGCAAAATGTGCCGGTTGTCGCTGTGAACGCTGCCGGGGCGGGCTCCGCGGCTCGTTCGGGTTCTGCGTCAAAATTGACTGCTGTGACTGGTGGTAATTATGCCGTTACTTTGGTGGTAAACCCTGCTCAGGCGGAATTGCTGACTTTGGCCGGCCAGCTGGGAGGATTTCATTTAACCCTTCGTAATTTCTCGGATGCTCGGAAATCGACTTTGGCGGGTGCGGATTTGACCAGTGTGATGACCGGAATTCAGCCGGCTACTTTCAAAGGAAACATCCCCGTACGGCCAGCAAAAGGGACCGACAAATCCGGCTTTTACAACGTGAATTACTCCCCTGCGGATAATTTGCCTTACCCGGAGCCGGATAGCAAGGCCGGTAATAAATTTACGATGCAGGTGTATCGGGGAACCGGTACGGAAACCATTGATTTTCAGCGCTAAAAACCCCGCTGATGATTGGTCAGTATCTATTTAACCAAAAGGATGACGCTATGAACGGGAGAAGTGGAAAAAGGCTGATGAGAATGGCCTTGGCTGTGGTGGTGGCCGCACATCTGCTTCCCGTGTCCGCATTGTTGTTGGGGGCGGTGGCCGCTGACGGAAATGGGGGCAAGCCCGCCAAGATGGTGGTGCAGATGCCTGAGTTAAACCCTCAGCCTTTAGAGGCCTCTAGTCTGCCCGCTCCGGTCGCGGTTCAGCAGGCAACCCCCACCAAGGCAGAAACGCCTGCTTTTATCCTGCAGCATCTGGATGAGAGTGAAACACTCAATCGTGTGGCTGGGGCACCCCAAAAAACCAAAGCGCTGCAAGGGAGTGTCACCAGTATTCACGTGACGCGGGGACGCTCTCAAATCGTTAAGTTCGCCCAGCCCATCATGCGCTTGTCCATTGCGGAGCCTTCGGTGGCCGACATCATTCCTTTGTCTCCGGATCAAATCATGGTGAATGGCAAACTGCGTGGGGTAACCAGTTTGATTGTATGGGATGAAAACGGACAAGAGGGTATTTTTGATCTGTACGTTCAAAATGATAGCAGTGAGCTGCTGGATGCGGTCAGTAACATTGCTCCCAATGAGAAAATTCAGGCTCGGGTGACCGATGATTCCTTTATCCTGTCGGGCCAGGTATCGAGTTCCGTAGTACTGGACGAGATCCGAAAAACAGCGGCCGCCTATGGCTACCGGGATGATAAATTTATCGATCTGACCGATACCCCGGTACCTCAGGTTTTGCTGGAAGTTCGGATTGCGGAGGCCAACCGCAGTATTGGTCGTGAATTAAAAACGGCCTATCAGATGCGTTCTGCCAAAGGTGATCTCAATATGATTCGGCTGGCCAATCCGTTGGATGGATCTTTTCTATCAAATATACAGAGAGCGACCAGTGGACTCAATCCCAGTGCCTTTGGCCCAATACAGAACAATCAGGCCAGTACCAATGTGGGTGGCTCTACAGGCTCGGTTACCCCTTTTCGAAATTTCAGCGTAATGTGGGACATGCTGGAAACTTCCGGCAAGCTGAATACGCTGGCCAATCCAACCCTGGTATGTACGCATGGGCGCAGTGCCAGTTTTCTGGCCGGGGGAGAATTTCCATACGTGGCTGGCACGGATCAGAACGGCAGCCCGATTATTCAGTTTAAGGAATTTGGGGTGAAGCTGGGCTTTACACCGTGGATTGCCATTAAGTCTGGCCGTATCGAATTGAAAGTTTCTCCCGAAGTCAGCAATGTGGATACTTCCAATTGTCAGACTACCACCGGGGGGACACAGGTTTGCGGTATCGCCAGACGTTCCACGGATACGACCGTAGAACTGATGGATGGGGAAACGCTGATGATTTCCGGTATTTTAAGCAGAGAGGAGCAAAATACTTTCAGCAAAATACCGTTTATTGGAAATTTGCCCATTTTAGGCAACTTCTTTAAAAATGCCGATATGAGTAAGAGTGATCGGGAGTTGGTGGTGGTGATAACTCCGCATATCGTCAAGGCAGCCGATTACGGCAAGGTTTTAGGAACCGTGCAATAATGCGTCCGGCAAGAGAGTAAGGACATGTCAAATAATTTAACCGTTGTGATTATTGAGGAAAACCCGGCTGTTCGAGCGTTATTGCAGACGGCTTTACTGGGCATTCCCGGTGTGGAAATTCTGGCCGAGACCGATAGTCTGGTTTACGGTTATGAATTGATTCGCCAGAATCGTCCTAAAGTGGTATTTCTGGATTTACGGGAGAATGCCGCGAAAAGTCTGGACACGGCCCGGCGAATTTCCTCTTATTTCAAAGATGTGCTGCTGATTGCCTCTGGGCCGGATATGAGTCTGGAGATGATCAAGGCTTGCATGGAAGTAGGCATTCGCGATTTTCTCAAGCGGCCTTTCGATGCTGCTCAGGTCAAGGAGGTGCTGGAGAAACATCAGTTGGCCTTACTGGCCAGTACCGATGCGGGCGATAGAAGCGGTCGAATTGTGACGGTGTTCAGTAACAAGGGCGGGCTGGGAAAAACCACCATTGCCGTTAATCTGGCTTTGGCCCTTTCAGAAACCATTGGCAAACCGGTTGCCCTGGTTGATTTGAACTTGCAACTGGGCGACATTACCACTTTCCTGGATGTGGAGCCCAAGCAGACCATTGTCGATGTTGCGCGTAATATTGGGCGCGTGGATGCGGCGTATCTGGAAGGCTCCCTGGCACAGTATCAAACCAAAAACGCCACGGTTTACGTGTTGGCTGATCCCTTGTATGTGGAAGACGCCGAGGAAGTAACCGCAGAACAGATTAACGCTGTTTTGACCGTACTGCGGGCCACCTTTGAATACGTGATTATTGATACTACCACGTCTTTTGACTCTAAAACGCTGGCGGCGCTCGATTTGGCCGATTACATTCTTCTGGTGACCATGGTTAATCTTCCCAGTATTCGCAGTAGCCAGCGATTGCTCAACCTGTTTGAGCGGCTTGGCTATGATGCTCAAAAAATAAAGCTGGTGATCAATCGTTATATTCCGGGTGAGGAAATTACCATTGAGGACGTGGAAGAAACGCTGGAGCATCCCCTGTTCTGGAAAATCCCCAATAATTATGGGGTGGTGATGACGGCAATCAACCGGGGTATTCCAATCTCAATGGTGGAGAACAGCAAGGCGCTGGAGAAAAATTTCCTGGAACTGGCCCAGAAACTGAGCGGTGTCCTGTCATCATCCGGTGTCGCCTATTCCACACCCGCCCGCAAGGAGTCCAAAAGTATTTTAGGCAACTTGTTCGGCAAACGGTAAGACAATTCAATTAAGGTCTGGGAGCCTCTATGTCTTTAAGGGATCGTTTAAAAAAACCGGGAGTGCCACAGAGTGGCTCCTCTTTTGGTTTGGAAGCCAACAGTTCCCAGGCGTCCGGAAACGCACAGACTTCGTTTGGCTCGCTATCGTCGTCCGGATATGGAAACACCACGCCGGGAGCGGCAGGCGCCCCTGAGAACCATAACAACCAGCCTAGAAAGGGAGACCGGTTTGAGGAGGTAAAAACGAAAGTTCATAACATGCTGGTGGAAAATTTGAATATTACTTCCACTGATGTGTTGAGTAAGAATGATGTGTCTCTAGCGGCCTATCAGTTTCTGGAAAAAATCCTGATGGCTGAAAAAGTGCCCATGGGCACTTCAGAACGCTCCATGCTGATTCAGGAACTGGTGGAAGAAGTGGTGGGCCTGGGGCCTCTGGAGCCTTTGCTGAGGGACCCTACCATCTCTGAAATCATGGTGAATGGGCCCAAGAATGTTTACATCGAGCGCATGGGTAAGCTGCACAAGACGACCGTCAGCTTTAAAGACAATGCGCATGTCATGCATATTATTGAGCGGATTGTTTCTGCGGTGGGTCGCCGGGTGGATGAGAAAACGCCCATGGTGGATGCCCGCCTGAAGGATGGTTCCCGGTTTAACGCCATTATTCCCCCATTGGCGCTGGATGGCCCTTCTATCTCCATTCGTAAGTTCAAGGCGGATGCCGGGACATTGGAAAAACTATTGGGCTGGGGCTCCATGACCCCCGCGATGGCCAAAACATTAGAGGCCGCTGTGAGGTGTCATTTAAATATCATTATTTCCGGGGGAACCGGCTCCGGTAAAACAACCATGCTGAACTCGTTATCGGCGCTGATTGCTCCCGATGAACGGATTGTGACCATTGAGGACTCCGCGGAATTGCAGTTGAAGCAAGAGCATGTGGTGCGCTTGGAAACCCGTCCGCCCAACATTGAGGGGGAAGGTCAGATTACGGCCCGGCAACTCATGATCAACTCGCTGCGGATGCGTCCGGATCGCATTGTGGTGGGTGAGTGTCGGGGCCCAGAAACCCTGGAAATGTTGCAGGCCATGAACACGGGACACGATGGCTCCTTGACCACACTGCACGCCAACACGCCTCGGGATGCCATTGCCCGTATTGTGACCATGTGCATGATGAACGATAATCCCCTGCCTGAAAAAACCATTCGGCAACAAATTGCCTCGGCCGTCCATCTGATTGTGCAGGTCAGCCGTTTAATGGATGGACAGCGCAAGACCACTTCCATCTCCGAGATTACAGGAATGGAAGGGGACATGGTCACCATGCAGGAAATTTTTAAATTTGAGCAATACGGTCTGGATGAAAATTTCAAAGTGATTGGCCGTCACGTGGCGACCGGTGTTCGTCCCCGCTTTGCCGATATTTGCAAGGCCAAAGGGATTGAGTTGCCCCATAACATTTTTGAGCGGGATGATTCTCCGCCACCTGAGGTGAAATAGACTGTACTTAACTGGAAGCGCCTGTTAATGAGTCCAATGCTGCTACTGATTCTGATGCTGATGGCCTTCTTATTGATGGCGGTTGGTTTTGGGGCGGCTGTTTTTTTGTTCCAGAGATATGCCAATCCTGAGCCGACCGAAGTTCAGAAGCGGTTAATGATGCTCAAGCAAAGGACGGTCAGCGAGAGTCAGGGCCCCGCTGAAGATCAGTTGAAAAAGCTGGCCTCTCTGTTTAAGGAGGCCGATTATCAAAATGAAAAACTCGGTGCCAAGCTGGAGCGGATTCCTTTTTTCCTGACCCTGAAAATTCGGATGCAGCAGGCTGGTATTAACACACCCGCTGATAAATATTTCATTATGAATATGTTGATGCCAGTGGTGATCCTGACGGTTCTGGCGCTTGTCAGTGGTTTTTTCATGATGATATTGCTGGGATTGATATGGTCGGTGGGTTCCTACCTTTTGGTTTTATTCAAACGCAAGCAGCGTTACGCGAAATTTATTGCCCAGTTTCCAGACGCTTTGAGTATGATTACCAGCGCGCTGAGGGCTGGCCATTCTTTCCAGTCGGCTTTGACCGTGGTTGCCAGTGAAATGCCCAATCCAATCGCCCTGGAGTTCGCGTCCATGGTGAAAGATATTAATCTGGGCATTCCGGTTCGGGAGTCTCTGTCGCGTCTGGTGGCCAAACTGGATACGTTGCCCGATGTTCGCATGTTCGCCACCGCCGTGATGATTCAGCGAGAGGCGGGTGGTAACCTGGCTGAGGTGCTGGAGAGTTTGGGATACACCATTCGTGAGCGTTTTAAATTAAAAGGTCAAATCTCGGCTTTGACCGGTCAGTCCCGATTAACCGGTTATGTGTTGGGCGGGGCTCCGGCGTTTTTGCTGATTCTTTTATCGGTGTTCTTCTATGGCTATGTTTCCCCACTCTACGAGACTGAAATGGGTCATGTGGCCTTGATGATCGCTGTGGTTTTACAATGTATAGGCTTTTCTATTATGAAAAAAATTGTGGATATTCGGGTGTAATCGTGGCTGAGGCGAATCTTCAAATTATCAATCCGACTCACTTTCTGTTATTGATTGGTGGGGGCATTGTGGTTATTTTGGCCACATTTGGCGTGCTAACCGTGATTATTTCCTTGCTCAACTATGAGGAAAATCCGGTGAAGCAGCGGCTTTATCAGCTAAAGGGAGACGGGGCGTTCGAGGGAGCCGGTTATGAAAAGCCGACACCCTTTGATGATTTGCAGGAACTCTTGATGAAGGTGGCCAAGCCCGTTTCTTACAGTCTGTATGCCCAGAATGACAAGTACAAGAAGCAGGTCAAAACCTTGTTGACCGAAGCGGGTTTACAGGATACAGAAGACCGGGTCCTGAGCTTTATGGCCCAGCGTGCCGCTGCTGGCCTGTTGGCTGGAATGGTAATGGCTGTGGTTGGCACGGTTTTTGGCCTGGGTAATTTACTGTGGACGCTGGCCAGCGCCCTCGGTGGTTTTATGTTGGGCAGTTTGCTGCCTCAGTTCAGATTGAGGGGTGCCGCCAGTAAACGCAAGGTGGAAATACGGTTTAAGCTGGCTGATACGCTGGATCTGATGGTGGTGTGCGTGGAGGCGGGTTTGGGTCTGGATTCCACCATTCAGCGGGTGGCGGATGAAACCGAAAAAATGGCGCCGGAAATTTCCTATGAATTCAGGCGATTGAATAAAGAGCTGAATGCCGGTATTTCCCGGATTGAGGCGTTTCAGAACATGGGGCAGCGCTCCGGGGTGGATGAGGTGCGCTCCTTGTGCGCCATGATTGTGCAGTCTGACAAAATGGGAACCAGTGTGGCGGATACTTTGCGGGTTTACGCCGACGATCTGCGCACCAAGCGTCGTCAGCGCGCTGAGGAGTTGGCCAGCAAGGCCAGTATTAAAATGACCTTTCCCCTGGTGTTGTTTATTTTCCCACCGCTCTTTATTGTGCTGATGGGGCCGGTGGTGATCAACGCCGTATTGCAGTTTATGACGAAGTAAGCCGGGCAAAGTTTTGTGGCTTTGTCGGGTTAAAAACAGGGCCGGTTGTTGATAGAATAGCAGGCATGGATGTTCTCACGCACAATCAGCTCAGGGTTTCTCAGCGTCAAATTTGCCTGCCCAGGCTCCCGCAAGCCTTCCACGGATTGCGCGTGGTTCAGCTGTCGGATTTGCATTTTTACGAATATACCAGCCCGGACTTTTATAATGCGGTCGTTCGGCAGGTCAACGCTTTAAATCCGGATTTGATTTTATTGACGGGTGATGTGGTGCATTACGGGCCCGATTACATCGAGCCAGCCCGATCGTTCTTGCATCAGTTGCGGGCGAATTTCGGAAAATGGGCCATTCTGGGGAATCACGATTACAACGACAGTCAATGGGGCCAATTGATAGAGGCTATGCTCCCTCAGGCCGGGTTTCGGTTGCTTAAAAACGAAAGCGACTGTCTGCAACGGGATGGGCAGCGCTTGTGGCTGGCCGGTCTGGACGATCTCTGGTATGGGGCGCCCAATATCTCCCAAGCTCTGGCCGCCATTCCCACGGAGCGGGAAGTGACCCTGATGATGGCCCATAATCCCTTGTTGTTTGACCCCATTGCCCTGGGGGCTCACGGGCAGGTGGATTTGGTATTGGCAGGGCATACCCATGCCGGGCATGTGTACATTCCTTTTTTAGGGCCTATTTATCGCAAAATTTTCAGGATGAAGTACCGCTACGGGCTGTATGAAAAAAATGGGTGTCAGTTGCACGTCACCAGCGGGGTAGGGTCGGCGGCGTTTTATCTTAAAAAGCGAAAAATCGGGTTTCCCCGATTTCGCTTTAATACCTGGCCAGAAATTGCCGTTTTAACCTTGAGCAAAAGCTGAATTATTTTCCAGGTTTCAGCATATTTTCAAAAATATCAGCCAGCGCTGGGCATGCTTTTTTGAGTTCTTGGGCGGTTTCTCCATTTGGGTCAAGTATATCTTTTATGGCGTCTACAAGATCCTTTACCAAACTTTCGCCGGTATTCTCAGCGTTCTTTGTCACAGCTGCTTTAGGGGGCGTTATAGGCGACTGTTGGGACACTTTGCCTTTGGGCTTGGTATCAGACGCTTCGCTGTTTTGTGAAGTGGTTTCCGTAATAGTGATGCCTGTTAGTTTCGTATATTTGGCGGCCAGTTTTTCTATCTTTGGAGTCAAGGCCTCCAGCTTTTTCTTTGCTTTTTGGCCATCCTTTACAATAAATTCTTGCTCTGTGGACGTTAAGGCTTCTAAAGGCGCTTGTAATTCTGGCGGGCCTTTTTCAGGGGCTTGGAGGGCTTCTTGCAAAGAGATACGGTCCAAGTATTTCCGTTGTTTTGAACCAGCTTTGGCCAGCGATTTTTCAATGGCTTCTTTGGAGGTGGGGGTGAAAAAATCCATGAACTTTTGATAGAGTTTTTTAATAAAGCCCAAAAGATCCTGCAACGGCTCAAAAAACAGGTTTGTATTCTTGGTCGGGTTGGGTACTTCCTCGGCCGGAACGGCTGACGGCTTATTGCCCTGAATTTTGACACTATCAGAAGTTATGGGGTCAGCGCTGGGTTGCGTGGACAGGTTCGGCACAGAGTTTGAGCGTCTCAATGCAGATGGGGGTGTTAAGGGGTTCGCTGTAGAGATGGATGGAGTGCTGGCCATAATGAAATCCTCACGGTTGGGCTGTCAAGCCAAAGCTCGGCAATGGTTCCAGCGAGCCCGGCTGGGCTGTCTTTTCCCCATAAAAACGGCTGATTGCATTTTTGTGTTAGTCAAGGCGGATTCACAGCGGCCAGGCTGGAAGCCCCAACCGCCGAAACGGAACTCAGGATTCAGACGGGTCTTTTTTTGCACACCCAAAAGGTTTTCAGCGGAAAGTCCGCTGGTAAATCTTCCACCGGATTGAAGGGTGCATAGCTTATCTCACAGAAATCAGCGGCCATCAGGTATTTTTCCACCGCCTTCTCGTTGAAGTACTGCTCAAAGACAGTCTCCTCATGGTGATGCAGCTCACCCGCGTCATTGTATTCATCCACGGTAAACTGAACTTCCGCCTTGCCGCTTGCTTCCTGAAAGTGGGAAACGGTTTTAAGCCGGTAGTTGGGGCCCTCGTAACTGTCCTTGCCGTTCCAGAAGGTCTGGTAATTTTCCAGCGTGTTGAGGTCAAACAAAAACAGTCCGTCTGGCTGGAGGGCCTGGGCCACCTGTAAAAAGGCGCAGCGCAGTTCGGTTTCATTGGAAAGGTGGTTCAGGCTGTCGTAGTGGCATAGCACGGCATTGACCGGCGCTTCCAGCACAAAGTCCCGCATATCACCCTGCACCCATCGCACGGTCATGGGCTCGGGGTACTCCGCTTGCTTGGCTTGGGCCTGGGCCAGCATGGCCGCCGACAGATCGATGCCAGTTACCTGATAGCCTTTTTGGGCCAGCGATAAGGCCAGGGTGCCGGTGCCGCATCCCAAATCCAGTAGGTGGGCACCGGGCTGGATGCCAAATTCGCTCAAAATCTGAAGGTCTTTGTCGGTGATTTTACGGGCAAACTCCAGGGCGCCGGGCCAGTCGTACAGGTGAGCGAGTTGATGGTACATAGCGGAAGGGGTCCTTCGATCTGCCCGGTTGATGGGCGTTTGAGGCAACGCAAGGCAGCTTGATGATGGAAATAGATTGTCACAATCCGAAGATAGCCGGATAATAATACTATGGCAGAAGTGGTTTTGGAAAACGTAGCCAAGTCCTACGATAAGACCCCCGTGATACAGGATGTGTCGTTGACCGTTCAGGATCAGGAGTTTGTGGTGATGGTGGGCCCCAGCGGGTGCGGCAAGTCCACCATTCTGCGCATGATTGCGGGTTTGGAGAGCATTACTGGCGGTACCATCCAGATTGAAGATCGGGTGGTAAACGAGGTGCCTCCCAAGGATCGTGACATTGCCATGGTCTTTCAGAACTACGCCTTGTATCCGCATATGAGCGTGTACGAAAACATGGCCTTTGGCCTGAAGATGCGCAAAACCCCCAAGGCGGAAATTGACGCCAAGGTCAAGGAAGCCGCCCGTATTCTGGATTTGGAGCATTTGCTGGAGCGCAAGCCCAAGCAGTTATCCGGTGGGCAGCGCCAGCGGGTGGCCTTGGGCCGGGCCATTGTGCGCAATCCCAAAGTCTTTTTGATGGATGAGCCCCTGTCCAACCTGGATGCCAAGTTGCGGGTGCAAATGCGCTCGGAAATCGCCGCTTTGCACAAACGCCTGAAGGCCACCACGATCTACGTGACCCACGATCAGGTGGAAGCCATGACCATGGGGCATCGCATCGTCATCCTGAACAAGGGCAAGATTCAGCAGGTGGATACGCCGCTTCAGGTGTATCATCAGCCCGCCAATATGTTTGTGGCCGGTTTTGTGGGGCAAATGAATTTTCTGACCGGGGTGATGGAGTCAGAAGGCTTGCGTCTGGGTGATCAAACCCTGTTGCCCCTGCCACAGGCCTTGCGGGAGAAACTACAAGATCTATCGGGCCGGGCGGCGGTCATGGGCATTCGTCCCGAGCATTGGGTGCCGGAAACCGCTCCAGAGGCTGGGCCGGTGTTTGAGGTCGTGCCGGACCGGGTGGAAATGCTGGGCAGTGAACAGATGGTGCATTTCCCCTTCAATGGTCAGTTGGTGGTGGCCCGTTGGCCATCGGATTTACCGGCGGCAGAAGGGGAAACTCTCAGCATCAAGCTGGATTTGGATAAAGTGCTGTTGTTTGACGGGGCCACCGAGCAGCGCATTCAGTAGATTCGCCCGATTGTTCAGGCAGCCATTTTGCGCAGTAAATCCCCATGTTTTGAAATGAGAAATTCCTCAAAGGTTTTGTCATCCACCTGGGCGGCGGCCAGCATCAGGAATTGATCGGGCAGTTGGGAGAGCAGCTTGATCAGGATTTCCGGGGGCAGGACTTTGCAACCCTCCATCAAGACGGGCTTGGAGCAGGGGGCCAGCAGCTTCAGGATAAACCCATCGCTCATGCCCATCAGCAGCACCGGATCTTTCTTGATGAAACCGGTGACCAGTTGTTGCAGGGCCTTGAAAGGCATGGTTTTGAACGCTTCCATAATGCGTTCTTTGGGGGTGTGCATAAAAATACGCATGATGTCGTAGGGCTTGAGTTTGGAATAATCGTGCTGGCCGTAAATTTTTTGCAGTAACATCAGGATGAACTTGGGCTCCAGGGTCAGGATGCCTTTGGCCAGTTCCCGGCTGTTGAGACGTTTGTTTCTCATAATGCGCAGCAGTTCGGCGGTGGGCATTTTCTTGATCAGATCTTCCAGCTTGTAGATGCGCAGGAGCATTTTGATGAGGAACGGTTTGGGCAAGTGCAAGATGAGCTTGAGCAGTTTGGCCTTGCTGAACAGGCGCAGGGCGTTAATGAGCATTTCCTTGGGCAGCAGGCGCAGCAGCTCTATCCAGTTGCTGCGGCGCATCATACGTAAAATGCGCAGTTTTTGGGAGTGTACCTTGAGTAGCTTAATGAGCGATTTTAAATCCAGGCTGGCGGTCAGCAGGCCGCCGGAGCGATCGATCTGTTTGGCGCTGGCTGAGGCCTGCGCCTGAATGTACTGGGTCAGGGGCATGCCCAGTCGTTTCAGTTCTTTTTCGCTGGGCTGGGTGTACCAGTGAATTTCCGGTACGGCGTTGCCAAGGCCCAAGGCGGCCTCGATACCTTCAATACGCATCATGATCCTTCCCAATGGCGGTGCTTGGACTGGGTTTGATCCCTTCACCCGTCTTTCGGCAGGCTGGCAAGAACCTTGAGGGGTTTGTTACATTTTTTCACGCTGGTAATGTACGGATTGCACAGATTCCATGGTGTCTGGAACGCAAGCGCCGGTTGAGAGTCTACTGGATTAGCACCGGGTGGTTGGGCCTTTGCTATAATGGGCGAACCAATCCCCACAGGATGTCAACGCTGGAAAGAGGTTAGAGCAGAATGATGCAGCCCCGGAATTTTTGCCTGTTTTACAAAGCGCCACTGGCTTTGACTGTGACCCTTGGGCTAGCCTTTACGGCTTTGACGGGGAGTGGCTGGGCCTTGTCCCCTCAGTCCCGGCAATATTACCTGGAGGCCCAGCAGGCGGAGCTGCAGGGCAAGCTGGAACAGGCCGAGCAGTCCTTGCGCAAGGCCGTGGCCCTCGATTCCCAGGATTACCTGAACTTCGTCAAACTGGGCTCTATCCTCAACCAGCTGGGTAAGCCCAATGAAGCCCTCAGCTATTATCAGCAGGCTTTAAACCTGAACCCTCAGGACAATATGATCCTGTACAGCATGGGCGGTATTTACGAACAATTGGGCCAATACACCAAAGCCGAAGAGGCTTATGAGCTATGCCTGCAAAATAACCCCCGGTACCAGTTTGCCTTGCTCAATCTGGCCCGTACCGAAATCCAGCAGAAGAAGTATCCGCCCGCCATTGCCCACTATCAGCAATTTTTAGGAAAATACCCTGATCACTACGAGGCCCGCCGTCATTTGGCCAAGTTGTACCTTGTCAGCGGACAGGAATCGGCTTCGGTGAAAGAATTTGACATTCTCAAGCAGCGCTTCCCCAGCCGGTTTGAGGAACATCTGGATCTGGCCCGTGCCCTGACCGGCTCCAACGCGCCGGAACAGGCTTTGGAAGAGCTGAAAGTCGCCTACGCCAAGGAAGGTAGCAAGTCTGATATTGATGAGGAAATGGGGCGGGCCCATTCCGCTTTGGGGCAGGTGGATCTGGCCATTCAAAACTACCAGAAGGCCCTGGCCCTGAATCCCAAAAAGGATGACCTGCTGCCCCGTATTGCGGATCTGTACCGGGCCCAAAAGCAGTGGGCACCGGCTGCGGAAAATTATCAGCTGTACTTGAAAGCGCATCCTGATGCCCAAGGGGTGCGGCAGTCTCTGGCTACTACCTATCTGGACGCTGATAACTTCGAGGCGGCTTTCAATGAGTTGGGCCTGTTGCTTCAGGCTACGACTGACCCGCAGCAGCGTTTTTTAATCCAGAAGGATATGGCCTATTCCCTGCAAATGCTGGGCGATATGCCCAGGGCCATCACCCTCTCGGAGACCTTGCTGTCTGATCCGATGGCCCAAAAGGATTTGCAGCTCAAGTCCAATCTGGCCATTGCCTATCACCGGGAAGGCCAGTACGACAAGGCCGTAGACTTTTACAAGCAGGTTTACTATGCCGAGCCAGCCTTGCGGCAGCAGTTCAAGATCAATCGAGAAAGCCTGGGCAATGATCTGGCGGTGGCCCTCACCGCTCTGGGCGATGCCGCCTACAAGAGCAAGGACTTTAAACAGGCCGTTTCCCGCTATGGTGATGCCCGCCTGACCGCCGACACCAAGAATTTTTACCCGGATTTGGGTTTGGCCAACACCTATTACGCCATGGAGCTTTTTGAGCAGGCCAACGACGCCTACGGCAAGGTGCTGGAAAAAGATCCGGCAAACGTGACGGCCAAGCTGTACCGCACCAAGTTGGCCATGGCCCGGGCGACTGCCAATCCCACGGGCACCGGCAATGCCGCTCCGGTCGGGGTGTCGGATGCCAATATTAGTACGCTGGAATCATTGGCCCAGCAAAACCCCACCAATCAGGATGTTTTACTGACGTTGGCCAATGCCTACGAGCGTCAGGGTAACACCACGGCGGCCATCAACACCTATCAGAAACTGTTGGCGCTGGATGCCAACAATCCCGATTTGCTTTCCTCCATTGGCACCTTGTGGCAACAGGCGGGCAATCTGGAAAAAGCCCGGGAGCATTATTTAAAGGCCCTGACCCTTAATGAGCGCATGCCCTTTGTGCATTACAATCTGGGCATTGTGTATAACGAACTGGGGCAACTGGATCAGTCCGCGGAAGCCTATAAAAAGGCCATGAGTCTGGATCCGGCCAATAGCGACTCCCGCTACGGGCTGGCTGTAACTCTGGAGAAGCAGCGGAAGTATCAGGAGGCGCTGGATTCCTATCAGTCCTACATCAAAGACCCCTCCGCCAAATATACGCAGGAGGCCTTGACCCGTATTGAGCTGTTGAAGCAGGCCTTGGGCGCTACTTCTGGCGTGAAACCGGTTTCCGGCCAGACAGGAGCAGCCTCCGGCAACGCCGCTCAGGCCAGCTCGACGGGCTCATCGGCTGGTTCGAAAGGGAATGTCACCCCAGTCAACTCTATCGGGCAGACGGGTAAAGTTCAGCAGTCCCCCTTGCGGATTGAGCCCCACTA
This sequence comes from Vampirovibrio chlorellavorus, assembly GCF_003149375.1. Taxonomy (NCBI): domain Bacteria; kingdom Bacillati; phylum Candidatus Melainabacteria; class Vampirovibriophyceae; order Vampirovibrionales; family Vampirovibrionaceae; genus Vampirovibrio; species Vampirovibrio chlorellavorus. The sequence continues at coordinate 481,753 of NZ_QFWH01000001.1, forward strand.
GCACGCCAGTTCTCTATGTGCTGGCGCTTTGCAGACTAAAGCGCTGAAAGCGGCTTTAATTCCAATAGAGCCACTTGCCGTCCAGTTTCGCCCCGGCGGTGAGACCAGAGCCGCTCGGGTTCGCACAGGGTGCAGGCCGGGAGACTGTCAATCTGGCTGATCCCCAAGGTCTGTAATTGCAAGGCGTTGACCTGCTTCAGGTCAATTTGGGGCTTGCCGTTGAGCGAAAGGCTGGTGTATTGGCGGGCGGTCACTTGGGGGAGGCTTTGGCCGACTTGCTCCGCCACTTCCGGCGAGACTTCATAGCAACATCCGCCAATGGAGGGGCCGATGACGGCTAACAACCGATGGGGGCTGGCCTGATATTGACTTATCAGGATCTGGGCCACTTTGGCGGTGATGCTCTGGGCGGTGCCACGCCATCCGGCATGAATGACCGCCCCAATGTGCCGATCGGGCTCGTAGAGGATGATGGGGACACAATCGGCCACCTGCACCATGGCGGCTACGCCGGTTTCGGTCAGGATGACGGCGTCGGTTTCCCGGTCGCAGGGGATGTCGTTCAATCGGAATTGGTCGGTGTGGGTTTGCCGAGGGAGGGTCAGTCGAGCGACCGAGAGCCCGGTGTGCTCGCAGACTAGCTCCCGGTTGGCTCGGGCCTGCGCCGGGGGGCAGGCTTGGCCGCCCAGCGTGATCGGCTTGCCGGTAAAACCGTGGATCACCCGTTCGGTGTAGGTATTGAGCAAGGCGGATTGATACAATACAAAAGGTTCGGTGATGACGGGTACAGCGGTTTTGGGCATTATGACTTCCCACAGGTTAATGAAACGGCTACGACCAATGGCTTCCATTATACTGGTGGGCCTGGCCCTGATGGCAAGCGCCGGGCAAGCGGGAGAGCCGGTGGGTTTGCGGCTGGACATTGAGCCCATCAAGCAAATTTACTCGGTGCGGGAAGGCTTGGTGGTGAAGCTGGTATTTAAAGCCACCCAAAGAACCAAGCTCTGTCTGGCCAAGGATATTCTTAGCCAGATGGATATTACCATTTCCCGTCCGGGTCAGGGCAAGTTGGCCTTGCAGCCCCTGGTGATCAAGGACAACAGCACTATTTTTCAGGAACCCATGAAGGTGCAATGGCTGGAAAGTGGCCAGAGCCTGACCTTGCGCGCCAATTTGAAACGCTATCATTTTTTGGATACGGATCAGTGGACACCGGGGGAATACCATGTCAGCGCCACCTTTAATTTGTGCGAGCAAACCCCCGCGGAAATGGTCACCGATCCGGGGCGGGAGATTCCGATCAAGGCCATCCGTCAGGGCTGGTTTATGATTATGATTTAAGGTGAGTGAGCAGAAGTTGGAAGCAGAGGTTGGTATGAAACAGGCACCGGACGCGATTTATATTGTCACCGCTTCTCCCGCCCGGGCAGAGGCTATTCAGCAGGTGATGGTGCTGCGGGGCTTTGACGAACTGATCTGTATGCCCCTGGGGGCCATTGACTGGAAGGCTGTGGAGCCCGCCAACCAACCCGCCCTGCTGATTGTGGATGCGGAGGGGAATGAGGCTGCCTTACTGGCGTTTATGGCCACTGTTCCTGCCGGGGTCAAGCCACTGGTTTTGGCGGATCGTTTTGAGGAGTCTCTGTTTTTGGCCTGCCACGATGCCGGGGCTCGTGACTTTATGGTGAAGCCGGTTCCCGATGCCTACCTGATGTCCCGAGTTATCAGCATGTTGCAGGAGCATCGGTTGGCCCAGATCGCCCGGCAAAAGGATCAGATTCTGGAAGAGTTGGGCGTGATTTCGGCTCGTTCTGGGGTGTTGACCACCAACTACCTGCTCAAGCAACTGGAAGTCGCGGCCCGGACGGTGGAGGCCGATCCTGCTCAGGACTTGAGCATACTGATGGTGGCCGTTCAGGGTGGACAGTCCAGTCTGTTGGGCAGTTTGCTCAAGGAATCCGCCCGGGGGCTGGATTGGGTGGGCGAATATTTTATGGACAAGTTTGTGGTGGTGTTGCCCCAAACCGGGAAACGAGGCGCTTTAGCATTGGGACGCCGGATTTTCCAGCGACTGCAGCAGGGTCCGGGCGGGGGGGTAGCGTCCGGTTTGCGGTTGCGTATGGGCGCGGCGGAATATAAAGGGTGTCGAAACTACGAGGAATTGCTGAATCAGGCCCTGAACCAATTGCAAGCAGAGCCGGAAGGGACTTTCCTGCGTTGAGAGATTTTTGCGTCAAGCGCTTAAAATTTTAGGCAAGCATCCCTTCACAACACGTCTGTAAAACTGCGCTCAGCTCAAACAAACTGTGGAATTGCTTTTGGCAAAGTTGCTCAGCATTGATCCTGAACGCGCTGGGCTCAAACAGTTACAAACGGTTGTGAAGGGATACTTACCAAATTCTAAAATTCGAAAAAGTTGAAAAGAAACACGTTTTGGATTTTAAAACGCTTTGCCCATTTTAACTTGGGGGTGTAAACCTGAACCGGCTCGGGGTATGATGATACCAGTGAAGGGCCGAGTCAGGGGGCTGCTTCTGTTGGTTTGTATTCAAGCGTTTCAAGCCTGAAAGTCAGGTCTGGGACATGTTGAGAGGGAAGTATCATGAGTAATCAGGCTGTGCTGTGGGAAGGCGCTATTCATCCGCAAATCAAAACGGCGTTACCGGGCCCCAAAACCAGGGCGTTGATTGAAAAGGACAGCCAGTATCTGTCCCCCTCTTATACCCGGGGCTACCCGTTATCCATTCAACGGGGCTATGGGGCCATGGTGGTGGATATGGATGACAATGTTTTTCTGGATTATTGCGCAGGCATTGCCGTGTGTTCCACCGGGCATTCCCACCCGGAAGTGGTGAAGGCCATTCAGGAGCAGGCCGCCCAGTTTTTGCACATGTCCGGTACGGATTTTTATTACACCGGCATGGCTGACTTGGCCCAAAAGCTGGCGGAAACCACCCCCGGTTCTCCCGATAAAAAAGTGTTCTTCGGCAATTCCGGCACCGAGGCCAATGAGGCGGCTTTAAAGCTGGCCCGGTATCATACGGGGCGTAAAAATTACATTTCCTTTTACCGCAGTTTTCATGGCCGTACTTATGGCTCCATGTCGGTCAGTACCAGCAAGGCCATTCAGCGGAAGCAGTTTACCCCGCTGATGCCCGGGGTCTTTCACGCCCATTACCCTTACTTTTACCGGGATATTTTCCAGAGCGAAACGCCAGAGGTGTGCGCTCAGGCTTGCCTGAATTATATTGAGGATTATATTTTTAAAATGCTGACCCCGCCGGATGAGGTGGCCGCCTTCATAGTGGAGCCTATTCAGGGCGAGGGTGGGTATGTGATGCCGCCTGCTTCTTTTTTAACCGGCTTGCAAGCGCTGGCCCGCAAGCATGGGATTTTGATTATTGCCGATGAGGTGCAGGCGGGCATGGGTCGCACCGGCCAGATTTGGGCCTCTCAGCTCTATCCCGGCTTTGAGCCGGATATCATGACCAGCGCCAAGGGGTTGGCCTCCGGCATGCCTTTGGGGGCCTGCATTGCCCGTTTCGACATTATGGACTGGGCACCGGGTAGTCATGCCACCACCTTTGGCGGGAATCCGGTCAGTTGCGCCGCCGCCTTGAAGACCTTTGAGTTACTGGAAAATGGCTTGCTGGAGAACGTGCGGGTGCAGGGGGCCTATCTCAAGGCTGGCTTGCAGGCTCTGGCCGCACGTGGCGATGTGATTGGCGAGGTGCGGGGCGAAGGGCTCATGCTGGGCATTGAAATCGTGGAATCGAAGGCCAGCAAGGCCAAAGCGCCAGACTTGCGCAACCGCATTGTGGATGAGTGCTTTTACCATGGCCTGCTCATTCTGGGTTGCGGAGAAAATTCCATCCGCTTTAGCCCTCCCTTGGTGATTTGTCAGGAGCAAACCGATAGCGCTCTAGCCATTCTGGAAGCGGTGCTGAAAAAACTGGCCTGACATGTTACGCTGGGGACTTTTGCGCTTCGGGCAGTCTGATGTAGGCTTTGATCGCATTCAAGTTCTGAGCGGGGATGCCGATAGGGTCATTAAGCAATCTGGTTTGAGAGCGTATGACTGACCCCAAGGCATCCGGCCATCAACGCCGCTGGTACGATGAAATTCCCAATCTGTCCCAGGCGATTCATATTAGCCAGGCTTTACCGCCGGAAGTGCAAGCCATCATCGCTCGTCAGTTGAATGAGGCCATTAATCAGCATCGTAAAAATCGCCGGGCGGACAAGCACGCATTCTCCCTCGGGGGGAGCCGAACCCTGGGCTTATACCGGGCCAGTTACAGGCGTCGCTGGTATGACCCCAACCCCTTAACCCATCGGGCCTTCAATTTAATGAGCAGTATTCCGGATGCCTATCTGGAGGCTCTGGCAATGCGAATCTTAACCACTGCCCAGCAAGTGGCGCAACAGAAGAAGTCCTCACCGTGGTACTCCGAGGAGTCCGCATGGGCTGATGAGGTTGGGGGCATTTTGCGGCAAAGCCCATTGGCCATGAGCCAGCGAAAGGACGGGTTGCGGTTAACCCGCGATTATCGCAGTCGCCCGACAGGCTAGGGTAATTGTTCGGCCAGACCGTTTGCAAGCGGCATGCGCGCTCGTGTTCAGGGCACGGGAAGCAAAGGGTAAATAAGGGATGAACAAAGGGTAGGCGGGTGGGAATGGCTGCGATACAATGAGTACGGGTTGACAGGTCTGCTGCCCGGGCGGGCTTTTTCCCCGGTTTGGACCCAAAAGAGGTGATTGAACATGGGTGTGGTTGAACGATTCCAGAGCATAGTGCCCATTGATAACCCATCGGGCCGGGAGTCCGCCATTCGGCAGGCCATTGAAGCGGCTTTGCGGGAAATGGGAATCTCGGATTGTAGTGTGGACGCTGCCGGAAATCTGTTCGTGCGGGTGCCGGGAAATTCGGGTAAAAAAACCATTATGCTCTCCGCGCACATGGACAGTGTTCCGCCTTGCGAGGGCATTGTACCCGTTCGGGATGAGCGGGCCGGGCGTCCTATTATCCGCTCGGAAGGGCGTACCATCCTTGGGGCCGATGACAAGTCCGGCATCGCCGTGGCCCTGGAGGTGGTTAGTCAACTGGCCCAGCAAGGCTTTCGGGAGAATCATCCGCTGGAGCTGTTTTTTTCCACCGGGGAGGAAGTGGGCCTGACCGGGGCCAAGGGCTTTGATATGAAGCAGGTGAGGGCCAGCTATTGCTACGTGTTGGATGGGGAAGGCCGGGTGGGGCTGATTTTTAACGCCGGGCCCTCGCAGGAGAATATCCAGATTGATTGTACGGGCCGGGCCGCTCACGCCGGGATTGCCCCGGAGGCGGGCATCAGCGCCATCCAGATGGGGGCGGCCTTGTGCGCCCAATTGCCCAGCGGTCGGCTGGCGGAGGACTTGACCTGCAATCTGGGGGTGATTCAGGGGGGCAGCGCCATGAACATTGTGGCCCCGGCCCTTTCTGTCAAAGGGGAAATGCGCAGTCATAACGAGGACAAATTAAGCCAGCTTCTGGGCACATATCAAACCGTTTGTCGGCAGGTGGAGGAGCGCTTTGCCGGTGGCTCGGTGGCCCTGAAAAATGTGCGTCGCTACGATCGCTTTTACGTGGACCCTGAGCAAGTGGTGATTCAGCGGGCGGTGCAGCATTGCGATGCGCTCAATCTGAGTCCTCAGTTGGCCCCAATGAATATTGGTTCCGATGCGCATATTTTGAACCGGAATGGTCTGCCCACGGTGGTGTTGGGCATGGGGTTTCATTATTCCCACAGCTTGGGAGAATTTATTTTCTGCGAAGAGCTGGAGCAAGTGTGCCAGCTGGTGCAGCGGTTGGTGGCTTGAGAACGCTCTCTTGAAATTCGGGGTTTACATTTCTTAAAGTTCTAACATCGAAACGGAAACGCCTGTTTTTATGCAAGTGTAAGCGACAAGCTACAAAGTTTTTCCACTACTTCTATCTACCTACTTTTCAAATCTACTCAGACAAAAAGTTTACCCGCCTCGGCGGGTTTTTTATTGCAAAGGCCAGCCCTTACTTTGACCCTGCGACTTGGCGTACAATAGAAAGGTTGAACCACCCAACCACGGCAATGTGTGTATGGTCGTCCTACCTCTTTTTTCCAGACAAGCTGGCTTGACCAAGCCGCTGATTGGCCTTTTGGCAGTCCTGATTGGCGTGCCTTGGGTGAGTAATACCATCTGGGCTCAAGACGCCATGCCGCAAACGGGTTTGCCGCTGACCCAGGTCAAGATGGGAGGGCGTCAATATTTGCTGGAGGTGGCCTCTACCCCGCAGCAGGCGCAAACAGGGCTGATGTATCGAACTTCGCTGCCTGTCAATGGCGGTATGTTGTTTCGGTTTCAGGAAACCCGCCCGGTGGCCTTCTGGATGAAAAACACCCTGATTCCGCTGGACATGGTGTTTATTCAGGCCGGGCGAGTGGTGCATATCGCCCATCAGGCTCAGCCTTGCCAGCAGGAGCCTTGTCCGATCTACTCCTCTCAAAAACCGGTGGATATGGTGATTGAACTGCCGGGAGGCACCGCCCGCAAGCATCATATTCAGGCTGGCGCCACAGTCCGATTGAGACCACTGGCTCAGGCTGTCCCGGCCCCCATGGCTTCTTCCGTGTCAAAACAGTAAAGGCTTATGACCCCTTCAGAATCCTCAATGTCCAAGCATTCGCTGGTCAATGTGACCGCTCCCCGGTTTATGCTGGAGCGCTTTCTGGAAACCGACTGGTTTCATCAGTTTGTGCGGGGCTTTGAGGCCAAGTTACATCATGCTTCCGCGGTTTTGCCGGAAGCGCATCTGGAAAATCTGGCCCATCCTTCGATCAAAGCGTTGACCATTGCCGCTACTTTCGAGCGACTGAATCAGCCCTTGGTGGTGGTCTGCCCCGATCCGCAAACGGCGGTGAAGTATGAATTTGAATTAAACCAGTTTCTCACTGAAAAAGTGGAGCGCTACCCGGCGGAAGATTTTTCGCCTTACGATTTGTCGGTGTTTCCGGTGCAGGCCCTCAAAAGCCAGTACCGTATCCTCAACCGGCTCAAGCAGGCCGAGCCTTTTGTGTTGCTGGTTTCTCCCAAAAATCTGCTGATCAAGCACTTGTCGCTGGAAGAGCTGGACGCCTACGCCATCAAGCTGCAACAGGGGCAGGTGATTTCTCCAGAGGCGGTGGTGGAGCAATGTCTGGCCTTGGGGTATGTGCGTAGCAGCATGATTATGGACCCCGGTGAATTTAGCAGCCGGGGCGATATTTTTGACCTGTACCCGGTCAACGGGGAGCCGGTGCGCATCGAGTTTTTTGGGGACACTATCGAGAATATCCGCATCATTGACGTGGACAACCAGCGCTCCATTGAACGGGTGCATGAGGTGGTGGCCATTCCCCGCTCGGGCTTGGTGTTGAATGCCGAAAATCGTGGGCGTTTGCCGGACTTGCTGCATCAGCGCTTGACGGTGCAGAAGAAGCATCTCTCCGGGGTGGAGCTGGAAGGTCTGCAAATGACCCTGGAGAACCAGATTCAGGGGCTGGAGCAATCGTTTTTGCCGGATGGCATTGATTATTACGCCCCCTTGCTGCATCAGGACTATAAAACCATCATTGATTACATTCCCAGGACGGCCATCGTGGTCATGGATGACTGGGCCTTGTTGGAAAACAATCTGGCGGGCCTGTCGGATCGCCTCAGGACCCAGGTCAGTCAGGGGCTGGAAAAAGGCCGTCTGCTGGATTTGGGCTTTGAGTACCACTGGACGGACGCCGAAGCGCTCACTCAGTTAAAGTCGCACGTGGCAGGCCGCATTTTTCTGGACACTCTGCCTCTCAGCGGGGACGGGCAGTTGGCTGAAACCACGGCGGGCCTGGAGCGCTGCGCGCTGGATGTCATTGGGGCCGAGCAGTTCAAGGCCGATATGCCCAAGGCCTGCGAGCATTTTCATCAGTTGCGCCGCCAGCAGGTACAGATTTTCATCAGTACCGATCACCCCCAGCGGGTGCTGGATGCCTGCAAGGAATGGGACGTCCCTGCCACGTACTGGACGGAGGAGGGCTTGGACCCCACCACCCTGCTGTCTGAAAGCCGGGATGTGATTATTTCCAAAATCGGCCCGCAGGATGGCTTTGTGCTGCCTGCTGAAAAAATCGCCCACTTCACGGACACCGAGCTGTACGGGCGTCGCCTGAAACGGGTCATGACGGCCAAGACCAAGCCTTCCAAGCGGGAAGACATCGATGTCATCAACTCCATTCACGATTTGCGCATGGGCGACTACGTGGTACATGCCAAGCACGGGATTGGCCAGTTTGTCGAGCTGACCAGCATCGTTATTGACGGCGAGAAGCGGGAGTACCTGAGCATCCAGTACGCTTCCAGCGACAAGCTGCATGTGCCCATTGACCAGTTGAACCTCCTGTCCCGCTACCGCGGCGCCGGTGAGAAACCGCCCAAACTTAGCAAAATGGGCGGCATGGAGTGGAGCAAGGTCAAGTCCAAGGTCAAAAAGTCCATTCAGGTCATCGCCCGTGATTTGCAGGCCCTGTACGCCGCCCGGGCCAAGGCACGGGGGCACCAGTTCGAGCCGGATACCCCCTGGCAGGTGGAAATGGAAGAGGCTTTTCCCTACACGGAAACCCCCGATCAGTGGCAGGCCATTCAGGACACCAAGCGGGATATGGAATCCGACAAGCCCATGGATCGCCTGATATGCGGGGACGTGGGCTTTGGAAAAACCGAGGTAGCCATCCGGGCCATATTCAAGTGCATTCTATCCGGCAAACAGGCTGCCGTGCTGGTCCCAACCACCATTTTGGCTCAGCAGCACTTCAATACGCTGGTGGAGCGCTTGTCCCCCTACCCCATGCGGGTGGGCTTGCTCAGCCGGTTTCGCTCCCCGCAGGAGCAAAAAGAGGTCATTGCCCGCCTGAGCATTGGGGAGTGCGACGTGGTGGTGGGCACCCATCGCCTGCTGCAAAAGGATATCAAGTTCAAGAATCTGGGCCTGGTGGTGGTGGATGAGGAACAGCGCTTCGGGGTGGCCCACAAGGAGAAAATGAAGCAGCTCAAGACCGAGGTGGACGTGCTGACCCTGTCGGCCACACCCATTCCCCGCACGCTGTATATGGCCCTCTCCGGTATTCGGGAAATGTCGGTCATCAACACCCCGCCCATCAACCGGGCGCCCATTAAAACCTTCGTGGGGCCGTACAACCCGGCCCAAATCCGCATGGCCATCCTGCAAGAGGTGGATCGGGGCGGACAGGTGTACTTTATGCACAACCGGGTGCAGACCATCTACGCCAAGCTGGAGGAATTACAGGCCCTGGTGCCGGAAGTACGCTTTGCCGTGGGTCACGGGCAAATGAACGAGCGTGATTTGGAAAACGTGATGCTGGATTTCGCCCAGCACCAGTACGATGTGCTGCTGTGTACCACCATCATTGAAAGCGGTCTGGACATTCCCAGCGCCAACACCATCATTCTGGATCGGGCGGACCGGCTGGGGCTGGCCCAGTTGTACCAGATTCGCGGGCGGGTGGGCCGCAGCAACGTGCAAGCCTACGCCTATTGCTACTACGACCCGGAGCGCAACCTGACCGAGGACGCTCGGGATCGTCTGCGGGCCATTCGGGAGTTCACTTCTCTGGGCAGCGGCTACCAGATTGCCCTGCGGGATCTCGAAATTCGGGGGGTGGGCAACGTGCTGGGTTCCGAGCAGCACGGACACATGGTGGCGGTGGGCTTCGATCTCTACTGCCAAATGCTGGAAGAGTCCATCCACGAGTTGCAAACGGGGGAAGTGGCCGAAGAAAAAGAACCAGCCATCATCGATATCAACGTCACGGCGCTCATTCCCGACAAATGGGTGGGCGATCGCGATGTGAAGCTGATGGAGTACAAGCGCCTGGCCAGTGTGGACAGCGAGTTGGCCATCGAGATTATTCAGGCCGAGTGGAAAGACCGCTTTGGCGATATTCCCAAGCAAACGCAAATGTTGGTAAATTTAGTCCGGCTGCGGATCTTGGCTACAGCGCTCAATATTCCGCAAGTGCGGGCCGATGATGAATCGTTGCGCATTACGGTGCCTTACACCCTGCAAGAGTGGTTGTTCCTGCAAAAGCAGTTGCCGGTGGACATTGGGCGCAAAGCTCGCTGGGTGCCGGGGGTGACTTCCAAGCAGGGCAGCTTGCCGGTGCTCATTGTGAAATTGCTGGCCATGACCGGGGAAGATCAAGTGGAGTTCCTGACGGAGCTATTTACCCACTTGCACAAAATTATTAACGAAACCGCTAAAGCGGGCTATTAAGAAGAATAAGTTTAATAATTCTGGAATATATTTTTTAAATAATTATTGTCTAGAAAATACATTTACCTTCCTTTAAGGGCAATTCATAATAGTTTGTAATCTTGAAACCTTTTTATGTTTCTGATTGACTAAAAAATATGACATATTTTTTAAAATTGGAGATTTTTTAGAGCCAATACGGTAACTTTGGGTTAGAATTCCAGGGTTTAGAAGAGGATAGAGTATGCCTTGGAAGCCCTTGAGTGACGAGCAATGGGAACTGATTGAGCCAGTGATTCCCAAGC
>NZ_QFWH01000002.1:300000-479907 GCF_003149375.1 Vampirovibrio chlorellavorus
GCCCCCACAACGGTTGCAGGCCAACGGTTCTCAGCCTACCCCCATGGAGAGGGCGTATCCCTATGCCCAGTATCGTCCTTAACGGGCCTGCCCGGTTGTCTGAAGTGAATGTATGTATAGGGAGATTGGATACAGAGCGCGCTATTAGCAATTGAAAAACCAACGCTGGCAATTCCAGTGGATTTCTTGGGTGAGGGGCTTTATCAGGAAGCTGGAGGATTACACCAAGCTGAGCTTCCGAGGTACAATAAGAAAGTGAGGGGAATTTATCCCCAGGGGCCAGACATTGTTCTGCCCCTTTCTCATTTTTAGCCCTGTTTTTCAGCCCGGTTTATTTTTTGGGGTCGAGAAAACTTACTTGCGGGCCAGGCGGGACTTGGGGTCCAGAATATCCCGCACGGCGTCGCCCACCACGTTAAAGGCCAGTACCGCCAGAAAAATCAGGAAACCTGGCATTAACATCCAGGGGCGTTCAATAATGTTGCTAATGTCCTGAGCCTCTTTCAGCATGTTGCCCCAGCTGGCATCCGGTTGTTGAATGCCCAGCCCCAAAAAGCTGAGGCCCGATTCGGCCAGAATGTAGCCCGGCACGCTGAGGGTCAGGGCCACCATCAGGTAGCTGGTGGTTTGGGGCAAGATATGCCGCACAATAATGGTAAAGGGGTTCATGCCAATGGCCCGGCTGGATTCCACGAACTCTTCGTTCTTAATGGACAGCACCATGCCCCGAATGACCCGACTGAGTCCGGCCCAGCCGATGAAGGCCAAAATCAGTACCACCAGGGCAAAGCGCTGGGTACTGGGCAGGCCGGGCGGCAAAATGGCCGCCAAACCAATCAGCAGGAAAAAACTGGGAATGGACATCACAATTTCAGCGACGCGCATCATTAAATCATCCACCTTGCCGCCGAAGTAACCGGCCAGTCCGCCGTAAATCATGCCAATGGGAAACACCACAAAGAGGCTGAGGAAGCCGATGGTCAGTGAAATTTGCCCGCCGTACAACATGCGGGAAAACACGTCTCGACCGTTGATGTCGTTGCCCAGCAGGGAAATCTGGGCCGGGGCGTCCACCCCGAACAGGCGTATCGTGCCGGGAATCAGGCCGAACAGGCGATAGGGTTCCGCCGTTGGAAACAGGCGAATGGGGTATTTCTCGCTCAGGATGGGGGTAAATTCCTGGGTAAAGGTGGCCGGGTTGTAGCGTTTTTCGTAGCGAAACACATACGGCCAGCTCAGCCCACCGGCTTCATCCAGCATATAGACCGGGGTGGGCGGGGCTTTGGCCAGACTGCGATCAAAACGTGATTCGCTGTAGGGGGCCAAAAAATCGGCCAGGGCCACCATCAGGTACAGGCCAACCAGCACCAGCAGGGAGACAAAGGCCACCCGATCCCGGTACAGCCGCTGGTACATCTGGCGGATTAGGTTCAGTTCGGGGGTGTTGGGCTGTTTTTTCAGCATGGCCGGGCCTTCCTTACAGTTCAATCCGGGGGTCGGCAAACTTCAACAGAATATCGGCCATCAGGTTGCCCAGCACCAGCATAACCGCGGACAGGATGATGGTGGACATGACCAGATTGGTATCGGTTTCCAGCACCGCTTTGTAGGCCAGTTGCCCCAGCCCGGGAAAGCCCAGCACGGTTTCAATGAGGATGGCCCCACCCAGCAGGGAGGAAAACTCGTAGCCCAGCATGGTGATGAGCGGGTTGAGGGCGGTGCGTACGGCGTGCTTGTAGATGACCACATGCTCTGGCAGGCCTTTGGCCCGGGCGGTACGCACGTATTCGGCGGCCAGCACATCCAGCAGGTTCCCCCGCATTTGCCGTTGAATGCTGGACAGGGAGCCCACAATCAGCACGGTGGCAGGCAGGGCCAGGTGCAGGGCCCGATCCCAGAGTTTTTCCAGAATGTTCATGCTGGGGTAATTTTCGCTTTGAATGCCGCCCAGGGGAAACCAGCCGGTTTTCACGGCGAAAACGGCCATGAGCAAGGCCAGTAAAAAGCCGGGGAAGGACATGCCCACCGAGGCCAGCACGGTCATGGCCCGATCGGTGTAAGAGCGCCAGTGCAGGGCGGCAAAAATGCCGAGGGGCAGGGCCACCAGCCAGGAGAAGAAAAAGACCACCAGATTGAGTTGCACGGTATTCCAGCCCCGTTGAAGCAATAGCTCCAGCACGTCCTCATTGGCAAAGGTTTTTCCCAGGCTGGGGGTGAAAAATCCGGCCAGATTGCCGCTTTTCAGGGCTTCCGGGTGGAAGGCGAAAAAGTTGGTCAGCCAGCGCCAGTACTGGATGTACATGGGTTGATCCAGCCCCATCATGTGCCGCTGCTGGGCCTTGGCGGCCTCCGAGATTTGTGGGTTGGTTTCGATGCCGGCCAGCGGGTTAATGGGGTTTTTAACCCGCACGGCGTCCATAATATGCCATGATCCTCCCGGGGTGGGGATGTTGATGGGGCCTACCGTAAAGTCGTAGCGCATCATGAAAAAGGCTATCATGGAGATGATCAGCAGGGTGGGAATGGCTGCCAGCAGTCGTTTTAGAATGTACTGTGGAATGGACATTGAACTCCGTCTGCAAAAGTCTCTTGGAAGGGGGCCACGGCTTTTCGGGATGGGTGTGTGGCCGTTTTCTGATTCCCGTTTGATGGTATCGGAAGGATTCCCGAGCCATGAGAAGGTCGCGCCATGAATCCTCTTTTGTATTATAAGATCATAGACCAATTTAAACGCTGGGGATATGAAACCCCGGGAATACCCCAGGCCCCTTGGCAGGAACATCCCCCTTGGCTGAATGCCAGAAGGCCTCAGGCTACTGCGTTTAAAAACATGCAAAGAAAGGGTGGTTCAGCGATGAGCAAGGTTTTACAGATGCTACGATTCCGTCCGTCGGAGTCTCCGGAAGCCTTTGTGAAGGCTCAGGCCTTACGAACCACCGTATTTATCGAAGAACAGGGGATTCCGCCGGAGTTGGAATGGGATGAATTTGACGCCGATGCCTTGCATTGGCTGTTCATGCAGGCAGAGTCCGGTCAAGCCGTGGCCACGGCCCGCATACTTTCTTATCAGGAGGCTTGTCAGGCCCGTCCGGTGGCTAAAATTGGACGGGTGGCTGTCAGTCAGGCTTGCCGGGGGCAAGGCATCGGCGAAAAACTGATGCGGGAGCTGCTGACCTTTGCCCAGGCGGAAGGTTATCAGCAGGCCATTTTAGATGCCCAGACCCGGGCAGTGCCTTTCTATGAGCGTCTGGGCTTTGTGAAAGAGGGCTTTGAGTTTATGGAAGCGGGCATTCCCCATTACCGCATGCGTCTGGTTTTTTGAGACGGCCCAATGCCTGTTCGGCGGGGCACCCGCCAGATATAATAATGCCAATCCAGAGGGCCGTATGAGAGGCTGATGAGAAGGAGCGCCTGCTATGTCCAACTATATCGCTGAATTTCCCAAGTACCGCAAATGGGCCGTGGTCGGGGTGTCCGAGGATCGGGCCAAATATGGCAACAAGATTTACCGGGACATGCGCGACGCTGGCTACACCGTGTTTGCCGTGCATCCCAAGCTGCAAACCGTGGAAGGCGATCCTTGCTACGCTTCCGTGAGGGCGTTGCCTGAAATCCCCGATGTGGTGGATTTGGTGGTGCCCCCTGCGGCCAGCTTGCAAGTGGTGGAAGACTGCCTGGCGGCGGGCATCAAGCGCATCTGGTTCCAGCCCGGCTCCGAGTCCGATGAGGCCGTGCAAAAGGCCAAGGATGGCGGCATGGAAGTGGTGCATGACGCTTGCATCATGATCCAGAAACAGGCTTGGGTCTGACGCCGTCTGATAGGGGATCTCTCAGGATGGGTCGATGCCAAGTTGCTGCCTGATCCAGGGGATGGTTTGCTGGGCGATAAACCCGCCCATGATGGGCAAGGCCGCAGTTTTGACCAGAAACACGGGTTGTATCAGCAGTTTCAAGTTGTCGATTAACTTGAACTGATCCAGGGCCTGCCAGACTGCTGAAGGGATTTTCTTGCCCAGCTGCCGGTTTCGAATGCCGCACAGGGCCAGTACTGCGGCCATAGGGGCCAGGGCGGGGAGCATTTTTAAAAGCAAAACGGCAGTGGCCCCCTCTTTAAAGGCATGTTGGCTGTTCAGTTCCTTGTCCAGTAACTGTTGATAAGCCTGATCGGGGTTGGTGATGGGCGGTTTGGCCAGCTTTAACCGTTGCCGCAGGGTGGGCGGCTTGGGTTGAAAACGCCCTTGCCGGGCTTCTTCTTTTGCTTTTTTAACTTCTTCAAACCGGCTGGCGGCCTGCCCCACAAACCAGGGGCCCAGGGCCATGCCTGCCGAAATGCCGATCAAGGCGGTGCCCGCCACGCTGGTTAAAAAGGTGGGCATGGGCTTTAGCAGGGCCTTGCTCCAAACCATGTTGTGGGGTCGGCGGGCTCTTTCCGTCAGGATTACCAGTTCTTGAATCAGATTCCCTTTGAGTTCACCCGTTTTTTTTCGTGCGGCGTTGTTGACGTAGGACTCCACGCCCCAAATGGGCAAAGCGGCGATTAGGCTGAACAATAAACCGTTTTTGACCCCAATGCCCACACCATGTCTTCCTTTGAGCATTTGATCCCCTAAAGGCGTCTGTGAAGGATTCGGCTTGGGTGGGGTGATGGAGGATATGGACGGAGCAGGCGGCGTAGGCCAGCCGGAAGGGCCTGAAGTCGATGACGTTGAACTAGAAGCGTGCTGGGGAAGCGGGTAAAGGCCCAGAGGGCCTGCGAGGGTATGCCGAGATCCGCTCAAGGCCTGCGGGTAGGGGGCTAGCGGATAGGGATAGGACAATGGTGGGTTCAGTAGTGGTAGTGGAGCAGGCAGCATTATGAAACCCTTTGAATGAATTGCTTGATTGAAACAAACCCAAACAGGAAGCACAGTTGTTAGTGATTTTTCGGTTTACGGAATGGACAGGCCAAGCGCTGGCTGGTCTGTTTTCTCATATTAAAAACGGGTTCGTTTGGATACAATAGCCATGCGCTTACCAACTGGAGAGCCTTGCCATGTCACCTGCGACCCCTGAGCCTTCGACCCTTGAGCCTTCCCCGGCCAATCCAAGACCCAAGCCACCCATTGTGGTGGGCATTACCGGGGCCTCCGGCAGTATTCTGGGCTTTCGTTTGATTGAAGAGTTGCTGAAGCTGGGTCAAAGGGTGCAACTGGTCATTACCGAGAAGTCCTATCAGGTTATTTTTGAGGAAACCGGCCTGAAAATGGGCGGCCAAAACAAGGCCCTGCGGGTGCTGGACCATCTCAATCTGCCAGAATCCATGGTGGATTTATTGGACGTGTTTGAAAACAACCGGCTGGACGCCGCCCCCTCCAGCGGTACGCACATGACCCAGGGCATGGTGGTCATTCCCTGTTCCATGGGAACCCTGGGCCGCATCGCCAACGGCATTACCGATACCCTGGTGGCTCGGGCCGCCGATGTCACCCTGAAAGAGCATCGTAAGCTGGTGGTGGTGCCACGGGAAAGCCCCTTCAACCAGATTCATCTGCGTAATTTGAGCATGCTGGCCCAGTGTGGAGCCGTGATTCTGCCCCCCATGCTGACCTTTTATCTGCCGGACTTTGGCAGCATCGACGGGCAGATTAACTATACCATTGGTAAGGTGCTGGACCAGTTTGGGCTGGGACATGACCTGTATACCCGCTGGGGGCAACATATCCCACCGGCTGGGGCCTCATCGGCCCCGGGGCAACCCTAGGCACTCTACTGCCTGCTGCGGCTCCGGCTGCTGCTGGAGCCAAGCCTGCCAGAGGAGCGGGTGGATTGGGCCTGATTGGCAAGGGCCTGCCATACCCATAATAGCCAAGATACGTATAGCCCGGATAAACCAGCGTGGGCGCATGGGCGGCGAGGCCCGGTTGCTGCTGCGTGGGGGGACTGGCAACCTGCGGGTTATTCTCCCGGTTGGGAAAGGCCCCGTTTACGAGTTGCGGAAACTGTCCTTCCAGCTGTTTGGTAATCCCTTGAAGGCTTTCCGTCGATAAATTATCGCCCAGTCTTTGCTGAAGCTGATTCCATGCTCCTGCACTTCTGGAGAGCGCCAGTCCGGCAATACTACTCATCGCTGTTAGCCTTTTGCAGTGTTTGTAGTGGTACTAAAACCGGTCAGCCCATTTTGTTGTCAGTTTTTGCTGTTATTCTGGGGCAAAGACAGGGTGCCGGATGTGCCAAGAAAAGGACTATTCGGGGAAATCGGTGGGTTCAAACGGGTAAGGCGCCGGTGGCTGCTTAAAGGTGGATTTGTAAATGAAGGACAAGTCGAAGCCGCTGTTGATTTTTTCCAGCTCGTATTTCACGGTAAACATTTCTTGCAGGGCGTTGGCGAATTTTTTGCCCAGTTCCTCCGGGAAGAGTTCGCCGCAGATGTGGCACAGCACCGGTTCGCCGTTTTTCAGGCGAATGACATTGATGTTGAACTCATTGCCGCACTCGCAATGTAAAGTCATGCGGGGGTAATGGGTCAGCTTGGGCTTTCGGAAATCTTCTGGCATACTAGGAATTATAGTACAGCTGGCAGGCTTGTCAAAACAGGCGCCAAAGACGACCGACCCGAAAAGGGCCAATCCACTGAAGAACGACCCATAAACAAACCATCATGAACGATAAACGCCCCTTAAACCCAGATGCCCGAATGGAGGATGCCCGAATTGAGGTGGCCCACTCCCTGCCCATTGCCGATGCCTTAAGTCTGGCCCGGGAGCAGCACGCCGACGCGGTCAGCTTCAGTGACCCGCAGGGGCGGATTTGGCTGGCTTTTTGCGATGACCTTAGTAAAATGGCCACCATGGGTTTGGGAGAATTGTCCGTGGACAGTGTGGCCATCCCGGAGCGCTCTCCCTTGTGCCATGAGAACCGGGCCAATATGCAGGCCACACTTGACCTGGCCAAGCGCTTGTCCGCGTTTTTTCCGGTCTATTTTGTGGCGGCCCTTTACGAATTGCAGTCCCTGATCCAGAAAATGGGCCTGAAGGCCTATGTGATTGGGGGCATTACACGGGATTTATTGTTGTATCAGGAAAAGCGCCTGTCCGTGCGGGATGTGGACATCACCGTGGAAGGCGATGCCTTGGCCTTGGCCGATTTTTTGCTGGCCAATTCCCGTAATTTCACCCTGATCGAGAAATTTCCCGAGTTTGGTACGGCCAAAATCAGCTACAAAGACGATTTGATGTTTGACGTGGCCTCTACCCGGCAGGAAATCTATCCGCACTGCGGGGCCTTGCCGGTGGTGGTCAACCGGGGCGTACCCCTGGTCAACGATATTGTGCGTCGGGACTTTACCGTGAATGCCCTCTCGTTTTCCGTGCATCATCTGGGGCAGGTACTGGATTTCGCCAATGGCTTGCGGGACATTGAGGTGCGAGCGATCCGGGTGCTGCACCCCATCTCCTTCTTTGAGGATCCCAGTCGTATTTTGCGGGCCCTGAAGTTTTGCGCCCGTTTTGATTTTGATTTGGCCGAGGAAACCGCCACTTTGCTGCAGCGGTTTTTACAGGTGGGAGCCGTCTGCTATAAAGGCGGGGGCGAGCGTATTAAGCAAGAGCTGAAAGGCTTTTTGCGGGTGGAGGAGTCACCGGCCAAAAGCAAGTGGTTACGCTATTTTATGCAGCATCAGTGTTATCGGCTGTTCAATATGGAAACGGTCTTTTCTCCCAGCCCGGAATTGATTGAAAAACTGGCGGGCGTTGGGCCAGTTTTGCCGGAGTTGATGGAGCCGCTGAGCCCGTTTGTGGACGCTGATTTTGTGTTCGATGTTTACCTGTGCTTTTTGTTCCGGGATCTGGAACCGGAAGACTTTCAGAAGACTCTGGCCCGATTGGGCTTAACCCGCAACGAGCGGGAGTTTGTGGAGCAGTTCCGCAAATTGAGGGACGGGGTGACGGAGCGTTTCAGCACCTTGCATGAGTATTCATCCCCGGGGGCCATTTACGATCTCTTCTATGGGCTGCATTTGATTACGGTGGTCGTCTGCATATTGGAGTTGGCCTTGGCCGGGGGAAATCGCTATAAAATCGTGCTGGAGGCTTTTGTAAAATACAAACGCAAGTGGGAAAAAACCGAGGTGGAGCTGGACGGCAACGATTTAATCGGATTGGGAGTGCCGGAAGGCAAGGTGATTGGCCAGTTGCTGGATCAGTTGCTGCATGCCAAACTGGCCGGACAGGTGCCGGATCGACTGGAAGAGGTGCAGTACATCCAGAATCAGCTGGCCGCTCACGCGGAGCGACTGGCCGAATTAAAAGCCGAATCAGGGCGGAATCATGCCCCTGAAGCGGGGGGCTAGGCAATGTGGGAGGTGAAGCCGCCCGATCGAAACCTGCTGGATGCCCGGGGCTTGCTGGTGGTCGGCACCCATCCCAAATGTGGCAAAAGCGTGGCCTGTGCCGGGCTGGCCGGGGTGTTGAACGATCTGGGCTTTACGGTGCAGGCCATCAAGCCTTTCAGCTTTCAGCCGGAAGTGACCATTCGCGATGGTTATGAGCAGGCTTTTTTCGATCGACTCAATCCGCCCCAGCAGCCGCTGGAATTGTTTGCCAAGCCATCTCCCCGCAAGGTGACCGCCGGAGATTGGCAACACTTGCAAGAGCTTTGCCGCAAGCGGGTGTACCCCTACATTCTGGAAGCTCCCGGCAGTTTGGCCTCTCCCATTCGCTTTGTGGATGTGGAATTGAATGACGCCGTGGATTTGTCCAAGGCGCTGGAGATCCCTTTGGTGCTGGTGACGACCAAAAGTCCTGACGTCATTGGCACGCTGGCCCCCATGTTGTCTTACCTGTGGTCTCGGGATGCCAAGGCCATTGGCTGGATGGCTGTGGAAACCCAACCGGTGCGGGTACCGGATTGGGAGCAGGATGTCCTGTTTCTGCGGGGGCATACGGACATTCCCTATCTGGGAGAGATTGCCTACAGCCCCAGCATCTCGGTGGAAGCCTTGCAGCAGGGCAATCTGTTTCGCATTACGGAGTTGGGCGTGGATTTGTTGCCCATTCAGCAGGCCCTGAATTTGCGAGTTCCTTACTAACGCCACCGATCCCAATCCGTGACCTCAGCGTATAATGGGCAATACTATGAGCGCAGAATCCCCCATCGCCGACGAGCAGTCCTCCCTCCCGCAACCCAAACCCAGCCGGACTCCCAGCCTGTTAAAGGCCGCTGGGCTCATTGCCGCCGTAACCATTTTCAGTAAGCTGCTGGGCTTTATTCGCGATTGGGCGGTCATGTACGCCTATGGCACCTCGCTGGTCAGTGACGCCTATTACGCCGCCTTTCAACTGCCCTCCTTCGCCATTATTTTGCTGGGCGGACTGGGCGGGCCGTTTCATACGGCCACCGTGGCTGTGTTCTCCCGCCTGATTAAAGATCAGGAGGCCCCTTCTGAGCGTGCCAGACACTTGGCCAGTACCTTTATCACCCTGACTGGCATTGTGTTTACGGCCTTGTCGATTCTTACCTTTTTGCTGGCCCGCCCCATTATGGGGCTGATTTTGCACGGAGCGGCCCCTTCCCTGATTGAGTCCGCCGCCGCCCAGTTGCAAGTGATGAGTCCCTGTATTCTGGCCGGTGGGGTGGTGGGCATTTTGTACGGGCTGTCCAATATCTACAATTGCTTTGTGTGGCCGTCGTTATCGCCAGTGGCCATGAGCGTGACGATTCTCCTGGGATTGTGGCTGGTGCCCGGCGATACCACGGGCATGGTGCTGGCTTGGTCCACGTTGGCCGGTGGCATTTTACAGGTGGTCATGCAGTTGCCGGAATTTTTTCGCCAGAAGTTTACGTTAAAGCCCGCTTTGGACTGGAAAGCGCCGGAAATTCGTCAGGCCGGGGAGTTGTTGTTTCCGGCCACCGTGGGCACCACTATTGGGCAGTTGGTGACCTATGTGGATATGTTCTTTGCCGCTTCGCTGGGGGCCGGGGGGTGGTCGGCGGTCACCTTGTCCAATCGCTTGGTGCAGTTGCCCTTGGGGGTGCTGCAAACGGCCTTGCTGGTGCCCATTTTCCCCCGGTTCAGCCGGGCCGCCGCCGAGGGCAATTTTGAAGAGATCAAGCGCACTTTCAAAACCGGGGTGATTTCCCTGTGGCTGATCAGCATTCCCCTGCTGATTTTGATGATGATGTATACCGAGCCGCTCATTCGGTTGATTTTTCAGCACGGCAAGTTCGATGCCCGGGCCACCGAGCTGGTGTCGCTGGCCCTGGTTTATCAGGCCTTGCAAATTATTCCCTACTTCGCCAGAGATTCCATTACCCGGGTTTTTTATGCCTTTCAGGATTCCCGAACCCCCTTAATGGTGGGTCTGCTGGCCATTGGGGTCAAAGCGGCGCTGAACTGGCTACTGGTGACCCAGTTGCACCTGGGCGTGGGGGGTATTACCGCCGCTATCACGCTGGTGACCTTTATCAACATGACCTTGCTGGGCATTCTGTCCAAAAAACACATTCCGGACTTGGGATTTCGGGGAATGATATTGCCCTTTGGCAAACTGGCCATGGCGGGTTTATTGATGATGGCGGCCTGTTTTGGCAGTCAGTGGTTGTTGGAATTACTGCCGCAACTTGTGCCATTACTCCAAGGGTTACCGGTGGCCCCTGCCCTGTGGGAATACGGGCGGATCGCTGTGGCCGCCGCTATCGGTATTTTGGTGTACGTGCTGGTAACCTTGCAGTTAAAAGTCAGTGAGGCCCAGTATTTGCAGGAGCGCATTGGCGGGCGCCTGCTGAAACGCTTTAGCCGATCTTAATAACGGCGTGTTCGTTACCGACGTCCTGTAATCATCAATTGGGTGAGGCAGACCCGTCGCAACCCGTTTATAACGGTTTGAGTACAGCGAGTTATAAATGGATGTTTGGCAGTGCTGCCAGAAATAGTTCTATTGTGTGTTCGAGCTGCGCGCAGCTTTATATACGGGTTGCGACGGGTCTGCCTCACCATAAATTTTTCAGCAGATGTCCGGCAATGGAGGGGTTTTCCTTCAGGCGGCGGGTGCAGTAGGCAAACCAGTCCTTGCCAAAGGGGACATAAACCCGCACCCGGTGTCCGCCGTTCAGCAGAATTTGCCGCAATTCCGGATCCACGCCCAAGAGCATCTGAAATTCATACTCGTGGGGCTTTAACCGATACTGATCAATCAGGCGCAACGCTTCCCACACCAGTTCCTCGTTGTGGGTGGCAATGCCCACATAGGCTTGCTGCTTGAACATTTCTTCCAGAATAAGGGTGTAGTTTTTGTTGATGAGCGTGTGGTTGGGCCAGGCCAGGGTGCGGGGTTCCCGGTAAATGCCTTTGCAAAGCCGGAAATTGGCCGGGCTGCTAATCTTGCTCAAATTCCTCATAATCTGTCGGGCATCGCCCACGGTGCGGCGCAAGTAGGCTTGTAGCACAATGCCCACGTTATCGAATTGCCTGCGCAGCTTCAGATAGAGGGCAATGGTATCGCTGGTGCAGGCCGAATCTTCCATGTCAATGCGCACAAAAATGCGGGCTTTGGCCGCAGTGGCCACCAAATCGTGCATTATTTCGGAACACAGGGCTTTGTCCAGCAAGAGGCCCATTTGGCTCAGTTTTACGGAAATATTGGCATCTAACCGCTCTTTGGCAATGGCCTCCAGCACGGTTTTATAAAGGGCGGCGGCCTGATGGGCCTCCTGCGGTATGTGAATAAATTCGCCCAGTACGTCAACGGTGGCCATGGCCCCTTGTTCGTTCAGCTGACGAACCGTCTCCAGCATTTCCTCCAGCGATTCTCCGGCCACATAACGCCAGGCGAATTGTTTAACCAATGCCTTGGGGGCAAAGGGTAAAGCAAGCACGACCAGTTGATCCAGAATGCGCATGGAGGCCCTCATCTCAAGCGGTTTTTTGCGTTTTCTCGCTATAAGTCTGACACTATCATAGCGGAAAATGGGGGTGGGGCGCTGTGCCTTCCTTTGGGTTCATCCCCATCATGGACAGTGGCATGAAGCAGCCTGAACCGGGAAGGCTGGGCTTATCTGTTTCAAATCCGGGCTGGCAAAGGCACACGTGGAGACAGCCGATCCAGCGGGGTCATGGGGCTGCCAGGTCCGTTGGCCGGACGAATCCCCAGTTCATCCTGGGCGATAATCAGGCGGTGGATCTGGCTGGTGCCCTCGTACAGGTTGAGGACACGGGCATCCCGGTAGTAGCGGGCCGCCGGGTATTCCTCGGAGAAGCCGTACCCGCCAAAGATCTGCACGGCGCTATTCGAGGCCCGAATGGCCGCTTCGGCGCAAAACAGTTTGGCCATGGAGGTTTCCCGGGTGTTGCGCACGCCCTTGTCCTTCAGGTCAGCGGCGTGTAGCACCAAAAAGCGACCGGCTTCACAGTCGGCGGCCATATCGGCAATCAGTTGTTGCAACATCTGGAACTCACCGATTTTCTGGCCAAAGGCTTCCCGTTCCATGGCGTAGCGGGTGGAAATATCAATGCAGGCCTGGCTGACACCCACGGATCCGGCGGCTACGCTGAAGCGTCCCTGATCCAGGCAGTACATGGCCACTTTAAAGCCTTCCCCCGGATTGCCCAGCATTTGGGATTTATGCACCCGCACATTGTCCAAAAACAGTTCGGAGGTGATGGACGCCCGTAAACCCAGCTTGGGTTTGATTTCCCGGGTACTGAAACCGGGGGTGTCGGTTTCCACCAAAAAGGCGCACATGCCTTTGTGGCCCTTCGATTTATCGGTCTGGGCGATGATGAGCGCCACTTGCGAGATGCAGCCGTTGGAGATCCAGGTTTTCTGGCCGTTCAGCACGTAATAATCGCCATCCGGGGTGGCCATGGTTTGCTGGTTCCCGGCGTCGCTGCCAGCGTTGGGTTCAGTCAGGCCAAAGCAACCGATGATTTCACCGGTGGCCAGACGGGGCAGGTAGTTCTTTTTTTGTTCCTCGGTGCCGAAGTACCAGATGGGCTTTTCCACCAGAGAAATTTGCACCGAAAACAGGGTGCGGGTGGAGGAGCAGACCCGGGCGATTTCCTCGGTCATCAGGGCGTAGGAGATGTGATCGATGCCCTGTCCGCCGTATTCTTCCGGCAAAATAGCCCCGAAAAAGCCCTGATCGGCGATTTTTTTCAGCAGGTCAAAATCAAATTTGGAATCCTGATCGTTAATGGCGGCAACCGGGGCAATTTCCTGATCCGCGAATTCCTTGGCCCATTGCCAAATTTGCCGTTGTTCTTCGGTCAATTCAAAATTCATAATAAGTACCCCGAATCACTCTTATACTTGGTGTTGACTGGTTTTGACGCTTTTTTAAGAAACCTTGATGCTGGCAGGTGGTGTGTCATTTTATAGCATGGCTTTGCGGGTGGCTGTGTTCCCCGGAATGAAATGTACCCTCACGAAGCGAACCACTGCAAGCATCATTATACGTTAAAACACAAACAGGCAACACTGAGGGGGCTCAAACTGCGGAAGAAGAGAATTTCCCGGTTGGCGAAATGACCGCTGCCATTTCGGCTTTTGCGAAACGCTGATCCCCTGTTCGGAGGAGGAAAGGGCCGGGTTAATCTTTTAGGCTGAGAGTGGTTCATCCTCTGTGGAAAGCGAAGGTGTGTTGCGCATGGATTTTACAACCCTGGCCGGTTTAATCCTGGGGCTCCTGATTTTAGGGGGCGCTTTGGTTTTGGGACACGTCCCGCTGAGTACCCTGTTGAACGCCGAGGCCTTGCTGGTGGTGTTTGGGGGCACCCTGACCGCCACGCTGGTCAGTTTCCATGTGCCCACGCTGAAGCGGGCGCTGCAGGCCTTGCGGGGGGGCAGCGCGGAAAGTCATCTGGAAACCCGCAAGACCATTCAGTATGTGCTGGAGGTGGTGGGCTTTGTGCGGGATGAAGGCATTTTGGCCCTGCAGCCCATTATTGAGAGTATTGAAATTCCCTTTTTTCGCAAGGGCTTGCAACTGGTGCTGGACAACCGATCGGACCAGTTTATCCGGGACAGTTTATCCACCGAGATTGAGGTGTGTTACCGGGAGAGTCAGGATTGCGCCCGCGTTTACGAAACGGCTGGCGGTTTCGCCCCCACCATGGGTATTATCGGGGCGGTGATTGGCCTCATTCATATTGTGCAGGCCTCCCATCAGCCCGCCATTTTGGGTCAGGGCGTGGCCAGCGCTTTTAGCGCCACCCTGTATGGGGTGGCCTTGTCCAACCTGTTTTTACTGCCCATTGCCGGTAAGTTGCGGCAACGGGCCCGGGATGAATGGTTTATGCTGACTTTGTTGCTGGAGGCCATTCTGTGCATTCGAGCCGGTGAGCATCCCATGATTATCGAAGAGCGACTGAACGCCTTTGTCTCAGGCTCAGACACCCTGACCGTACCTCGCCCGGGACGAAAAGCCTATGCGGCACGGCCAGAGGGATATGCCACCCCACTGCCTCCACAGGCCGTCTTGCGGGATGATTTTCTGCAAGTGGGCGCCGCTGTGGACATGATGGAATGAAGGGGCAGGCAGGGGCATGACGCACATTGGCACTCGGCGCAACCAACCGGATTCTTCCACAGTCTCTATCGCTCAGGCTGTCCCGGTGCGGGCCCTGTTCCGCAAGCTGGAGACGCTGGAACGGGAGATGGAAGCAAACGTGCATACCGGGCACAACCGTTGGATGGTGCCCTATGCCGATTTACTGACGCTGTTACTGGGCTTGTTTCTGGTATTGGTCACGGCGGCCAAGTCAGAACCCCTTCCGCAGACGCCAACGCCCAAGTCGGTTGCATCCGTCACAGCCACTCAGAAGCAACTAAAGTCTGCGCAAAATCTGCCGAAAAAGAGAATGGCTGACTCAGACGCGCTATCCGCTCAACTAAAACAGCGCCTCCACATGCAAGGTGTGGAAATTCGTCAGCAGGAACGGGGTGTGGTCATTTCCCTGAAAGATAACATTTTGTTTGCCCCGGGCAGTGCCGATTTATCGCCGACGGCCCGCCACACCCTGCATCAATTGATCAGTCAACTCAAAAAAACACTGGGCCCTCAGGCTCGGTTAATAAGAGTAGAAGGACATAGCGACAATACACCCATCACCACCTCCCGTTATCCCTCCAACTGGGAGTTATCCACCGCTCGGGCCACCAATATCGTGCGCTACCTGATTGAGGGCAAGCATTATCGACCCGAGCAATTGTCCGCCACCGGCTACGGGGAGTTCAAACCGGTGGCCCAGAATTCATCCATTGAAGGGAAACAGAAAAACCGCCGAGTGGATATAGTGGTATTGAATGAGAGTATGGCCCTTCAAGAACCCCCTGCCGCCACACAGAATTTATCAGGCGCTGGCGGCATTTCCCCAAGTCGAGAGGATTGAATTTCAATGGCTAGACCGACCAAGCCGAAGGATTTAAAACCCAAAGTGGAAGGCGAAGGTGGCGCAGCGGCCCCGGCGACTCCGGCTGCAGAAGGCGGTTCCGGCAGCGGTGGGAGTGGTTTCGATTTAAAGTTCATCATCATGGTGGTGGTTATTCTGGTGGCCACTATCGGTGGTTCTGTTGGTTCTTCCTATCTTATGACCACCATGTTTGTGGTGCCCGAAATTGGCAAGCTGGCCAAGGCTGGCGGTGGCGGCCATGGGGCCGAGGGGGAAGCTCCCACGGGTCACGATGGGGCATCCACGGAAACGCCCGGAAGCCAGGTGGGCATGAACCTGGAGCTGGATGAGTTTATGGTGAATTTAAAACCAGACCCCAGCCTGCCGGGCAGTCAGTATTTACGGGCCAAAATGGCCTTGAGCGTGAAAGTGCCCGATGCCCAGAATTGCTACATTGAGCATCATGCCGAGGCGATCCCGCTGAAGGAGGGAACGCTGGGTGAGGGTAAGATCGTGGGGGCTGCGGCACCGGTGGACAGAACCCTGCTGGCCAGCGGGGGGGAGGCGGGGCCCAGTTGTGAGGACGTGTTCAAGAAAAATATGTCCAAGTACGTGCCCACCATTCGGGATGTGGTCAATGGCTCCCTCATGAAACGGAATGCCACACTGCTGGCCACTCTGGAGGGGCAGGAAGCCTTGAAAGACGAAATCAAGGAACAGCTCAACGCCATTATGGCCCCGGATTATCAAGTTTTACGAGTGAATTTCCAGGATTTCATTATCCAGCGTTAGGGTATAAGACGTTCAGCACGCCCTACGGAAACATCACTCTGGCATCGGATTTTACCCGGTTTTTGTGACAGGTTCACGGTCATCAGTCATTAGTGGAAATTGACAGAGGTTCATCGATTCTGAATGCTATCTCAAGAAGAAATTGATAGCCTGCTTTCCTCCCTCTCCGTAGGGGTGGATCAAAACGCGCCATCGCCCAGCACCGGTAACGCCGCCCTGGGTTCCGAGTCGGCCATGCCTTCGGCGCATCATGAGAAACGCAATTACAAGCTGTACAACTTTCGGCGGCCCGATAAATTTTCCAAGGATCACCTGCGGGCCCTGCAAACCATCCACGAAAGTTTTGCCCGGCAGCTGGGCCTGGTGCTGACCGCCTATTTGCGGATGACCGTGGAAATTGACGTGGTTTCCGTCGATCAGTTGACCTACGATGAATTTGTGCGCTCCATGCCCAGCCCCATGACCGTCAGTATTCTGGAGCTGGACCCGTTGCCGGGACAGGTGTTGCTGGGCTTTGGCTACGAGGTGACCTCCAGCGTGATTGATCGCATGCTGGGTGGGCCGGGCACACCGGAGGCCAAGGCGCGGGAACTGACCGATATTGAGCAATCCCTGATTCGGCGGGTGCTGGATCGGGCCATTTTATCGCTGGAAGAAGCGTGGCGTTCCATGATGAACGTGAACGCCAGTATGGTGGGCTTTGAGGAAAGCTACGCCCTCATTCAGGTGGCCACCCCGGGAGAAATCGTGGCCCTGATTACCTTTGAAGTGAATCTGGGCAACAAGCACTCAGGGCTAATCAGTCTGTGTATTCCCTACCCGGTGCTGGAAGGGGTCATTAGTCAGCTGAGCGCTCAGCATATTTTCCACCGTCAGCAGTCTAATATCCCGTTTGAAGAGCAGGAAAAAATTCTGCAAAAACTGAATTACGCCAAAATTCCCATTCAGGTCTTGCTGGGCGGCACCGAATTGACCGTTGGTGATCTGCTGGGTCTTTCGGTGGGGGATGTCATTCGTCTGGACAGGGCTGCCACCGATGATTTGCTGGCCTGCGTGAATGGACGCCCCAAGTTTTATTGCCGTCCCGGGCGGTTGAAAGACAAGTTGGCTGTGTATATGTATGACAGTGTGGAAATTGAGGAATCGATTGAGGGATTTGGCCTGTGATGAACGATTTGAATGGCGGCTTAACCAAAGAAGCGCTTGACGCGATTAGCGAAGTATCCAGTATCGCCATGGGTGCGGCCGGTTCCACACTGGGCATTCTGGTGGGTCAGGAGATTGAGATTGCCCCGCCTCAGATTAGTGAATACGAAAATCTGGCGGGCATGGACATCCCCTTTGGCGATGCGCCCAAGACAATTATCATGGTGCAGTTTGTCAAAGGGATTTTCACCACGGCCCTGTATATTGTTAAAAACTCCGATGTGCGCAAGCTGGCTGGCATGATGCTGGGCAGTACGGAGGAAGGCAGTGATGAGGAACTGACCGAACTGCAACTGGGCGCTGTGGGCGAGTTGATGAGTCAGATGATGAATTCGGCAGCCACCGGGATGGCCTCTGTGTTGCATGAAACGGTGGAAATCAACAATCCTGAAGTGATTCCCTATTCCAGCGATATGCTGGCCCAGTGCCTGCCCAAGGTCTTATCGGAACCGTTTGTGTTGACCAACTTACAGATGAAGGCCAACCAGGAAACGGTGCTGGAAATGATGGAGCTGCGGGTGTCATCGGAGCTGAAAGAGCAGGTGGCCCTGTTTATGTCCATTGAGGCCGCTCAGGGTGGGCCCGAAATGGCCGCCCCCGAAATGGCTACCCGTGATATGGAGGCCTCGGCCCAGATTAATGCCCACGCGGAGCCGCAACCGGCCATGGCTGGCACCGCCATGCCTCACGCCCGGGCCGCGGTGGGGAGTGGGGTTCACGTGGACCCGGTGACCGTTCGCCCGGTGGAATTTGGCTCGTTCGATCATCAGCCCAATGTGTACGGCGAGGAGAACAAGAACCTGTCTCTGGTCATGGATGTGACCCTCAACCTGACTGTGGAGCTGGGCAGAACAGAGTTGCCCATCAAGGATGTGCTGGAGTTGACCCGAGGTTCCGTCATTGAGCTGGATCGTATTGCCGGGGAGCCGGTGGATTTAATGGCCAATGGCAAGCTGATTGCCAAGGGCGAAGTGGTGGTGATTGAAGATAACTTTGGCTTGCGGATTACCAGCATTATCTCCCCGGCGGAACGGTTGCGGGGCTTGTAAGGCCTCGACTTCAGAAGGACGCTCACAAGCGGCTCTGCAAGTATCCCCCAAGTATCTCCTAAGGTAGGATAGGGGTAGATGCGAGGCGGTGTCCGCCCCGTCGGTTCTTGCCTATGGGGTTTGACCGTCGAAATGTCCGAGTGGCGAATGGCGGGATTGGGGCAAGGTGCTAAACTGAATCCAGAAAAAAGCCTGCAAACTCTGCACTTTCCAGTCAGCAATCCAGGGGAGAATGAGCCATGCGCTGCTGCAAGGGCCAGCATCTGGAAGGGGTGAATTACGCGTATGCCCGGTTTCCCCAGGCCGTTTTTGAGAGCGCCTTTTTGCACGAGGCCAATTTTGCCCGGGCCACTCTGGATGAGGCCAATTTCAAGCAGGCCCGCCTGCAGGGGGCCAACCTGAATCAGGCCAGTCTGGTCAATGCCGACCTGTCGGCGGCCATTCTGGACGGGGCCAGTCTGGTGGGCGCCAACCTGGCCAGTGCGGTTTTAAAAGGCGCTTCTCTGGTAGGGGCCGACTTGCGAGGGGCCAAAATTTTTAACGCCAGTTTAACCGGGGTGGATTTAACCGATGCCAACCTGCAAGGGGCGGACTTGACCGGTACCACCCTGTTTAACGCCATTCTCTCCGGCACCAACCTGATGAGTGCCAACCTGAGCGGCGCGGATCTGGAGGGGGCCCGGCTGAAGCAGGTGAACTTGCGACAGGCCAATCTGTTTCGCATGGATATGGGGCATGAGGGACATCTGATGGCCCCGCAGGGAAACCCGTCCAGCATGGTGGAAGTGGATCTGTCACAGGCCAATCTGGAGGGTGCCCATTTGGAAGGCGTGCCTATGCATCAGAATAACCTGCAAGAAGCCAATATGCGGCATGCCTATTTTCAGGGCACCGATATGGTTGATTCCCATCTGGAAAAAGCCGATTTGCGCGATACCAGTTTTGATGAGGAGAGCCATTTAAGCCAGGCTTTGCTGGCTGGGGCGCTCTATGATGGACAGACGCGTTTCCCGCAGGGGTTTGATCCCGCTGGAAATTTGATGCGGGAAATCTGACGCAGAAAACCTGATGCTTGAAAGGGGGGAGTCGGATTCAACGGTTTGCCGAGGTCGGGACTTTTGAACGGGAGGGTTTGGGAATGACAACGATTATGGAAGTTTGCGCTTGTCCCCGTTGTTTGTGTGAGGTGGATCACCAGGACCCCGGTGTGGTGATTAAGGGCGGTCTGTACTATTGCGGCAAACAATGTGCCGAAGGGCACCAGAATTATCCGGGGTGCGGGCACGCCAATTGCACCTGTTACTCCCTGCCCACCGATGACATGGGCAAAGTGTCGGCGGAACGAACCGACTCACGCTAACATAACACTTTATGCTAATGCTCAAAGCCCGCCACTGGTAGCAGAAGCGGGCTTTGAAAGGGTGTGCATTCTTTGGAGAAAGTTTAGAAACCCATGATGTGGAAGCCGGAATCCACGTGGATGACTTCACCGGTGACGCCACGGGACAGATGGCTGGCCAGGAACAAGGCGGTATCGGCCACTTCGCCGGTTTCGGTGTTCCGTTTGAGGGGGGTATGTTCTTCCATGTAGCCCAGAATATTCGAGAACCCGGAAATACCACGGGCGGCCAGGGTTTTAATGGGGCCTGCGGAAATGGCGTTCACCCGAATGTTTTTCTGGCCCAAGTCGGCGGCCAGATAGCGCACGCTCATCTCCAAAGCGGCTTTGGCCACACCCATGACGTTGTAGTTTTCCACCACGCGCTCGCCACCCAGATAGGTCAAGGTCACCACGCTGCCGCCACCGGCTTTCTCAAACAGAGGAACCGCGGCCTTGGTCAAAGCGGTCAGGGAATAGGCGCTGATGTCCTGAGCCAGCAGGTAGCCATCACGAGACGTATCTACAAAGGAACCGGACAGATCTTCTTTTTTGGCGAAAGCCACGCTGTGTACCAGCGTATCCAGTTGGCCGAACTCCTGCCCCACGGCATCGAATACGGACTGGATTTCAGCGTCGTTGGTGACATCGCAAGGCAAAATTAAAGAGCCTTCCAGCGTTTCCGCCAGTTCACGCACGTTTTTTTCCAGACGCTCGCCCTGGTAGGTGAAGGCCAACCGCATGCCGGCGGCGCTGAGGGCTTGGGCAATGGCCCAGGCGATACTGGTTTTGTGGGCCACCCCAAAGATTAAGCCGGTTTTTCCGGCCAGTAAGCCTTTAACGGCGGTTTGAGGGACTTCATTGACTTCAGTGGCAGGCATGGGATGCTCCTTCTCTGGATAGAATCATTGAAATATCCCCATAGCGTAGCCGGAACACACCCCGTTTTCAAACAAAAGCTCAAGCGGGCACCAGCCTAAGTCGTCGTTGATTCGGCCACACCTTCTGCCGAGTCCTCGCTGTCATTATCGAGGGCGGGTAACGGGGGGATGGACAACGCTTCCAGCAGGGCGGCCCAGGCTTGATCCCGGCCCGCGTTGGTTTCGGCGGAAAAGGCGATTAAGTCACTGGCGCTCAAATCCAGGGCCCGGGCGGACAGGGCCATTTGTTTGGCCACTTCGTTTTTGGACAGTTTGTCCGTTTTGGTGAGGATGACCTGAACCCGCCTGCCGTTGTACTGAAGCCATTCATACATCTGGATATCGTTATCCTGGGGGCCATGGCGAGAGTCGATCAGCTGGATGACCAGCCGGATGCTTTCCCGCTTGGACAGGTAGGCTTCCAGATTCTTACGCCACTTCTCCTGCTCGGTTTTGGAGATTTTGGCGAAGCCGTAGCCGGGCAAGTCCACCATTATGACTTTGTCTTTGCTGGACTTGGTTTTGGCGTAGTTGACATCGTAGAAGTTGATGTAGCGGGTTTTTCCGGGGGTGTTACTGGTGCGGGCCAGGTTTTTGCGCTGGGTCAGGCTGTTGATAAAGGAGGATTTGCCCACATTCGAGCGGCCCACCAGCACAATTTCCGGGCAGCCCTGAAAGTCGGGGCAGTCCTTTAGGCTGGGGGCGCTGATGATGTAATCGGCGGTCAGGATTTTCATGAGGGTTTCGGTTTCTCCACCAGCCAAGGGGTGGCCAATGCGTTGAAAAAGGGGATAATAAATGAAAAAAGAATAGAAAAGAATAGTATCAGGCACGAACGGGGAAGTCGAACCCTTTTCACGGGGCGGGAGACCCGTCGAGTCAGTAGTCGGTCACAGGGCTTCTCAAAAGTTTCTCAAACTGGGGAGAATCGGTTGATGCACGGGATTTACCAGCGATTAAAACGACCCTTTTTGGCCGGGGTGGCGCTGACAGGCATGGCTTTGATGATGACGCTTTTGGGCCCGTCGATGACGTTTCCCTCTCTGACTGAGGTGGCCCAGGCGGCTGGAAACGGCTACGGCTTTGCCCCGCAGCGCTACCAAAGCGGGTACAGTTACGGGAATGGCATCTTTTTTGCCCCCTACGCCTTTACCCTTTACAGCGAGCCGAAATCAGGCGCGCAGTCTATTGGGACGATTCGCTGGAGCCATAAAACCAGCGGCAACAATATTGAGTGGATTTCTCCGGCTGGCGATCGCCATGCCATTTACGCCGATCACACCTTCTTCTGTTTCTATCCCCTGCTGGATGTGGCCATGATGGCCGTGACCAGTGATACGGACGATGGCTGGGTGGAAGTGATTTACGATCAGGCCAGTGGTAAAACCGGCTGGGTGCAAACCCGGCTGCAACCGGAACCGGCGGCGGCCAGTCCGGCCAGTGCCCAGTCCGGCTCTAAGGTAGCGGCTACGGAACCCGCCCACTTTGGGGTTTATCAGACCTGGCAGGAGTTTATGAAGCTGAATGCCAAGGCCCACGGGATCTACTGGCTGACCGGGGTGAAAGAATACAATCGCTCCATTCGCAGCAGCGATGCGGATGAGGCCAAACTCATTCCGGTGACCATTATCCGGGATTTAAAAGTCAAGCACGTCCGTGGCAACTGGCTACTGGTGGAAGTGCTGGACTTTGAGCGCAACACCCCCATTGGTTGGGTACGCTGGCGGAACGATGACGGCAAGCTGATGGTCTTTCCCAACCTGTCGGGTCAGCACATGCCTATTGTGACCACGGCGTTTTAACGCAAATAGAATCCGGCGGCTTTGTCATGAGCGCATTTTGAGGTGGTTTAGAAGAATAGCGCCCCGTTATCCATCATGCGCTGACGTTGCTCAAAGTTTTTTTTCAGCAGTCCCCGGGTGCCTTCCTGCATGGCTTGGGCGACCAGATAGTTGGTTTGGGCACTAATGCCTTGCAAGGCCAGCGCTTTATCCTGGGCGGCCAAAGAGACCACGCTGGCCGGATTGCCATCGGCGGGGGCTGTATTGGCCAGAGCCATTCTGGCTTGATTGGCCCCAAAAGCCGCACCGGCACTATCAATGGCCAGGTTGGTCGGAAATAGGGAGAAGCCCACAGGGGGAAGCATAACTGGTTTTCCTAACTTCGAATAAACCAACAACCATTAAGATTATAAGTCGATTTATCCAACAAACTACACACATTAATTATTTAAAACCAGAAACCTCAAAAATGTTGATAGTTTTTGCGCCTGTTAACCCTATACAGTTTTGTGCGGAAGGGGTATGATGGCCCCTGAAAAGAGACGGACAAACGATCGCGGGCGTACGCGTTACGCCTGAGGAAAGTCCGGGCACCACAGAGCATGTAGCCGGGTAATGCCCGGTGCGGGCGACCGTGAGGATAGTGCCACAGAAATGATGACCGCCGATGGCCGAGCCGCAAGGCGAGGCACAGGTAAGGGTGCAACGGTGGGGTAAGAGCCCACCGGCAGGGTCGAGAGGCCCTGGCCAGGTAAACCCCGACAGGTGCAAGGTGCCGGAGATACTGTAGGCAACTGTTTACAAGTCTCCAATGGAAGCCGCATTGAATTGCAAGGGCTGCTCGTCCGCTTCCCGTATCCCGCTAGAGCTGGTTGGAAACAGCCAGTCGAGACAGATGATCGTTTACAACAGAACCCGGCTTATGGCTGTCTCTTTTCACTTTTCCGTCCGTTTTTCAGTCCGTTTCAACCCTGCGTCCGCTTAGGTGCTTCAGGGTACGGGTGGACCTTGTTGCGCCTCAGGCTCCGGGCTCATGGGGGCTTCCAGGGGTTGGGGCATTGCTTGCACAGGCGGTGGCGCCTCTCGGCGTATTTCCTGTGAGGGACCCTGCGAGGGACGTGGCAGACGGGGGGGCGGGGCTGTCATTGCCGCACGATTGCCACTGGGGCCTACGGTGCTTTTATCGCTGCCCGGCGGGGCTTGCTTTTCGCTACCCGTGGGCGGCGGGGGTAGTTTGTCCGGTAAAGGCTGAGGGTACTCGTTTTCCAGCAACGCATCATCTGAAATGGGCGGCAGGTTTACATCGCTGGCCATGGGGGGCTCATCCGCGTCTTTTTTACCGGCCTCTCCCGCTTTTCCACCGAAGTCAATCTCCCGGGAGTCTGACGGTACGTTGACCGTGGAGCGGGTCAGCCCATCGGCCTTGCTGTCGGGACTCATGGTGGAGGTCTGGTTGAAGGCGCCGCCAATGTCCGGGGCCGATTCTGGCAGTCGGGTATTAAAGTCCAGATTCACGTTTTTGAAAAACAGGCTGAAAAAGATGATCAGAATCACCAGAGAAACGGCCACGGTGGAGAAAAAGAGGATTAATAAGTTCTTGGGGCCCATTACACTGAGTCTCTTTCTGCTTTTGGTTCTGCTTTCTGGTTGAAATACGAGGGTTGTGGTTCCCTAGACCACGGCCCGGACTTTGCAACAGGATAACCGGATGTCGGCCCACTCTTCGGCCAAAGTGCGCATGCAGGCCAGGGCAAAGGGTTCTACCTGATCGCCCATGCCCAGCTCGGTGGCCAGACCGGAGGCCTCCACCGGAGCGCCTTGCGGGTCGATATTGATCCCGGTATGAATCAGGATGGAGGTGGGGCTGAGCGTGCAAATCGACACGGACAGCTTGGCGGTGTCCTCAAAAAACAGATCATCTCCCCGCCGCCGGATGCGGGCTTCCGGGTTTAACAGGTTGATGCGATCCTGAATGATGGAGGTGAACAGGCGCTGCAGCAGGACGCCTTCCTGCAGGGTGATGCCGAACACTTCCACAATAAAATTCAGCATTTTTTTAGAATAGATGTAGTCATCATTCAGCACGTCTTCCAGATCGACCATGCTGTCCTGATCCACTTCGCAGGGGCCGATAAACGCCACGACGGAGTCCCCCAGAATACCGTAGTTCCGGTAAATCCAGTGGTTGTTGAGTTCCTTGCCTGTATAAGGCGTTTCTTCGGGCACAAAATGATACTTCATAGCACTAGTGTACACCACTTTCAGGGTTCGTGTTGGCCCCGCCGCCCGTGATTGGTAACGGCGCCGCCAGCGTGGCGGGGCGGCGGTTGGCGTTGGGATCGATGAGGGGTTTGAGTTCTCCGCTGTTGTTGTCGTTGTTCATGGGAACCCCGCCCGCGCCGGGATGCAAGGGAGAATAGCCATAGGCCGGATCGTCCACGGCTGGGGCCTTGGCGGTGGGGCTGGCGGGCGAAGCGCTGGGCTTCTCTTCATCCAGCGCTGCACTTTCAGCACTTTCCTGCTTTGGCCCCAGATACTTTTTTTCCACCAGGATTTTGGGCGGTTTGGGAAATTCAACGGCCTGAATGGGGTACATTTTGTAGTACTCCCGGGCAAAGTTACCCCACACCGTAACCGAGTTGGAACTGAAAACGCCACGCAGGGGCACGTATTTGTCGTTGCCCATCCACACGCTGCCCACCATGTCGGCGGTGAAGCCGCTGAACCAGATGTCCCGCATCTCATCGGTGGTACCCGTTTTTCCGGCAACGGCCCGACCGGGAATAATGGCGTTCTTGCCGGTTCCTTTTTCCACCACGTCCTGCAGAATGGAAATCAGGTTGTAGACCGGCCCTTCCTCAAAGCGACGCTCTGGCTGGGGGCGCTCCAGATGGATTTCTCGGCCCCGGCTGTCTTCCACTTTCATCAACACCGTGGGGGGTAGGTAAATTCCGCCACGGGCGATGGTGGAGTAGGCCGTAATCACTTCCAGCGGAGAAATCCCCGCGGAGCCCAGCAGGCTGGAGAAGTTGGCGTCAATGGGGGAGGTGATACCCGCCAGCCGGGCGGTCTCAATGACCGGATCGATGCCCATTTTTAACCCCAGTTTAACCGTGGGGGTGTTACGAGAGAGGGTTAAGGCCTTGCGAATGGTCATAGAGCCCATGTAGCGACCGTCCCAGTTGTGGGGGCACCAGTTGCTGTAGCCGTTGTTAAAGCACACCGGACTATCGGAAATCTGGCTTTCCGGGGACACCAGCCCCAAGCGGAAGGCCGTCAGGTATACCAGCGGTTTGAAGGTGGAGCCAATGGCCCGGTGCTGCTGGGTGGCGTGGTTGAACTGGTTTTTTTCAAAATCCCGGCCGCCCACCAGGGCCAAAATATGCCCGTTGGCCAGGTTTTGGACGATGAAGGAGCCTTCCGAAGCGCCGGAGTATTTGATTTTATCC
Source organism: Vampirovibrio chlorellavorus (assembly GCF_003149375.1). NCBI lineage: Bacteria > Bacillati > Candidatus Melainabacteria > Vampirovibriophyceae > Vampirovibrionales > Vampirovibrionaceae > Vampirovibrio > Vampirovibrio chlorellavorus. Next base: position 325,940 of record NZ_QFWH01000002.1, read on the forward strand.
ATCTCATCATACAGCGCCTTCTCTGCCAGTTCCTGTACCGGCTGATCCATGGTGGTATAGACTTTCAAGCCACCCTGACGCACCGCGCTGTCCCCAAACTTTTCTTTCAGTTGCTCTACCACGTACTGAATAAAGAACGGGTGCTTGGAGGGCTTGGGCAACTGGCGGTTCAGCTCCAGTTGCTCGGTGGCGGCCTTGGCCCGTTGTTCCTCGGTAATATAGCCAAAGGTCACCATGGCTCCCAATACTTCCAGCTGACGTTTGCGGGCCGCTTTGGGGTAAGCGTAGGGGGAGATACCTTCAGGGGCCTTTAACAAGCCCGCCAGCAGGGCGCTTTCTCCAATGGTCAGGTCTCGGGCGGGTTTTTTAAAATATCGGCGGGCCGCTTTTTCAATGCCGTAGCTTTGATTGCCCCAATACACCTGGTTCAGGTACATTTCCAGAATCTTGTTTTTATCGTAGTGCCGCTCCACCCGCATGGCCAGAAGGGCTTCCGCCACCTTACGGGTAATGGCCCGTTCCGGGCTCAGAAACAGGTTTTTCACCAGCTGCTGGGTCAGGGTGCTTCCCCCTTGCACGTCCTCGCCCCGGAAGTTTGCTGACGCGGCCCGCAGGGTCCCCCGGATATCAACGCCGTTATGCTCATAAAAGCGGTTGTCCTCAATGGCCATGACCGCCCGCTGGATGTTGGGGGAAATGTCTTTCAGGGGGACCACCACCCGGTCTTCATCCCCGTGGATATTGGCAATTAGCGTGCCGTTACGGTCGTAAATCCGGGTGCTTTCATACGGGTGCCACTCATGCAGCACCTTGACGTTGGGTAAAGCGGCGGCGGCTTCGGCCAGTTTGTTTCCCAACAGTACGGAGAGCAGAAAAATCAGGAAGGTAAAGACCGACACCGTGGTGATGAGGATGATTAACCCCAGCCTGTCCTGAACCACTTCGCTTTTACGGCGAACGTCTACGGGCAACTCAAATTGTCGGTCAGCCATTTTCTGCCATCACTCTTCATCAGCAACGTTTTTCAAACTCTGAACTGGCTTGAGAAAATCCTTAAACAACCAACCGGGTGAAGCAGGCCAATTTCAGATAAAAACGATTTAGCACACTGAGAAGATTATATCTGTTTTTTCGCACTGCATCATCCGGATCGTTCACCATGACTTTTTCAAAGAACGATTCCACGGCGGGAGACAAAGCGGACAATTGTTCGCTGAGCTGGGTATAGCTGGCGTGAATGCCTTGCGACTCAAGATGGCTCAACTGATCCAGCAGGGCCTGTTCAGCCTCGTCCCGCAAGTGAGCCGCCTGAACCAGGGCCACGGTGGCTTGCGGGTTATAATGCTGCCCCAGAATTTTATAAATCCGGTTGGCGGGCTCATAGACCTTTTTCAGGGTGTCCTCGTTCTGGGTCAGTTGCTTCAGGGCTTCCAGACGGGTCAGTACGTCGGCCAAATCCCGTAAGGGTGAGGTGTCGGACTCCAGCACGGCGTCAATCAGGTCATACCGGTTGTCCTGCTCCAGTAACCAGCCCCGGAATCGTTGCAGGATGAACGTGTTTACCAAATTCAGCGTGGTTTTCTCATCCTCGAATTTGGCCGTGGGGGGGGCGCTGCTCACCAGCGCCTGATAAGCCTGCCCCATCAGGGCCAGCAAATCCACGGTCAGTTTATTTTCCAGCACCGTCTGGATAATACCGCTGGCCATGCGGCGCAGACCCAGCGGATCTTTGGAGCCGGAGGGCAGTTTTGCGTTCTTCTGGCTGAACACGGCCACGATGGTGTCAATCTTATCGGCCAGACTGACGGCAATGCCCACCGGGGACTGAGCCACCAGATCTCCCGTAAAGCGGGGCAGGTAATGTTCAAAAATGGCTTCGGCCACCGCCTCGGGCTCTCCGGAAAGGCTGGCGTACTTGCGACCCATGGCCCCCTGGAGTTCAGTGAACTCAAAGACCATGCCGGTCACCAAATCGGTTTTGGCCAATTGGGCGGCCCGCTGAGTCAGGGCCTGTTGCGGGGCATCGTATCCCAAGGCGGCGGCTACCTGCTGGGCCAGTTTCTCCAGACGCAAGGCTTTTTCGTACATGCTGCCCAGCCCTTTTTGGAAGGTAATGCCCTTCAGGCTTTCCAGCCGGTCGATCAGGGGGATTTTTTGATCTTCCAGAAAGAAGAATCGGGCGTCTTCCAGCCGGGCGGTCAACACCTTCTCGTTGCCGTGGCGAATGGTTTCCGCGGCCTGTTTGCGCCCGTTGGAAACGGTCATAAAATAGGGCATCAGTCGGCCATCGGCGGCCCGCACCGGAAAATACTTCTGGTGGGCGGTCATGACCGTGGTGGTCACCTCTTCGGGAATGTCCAGAAAGCGCTCCTCAAAGCGTCCGACGACCACAGAGGGTTGTTCTACCAGCATGGTGACCGTATCCAGCAGGCGCTCGTTTTCCACAACGGTGCCGCCCAGTTGCTGGGCGCTGGCTTGCAGCTCTTCCCAAATGAGTTGACGACGCACACACTGATCCGCCAGCACGGCCCCTTCGGCTTTCAGTTTGTTCAGGTACTCATCCACCGAGGCGATGGTCACCGGCCCCTGAGCCATGACCCGGTGCCCGTGGGAGACGGTGTCCGAGTTCACCGGGCCAATGCTGAGCGGCAGATGCTGGTTGTTCCACAAGGACACCAGCCAGCGAATGGGGCGGGAAAAGCGAATGGTGTTGCTGCCCCAGGCCATAAAGTGGGAGCCGCTCAGGCCAAGCACAATGCCGGGCAGCAGTTCCGCCAGCAGTTCCCGGGTGGGGCGGCCTTTAAGTTGTTGATTCAGCACCATGTAGATTTCACCCTCAATGGTTTCCTGCACCAGTTGGGTAAACTCCACGCCCAGCTTGCGGGCAAAGCCCAGACCGGCCTGGGTGGGGTTGCCCTCAGCATCCAGGGCCACCCGAATGGGCGGGCCTTTGGTTTTAAAGGTGCGTTCTGCCTGTAATTCCGGCAAGGCCTGAATGATCAGGGCCAGTCGTCGGGGGGTGACGTAAACCGCCATCTCGCCATAGGGCAATGCCTGTTCATCCAGAGCGGCCTTGACTTTGTCGGTCAGCTCGGTGGGGGCGGACAACAGAAACTCCAGCGGGAGTTCCTCTGCGCCAATTTCCAGCAGGTATTGGTTGGAGTGAGGGGATGCGGTCATAAGTCGGGTTAGCCTCGTTCGGAGTCACGCTTTACAGTGGCTCCATTCTCCTACAGGCAAACCGGTAAGGAAAGGGTTGAATGATGGGGGCCCCGTTTGATGGGCGTCGGTCTTGAATTTGGGTGGGGGCAGCCTCACCTAATTCTTTAAGGACAATGCCCGCTGATGGGCCTGCTGCTCCAGCGTGTCGTCCAAGGCGGCTAGCTGGACATTACCATAACGGCGCTGTAGCGCTTTGGCGATAATTTCATCGGCCAGCGCCGGGTTTTTGGGCAACAACGATCCGTGCAGGTAGGTGCCGTAAAAATTATCGTGGGCCACCCCTTCAAAGCCGTCCTCTCCGTTGTTGCCGTGCCCGTGGATCACCTTGCCCAGCGGGGTCAGGCCATTTCCCAGATAGGTGCGGCCACTGTGGTTCTCAAAGCCCACCACCCGTTGCCCGTTGGGCCGTTCAATGGCCACGTTGCCGATGAAACGGGTATCGCCTGCCACGGTATAGGCGTCAATCAGGCTCAGCCCTTTCAGTTCATCCCCGTTGTGCGGTTTGTAATAATGGCCCAGCAACTGGTACCCCCCGCAGATGGTCAAAAACACCGCGCCCAGGGTGGCGGCGGTTCTTAAACTGTCGGCCTTCACTTTGTGCAGGTCCTGGCAGACCTGAATCTGCTGGGAGTCCTGCCCCCCGCCCATGAAATATAAATCCGCCTCTTCCGGGTTCAGCCGCTCCCCCAGACCCGGGGTCAGGATTTGCACGGCAATGCCCCGCCATTGGCAGCGTTGATACAGGGTTAGAATATTGCCCCGGTCGCCATAGATATTCAGCTGATCCGGGTACAGGTAGGCAATGCGTAGTTCCATCCCTTTATTGTAGGGCCTGAGCGTTATTTTGTTAATGATCGTTTACAAGCTAACATCAAATCCCGAATGTTTGCTTTTATGCTTATACAGGTTGGATGTTAGGCTGGTTGAAACGCTGGGTTGAAGGTTTTAGGGCTGAGTTGAACTAACAAGAGCGACCAGGCTGGGTTATTGGGTAGATGACCGGATCGGGAGGATGGAACTTTATGATGCAGTGGCATAAAAAACGGGACGTGCTGGGTGAGAAATACGGCAGCGAGGAAGCATTGAAACAGGCTCGTGAATTGCTGCTAAAAGACGAGCAAAGCGAAGAGGCCTTTCTGGGCGCGCAGGCGGTGCTGATGCTGCAAGGCTTGCTGTAAGCCTTGGTTTTTAAGAACTGGCAAGAACGACGGGTGTTGCTCCCGTCGTTTTTTGCGTTTGAATTTTTTGACTTTGAACTTTGACAGGGTGTGTCCGCTGGCAGCCCGGATCTAGTTTTTGCGAATGACCTCAGAGCCAAAATCATCCAATGGGCCCATCCAGTTGCCGTAGTAAATGTTGTGGAAAAACTGTTCCGTGGTGGACTTGGTTTGCACGGAAGGTTCTTTCCACTCCTGACGGCTGCGTTGCTGGTTGGCCGTCTGAATAACTTCTGGCGAGTACCCTTTGATTTTCATGAGATCCCCGTCCGGTGCGTAGGCCAGACACGGACTGGCCAGCAATAGAAGGGCACTGGCTGTCAGAATCAATCGGTCGGCGGGGAAATGGCTGGATTTCATGGGACTGCACTCCTTTGGGGCTTGGTAGCGCTTCGGGGGGAATATTTAAATCGGCTATCGGCAAGTTTCATCAGGACTTGAATGGAAGTTGCCAACGTAGGGCCCGGGGGCGTCCCGGCTTCCATTCAGGGCAGGCTCCCGGAAAACAGGCTGCTTTTATTCCCGCAGGCCGTGGGGTGACATCCGGCAGCGATAACGCTGAAACTTGATCTATAATTAGTTTAGAGGTGTTAGAACCGGCTCGACTCCTGATAATGGAGTATGTTTCGCCATAAAATTAATTTTTTCATCAGGGGCTCAATATTTTTAAACGGCTGCCGATAGGATTTAGTATTCGCCCAAAGCTTACACCGGTTAACAAGTTGAACTTCGGGGCTTTGTATTCTGTTTGAACGCAAGAAAGGGACCACGCCCGCGTGTCGGATACGTTTCTTACCGATGATTCCCAGCTTCCCTCCGGCCTCCTCACAGGCACTGAAGCGGAGCTGGCCCTGACGGGATATGAGCTGAGCCTGCCGGACCCCTTCGGGATTGAAATGCCCTGGGAGGTTCTGGGGGCCATGATTCAGGGCCGATCCTCCATTGATTTGACGGCCATGCCGGTTTACACGGAGGAAGAGGCCCGGGAGTTTGTGGCCAGTTATGGCTTTGATCTGGATTTGCCGGAAGATCAGGCCGAGATGGAAGCCTATTTTATCGAGGCAGTTCATTTTATCGAGCATCGTTTTCTGACCCGCTCCGTGGACTGGGAAGCGCTTGGTGAGCCGGTCATCCCCCTTGAGAAAATCCCGCTGTCGGTGACAGCCAACCGGAACGTGCTGGATCTCCTGTTGTTGGCCTCTCAGCCCAATCACCCCAACCGGCCCTGGGCTTGCGCCCTGCTTAAGGTGATTCACACCCTGGTTTATATCCAGAATAGCCCCCTCTACAAGCATCATGCCCAGGCCAGCGAAGCCATTCTGTCCCGCTTTCGGGAGGTATTACTGCCGCAGGGCGACGGCACCATTCTGCTGAAGGGTCGTCGGGCACGCCAACTCAGGCTGTACGCCTTTGAGGCCAAGCATCACAAGCCCAGAGAGAGTATTCTGATTAAACTCCTTTGCAAGAAGGAAAACGTGGCTGAGAATGTGTGGGATTTGGTGGGTGTTCGTTTGGTGACCTTTCGCCCGGCGGAGGCGTTGCTGGCCGTGGATATTTTGCGGGAGCAGAAGGTCATTCTGTTTCCTAACGTCATTCCCAGTCGTTCCCGCAATATGCTGGTGGATTTTGAGCATTTGCAGGCCCTTTACGAGCAGGCCCTGTCCGAGTATCAACAGGGGCAGCGGAGCTTGCAGAGCCTTCAGGACTTCTTTCAGACCGCAGACTACGTTCAGCCCAAAGAAGGCCCCCACAACGCCAATCCGTTGAGTTCTCCGCAGTATCGCTCCCTGCATATTACCTGCCGCCATTTGCTGCGGGTGAAATCCGGGGCCGGGCACACGGAAACCCGCTTTGCCTTCCCCTACGAAATTCAGGTGCTGGACAAAGGCAGCTATCTGGACAGCAGAATTGGGGATGGGGCCCATGCCCAGTACAAGCAGCGTCAGTTGATTGCGGCCCGCCGACGGGTGATGGGGCCCTTGCTGAAGCCCTGAAACCCCAAGCCCTTACCAAAGGGTGGCTTGGGCAAGGGCTTTAAACGTTGGGTATTGTAGCTAGTAGCTGGGCTGGCTTAGGCCGTGGCTGGCTTGAGTGCCTGCGGGGCCGCTGCCCGGTTGCGCCACATGGCCAGCATGACACTGGCGTTGAAGATGCTGGAGTAGGTTCCTGCGGCAACCCCGATAATAATTGCCAAAACGAAGTCCCTGGTGGTTTCCCCGCCAAAGAAGTACAGGGCCAGCATGGTGAGCAGAACCGTGAGCGAGGTGTTGATACTGCGGGTCAGGGTCTGGTTCACGCTCATGTTCATAATGGTGACAAAGGGCAGTTTTTTGGTGTAGTAAATTTTTAAATTTTCCCGAATACGGTCAAAGACCACGATGGTGTCGTGGACGCTGAAACCAATCACCGTCAGCACAGAGGTAATGAACAGACTGTCTACCTCGGTATTGAACAGGCGACCGAACATGGCGAACATGCCCAGCAGGAAAACGGTATCGTGCAGCAACGCCACCACGGCGCACACGGCAAAGTCAAACTGGAAGCGATAGGTCAGGTAGCCCACAATCAGGATGTAAGCCAAAACCAGGGCCAGCAAACCGTTGCTCAGTAACTCCTTGGCCAAAGCCGGGCCAATAGAGTTTTTCTGAAGCACCGTGATGTGTCCGTACTGGCTTTCCAGATCTTTCAGGATTTCCTGATCCACCTGACCCTGCATGTGCTTGGCCCGAACAGACACGATGGAGGCAATCTCGCCGGTAGGCTGCTTTTCGTGCTGGTTCGTGGTCACGGTTGCCGTCTGGGCGCCAGCTTTTTCCGCAGAAGCGTCGCCCGTCATTGTGGGGGCTTCGGCCTGGGAGGGGGCCGTACGTTCGGCGCCGATTTCCACCGCTTTTTTATTGATGCCCACTCGGGGCTCCTGAATTTGTACCACCGAGCCTGCGTAGCCATGCTCATCGAACACGTGCTTGATTTTTTCCACATCCGGCTGGGAAACGTGCTTGGAGAAGCCGTATTCCAGCAGGGTTCCGCCCTTGAAGTCGATGCCCAGCTTCAGTGGGGCCCGGATTTCCGGGTCCAACATGTTGGCCGCAATGTAATAGATTCCCGGCAGCAGAAAGAGCAGGGAAATGCCAATAAACAGCCAGCGGTACTTGTAGAGGTTCAAGGGGCCTTCATTGACGGTGGTAGTGGTTTCAGGGGTGATTTGTTTCGACATATCGTGCGATCTCTTCATCAAATGCTTGTGCGGGAAGGCAAAGGCTAGGCCTTCACGGGGGCGCCGGTGGGCTCGCCACTGGCATTGTCAATCAGGTGTAAGAAGGTTCGGGTGACGGTAATGGCGGAGAACATGCTGACGCCCACCCCGATGGCCAGGGTCAGGGCGAAGCCTTTCACCGCGCCAGTGCCCATCACCCACAGCAACAGGCAGGTAATGAGGGTGGTGGTGTTGCTATCGAAAATGGAGGGAAAGGCCCGGTCAAAGCCGACTTCAACCGCTTTCCACTTGGAGCGCCCGGCCCGTAACTCTTCCTTGGTCCGCTCGAAAATCAGGATGTTGGCATCCACGGCCATCCCGATACTGAGGATGAAACCGGCGATGCCCGCCAGCGTGAAGGTCACCCCAACGGTCATAAAAATGGCGAAGGTCAGCAAGGTGTAAACCAGTAGGGCCATTCCAGCCACAAAGCCCCGCATGCGGTAGCACAGAATCATAAAGGCCAGCACCAGCCCCAGTCCAATCAGTCCGGCAAAAAGACTTTGCTTGATGGAGGATTGTCCAAGCAGGGGGCCAATGGTGTTTTCTTCTACTACGTCAATGTCCACAGGCAAGGCACCGGCGTTCAGGGTATCCACCAGCTCCTTGGCGGTTTCATGGGTGAAGTTCCCCTCAATCATGCCGCTGCCATCCAGAATGGGCTCGTTCACAGCTGGGGCGGAAACCTGTTCATCGTCAAAGAAGATGCCGATGGGGGCTCGGGTGGGGGCCAGCTCACGGGTTAAATCGGCGAATTTTTTGGCGCCTGACGGGCTGAGGGTGAACTGGACAATCCACTCTCCGGATTGCTGGGTGGCCACATCGGCCTTGGTGAAGTCTTTACCGGATACACCCGTGTTGACCCACTGGCGTTGGGCATCCAGCTTTTTAAATTCCAGCTTGCCCACCCGCCCCAGGAGGCGCTTGGCTTCATCGGGGTCTTTAACCCCGGGGATTTCCACGATCAGGCGGTTTTCTCCGGCCCGTTGAACGACCGATTCCCCAATGCCCATGCCATTCACACGGCGCTCAATCACGGTTTGCAGGCTGTCCATATCTGCCGGTCGGATTTTGGGGACGTCCGGGGTGGGCTCCGCTTGCAGAGTCAGGCGGGTGCCGCCTTTCAGGTCCAGACCCAGACGAATATTATCCTTGTCTTTGACCACGGTCCACAGGGATGCCATGATCAGCACTACGATGATGAGCAGGTTGACTTTGGGATTTTTAAACATGGGTTTATTCTCTTTTGGTCTGAATTTCTTGTAATACCTGTCTGGTTGGGCAGCGGCTCTCTCGCGTCATTCTGCCACGTGGAAGGGGCTAATACCCGAAGCCCCCCGAAGTTTGCAGGCCCTGGCAATCAGGAGATCCTCAGCGTAAGGTTTCTAACTGGCCTTTCAGCTTTTTTCAGAAAGAAACGCGCCCGTCAAGATCTGCAATTCGGTTTATTGTAATGGAAACTGGCCCGAATGTAGAAATTTTTTGTAAAGTCAGCGGCCTGAGAGGCTAAATTGACTCTCAGGTGCTGGGGACTACCATTAATACCGATTTTACCGGTCGGATGACGGGAGCCTTATTGGCGGCGTATTTGCCGAAAATGGTTTGCCCCTGATACCACAGGCTGGATGAGCTGCCACCGTCCAGAGCCATTGCTTTCACAGCGCCTCGGGCCTTTAGCAGATTGGCGACATCGCTTAGGGTAAAGCCGGAGCCGCCCGGCTTGCTGGCGTTCTGGGCCCCCATCAGCAGTAGAATGTCCCCTTTGGCGGTAATGCCCACAGCACTGCGGGCGTTCAGGGCACATACCCCGATGGGATCCCGGGTGCGCTTGCCCGCGGCGTTATAATCCACAAAGCCCTCGGCCAGATCCTGAACCTGGGGCAGGAGCGTGGGGCCTGCCCCCAGTGAGGATTGCAGCAGGCAGTCCTTGGGGATGCTGGCATTACGGGGGGTAATGTCATATTGGGTCTGGAAAGAGCCGTTAGAGCCCTGACAGAGGTAAAGCCGCAATTCCGGGCGGTTAAAAATTTTGGGCAGGTAGGGCACCAGTTTTTCGTTGCTGACCAGATTGGGGTTGATGCGAGGATCGGCCACCAGGGAGCCGCCTTGAAAGATGAAGGAGGTGGTCAGGCTGTTGCCGGGGTCAAAAAAGCCCCCGTTGATGATAAAAAGAGGCTTCTGGCCTGTCATGCCGGGTTGCGGGATGGACTGCCAGCCGGGCGACTTCAGGGTAAGCAGGGTTTTGGAAACTGCGGGTATCACCTTGTAACCGCTGCGGACGGGCACTTTTAAAACGAAAATTTCGCCTTGGGGAAACTGCTTGCGCTCAAGGGCCAACGGAGGTGCCACGGTGTCGGCGGTGCTTTTTTTCTCCGTGGGAGAGGCGGTCTGTTGGGCCACTCCGGCCATGTTGACGCAAAGCACCATCAATAGCCAGGCGCCAATGACTGTGGCAATCATCGAGGGCCGATACGGGGCATAACGCCGGAGTGTGGAAAAATACGATAAGGCCATAACTAAAGTGCTTTTCCTCATACTGTAAGGATGCTCAATATGGTAACTTAAGCCCCCAAGAGCAAATATCAGTCTATTGTAAACAAAAATGTTAAGCAAAACAATTTGAGGCGCGACGACCTCAAAAGGCTTGATAAGTCTTTTTTTTGAGCTTAATTAGCATCAAATTGGCGTGAGTGGGTTTCTTATAATAGACAAAGCAGCCCGTCGGGATTATCTGCTTCCTTGGGATCATCTTCATTCTGGAAGTTTTGCTGCGTTAAATACACCGGTATACATTGACACACTGTATCAACTGAAGAACACGAGGGCCTTGTAGTGGGCGGTTTTATGCCTGTTACATCCAAGTTATTGCCTCGGCCAAGGAACTTAATGTACCTGGCGGAAGTAGCCGTGCTGACCCGCTTGGCCACTGGATTGACCCGTGTGCTGGAAAACCGGCCCTCCAAGCAGAAAAATCCCACCCTGTCCGAGGGTCAAAAAAAGCAGGCCATGGCGGAACGCTTTTTTGTGGAAATTCTGGGCACTATGGGCTATATGGCCTGTTTGCATCTGGGGCAGGATCTGGTGGATGGGCTGACCCGATGTAAAGACCGTGTCCTGAAATTTTCCGATGAAAGTCTGGTGAAAGATCTGAAGAGTCTTGATGAGTCCCAGTTCTCAGGCATCAAAAAAATGCTGGACAAGCTCAACATCACCGTCAATGATTTAGATGCCAAGCTGAAAGAATCCGTGGCCGAAACTTATGGTCCCCAAGGATCGGCATTTAAAAGCCCTGTATTTAAAACCCTATACGAACATGAATTACCGGGCTCTACGGATAAAAAAACGCTCTTGGGGAAGGCCAACCTGGTCACGGTGAAAAACCAGTTCAAGAAAAAAGTGGAGCAGGTCGCTGAAAAAAGCGGCGTGGCTCTAGAGCATCAACAGCTGGATGCCGCTTTGAGCAAGATTGTGAATGAAGTGAAGCCTTTGAAAGATTTCGCCAAGCGCAATAACCAGCTGGCGGTTTTGGGTATTTTTACCGGCGTGGTGGGCAGCGCGCTGGTGGGCGGTTCCTTGACCCAATGGATGAATGACCGGGTGATCGCTCCGAGTGCCAAAAAGTTTTTTAACCGCAAACAACAAAAAAAAGGGGCGATCCCGCTGGCCGCTTCCCCATTGTCCCCCGTGCCCTCTGCGGCCAGCGATCCGGCGGTGACTCACAAGGCCCTGTCTCTGGTTTCCGCTCCATCGGTAATGCCCCTTGTGCCGCCGGTGCCCGTTTATTTGCCCAACCCCAAGACACAGGCGCGTCCGCCTATTTTTAAGGCCCAGCAGCCAGTCCTTACCCCCATGAGCCTGACGCCCAAACCCTGGCCGGGCGGTGGCGTATGATGCATGTGCTTCAAAATACGCCCCGGGTCCTGCAAAATGTGGGCAGCAGTATTGTGAATAAACCCGGCTTTTTCCGGGATCAATCCCTTATTTTGGCCTCGTTGGCATTGGTCATTTCCCGGATTGTGGTAGCCAATATTTCAGCGGTCAAGGCTCAGGGCACTTCCGAGGGTCCGTTTCGCTACCGAGAGTCGATTCGTACCGATATGCGTGAAATCGGCGGCTTCCTGAGTGGTTTTGTCTTACTGCGGGGATTTCAGGTTTTTACCCAAAAGGCCTTGCGCAAGCATTTGGGCGTTGAAGTTTCCTCTCTGAGTGACGGCTACAGTTTCAAGCAACTTTGGCAGGATTTGACTTCCAAAACCAGACCGGCTGCCTTTAATCCGAAACTGGCCTACAGTACCGATCCGTTCATGGCTCCCGGGGAGTTAAAACCACTGGCCCGGCTGGTGTCCCGTGTCTTTGATGCGCCGATTCTTAACGGGTTGAAAGAAAAAGCGGCTGCCCAGGTGAAAACGGAAGGCTTGTCGGAAGCTGCCGCCGCTTTGGCCAAAAACAAAGCCTTTATCGTCAACGGCGTTTACAAACTGGCTCCCATTCTGGTGGGTTCTATTCCCAGTGTGGCTTTGGCCGGATATTTTCTGGAGCGCATGACCCGGGATCATTCCGAGCAAATTGTGGACGCCGTGAGTAACCGTCTGGGTTCCAAGGATGAGAAACCGGCCACCTTGCCGCCCCCGACCACTCTGCCACCGCAGCCCGCCCCCAGACCGACTGTGGCAGCCGCAGCCTCGCCAGCGGGTCTGGTACAATTTGGCATCCGACCCTTTCCTCACCCCAATGGGGCTTACCCGGTGAATCGTTGGCATGCCGTAAATCCGATGGCTCGGTTTTTTAAACCCGGTTCCCTGATGTTGAGAGTCGGGTTATGAATTGATGGGTGCCGTTTATTTTTGCAGGAGTGTCCGTTGAATCAACACACTTTTAGAGACTTACGCGTGGGTACCGATCTGGTTTATATCCCTCGCTTGCGCCGGAGTTATGCCCGATTGGGGCTGCGTTTTGTACAACGTCTGCTCACACCCCGGGAGTTGGCCTACTGTCAGGGAGACGGCGTTTTTCGGGAAGCGTTTTTCCTGAAACGGGTGGCTGCGCGCATCGCGGTGAAGGAAGCCGTGGCCAAGGCTCTGGGCTCGGGTCTGAATGGGCTGGGCTGGGGGCAGGGGATTGACTGGCAGGATGTGGAAGTGGTTGCCCATAAACAAAGCCCCCCCGAACTCGTTTTGAGCGGGAGGGCTCTGCAATGCGCAAGACAGTTAAACATTGAATGCTGGCGTTTCAGCCTCTCTCACGACGGCGATTATGCCATCGCTACCGTGACCGGACTGATTAAGGTCTAAGCCGTTGCCGGAGCCTCTTGCGGGGCTGGTTTGGACTCCACTGCCGGTGCTTTGCTGACAGGAGCCTTCACCGGTTTTGCCGGTTTTTTAGCAACGGGCTTTTTGGCGATGGCTTTTTTCACGGCGGGCTTGGCTACCGCTTTTTTAGCGACCGGTTTTTTGGCGGCGACTTTTTTCACGGCGGGCTTGGCGGCTGCCTTTTTAGCGACCGGTTTTTTGGCGGTGGCTTTTTTAGCGGCGGGCTTGGCGGCTGCCTTTTTAGCGACCGGTTTTTTGGCGGTGGCTTTTTTGGCGGCGGGCTTGGCTACCGCTTTTTTAGCGACCGGTTTTTTGGCGGTGGCTTTTTTAGCGGCGGGCTTGGCTACCGCTTTTTTAGCGACCGGTTTTTTGGCGGTGACTTTTTTAGCGGCGGGCTTGGCTACCGCTTTTTTAGCGACCGGTTTTTTGGCGGTGACTTTTTTAGCGGCGGGCTTTTTGGCCGTCGTTTTTTTTCTGGCGGCTTTCTTTAAATCAGAGGCCACCTTGCCAATGGTCTGGCTGGCAGAGGCAATGGCCTTGCGGAGGGTGCTGTCAAAATCGGATTTGCTGCTTTGAAAACGCTTTTTCAGATCCTCGGCCACTTTTTTGGCTTCGTTGGGTTTGATGTCTCCCCGGGCCACCATCTCATCCACCAGATCAGTGACCGCGTCTTTCAGCTTTTCAGCGGTCATCACGGTGGCGCCCAAGCCGATCAGAAACGCTTTTTTCAAGCCTTCCAGAGAATCATTTTTTTGAGTTTTCCGGGGGCTAACGTGTGCCTTGCCGTTGGTGCTGGCTTTACTAACCGCGGATTTCACACTGCTTTTAGTGGTTTTTTTGATGCTGGCAGGCTTCTTGGTTGCCGAACTTTTGGAGGCTGTCGCCTTCTTGGTTTTCAATGTTGAAACTCCTCTCGCTATCCAGAAATTATCAGTGTTATTGTATCATTGCTTTTTTAAATTTTATGCTTTTGCTTGTGATTCTATCCATTTGGTTAGGGAAAAACGTTGGTGATTTTGCTCAAAAGGCCTGCCAAATTTCAGTGCGCCATTTCTTCACAAATTTTACCTGATCTTGTCCTGAATCTGCTTATACTTCCAATATCTCGGTAATCGACTGAGTCGGCAGCAGTGCTGAAAACCCAAAAGGGATGCTTAAAGCCGGGAAAAGACAATTTTTGCGCGAATTTGAAAATTCCCCCAAAAAGAGGAATTCCGCCTTGTGATGAGACTGTGGATTAAAGGTTTGGATGGCCCGGTCCGATAGTAATCTGGAAGACTTGGAACTATTTTTTAAACGCTTGAGAAAGACACTTGATTAAAAGGATTGATCCATCATGGGACTTGCAGCCAGCCAATCCAGGTATCTTAGCCTGACCGCCCGCAAGAACGACCTGGAATTAACCGGACAACAAATTAACCAGTCACGGTTAACGCTTGCCAATGTTCAGAATGATCTCTATAACTCCAGCACCAACCTGGAACCTGACTCTGATGAGGCCATCCGGATTCAGTTAAGGATCACCGCCATTCAGAGTCTGGATAAAGCGCTGGAGCTTCAATTGCGGCGGGTAGACACTCAGCAGCAGGCTGTACAGACCGAACTGGAAGCGGTTAAAAAAGTAATTGATAAGAATGTTGAACTTACATTCAAGACTTTTGCATAACAGCCGAAGAGAGAATCAGACTGAGGAAAATTTAGTCCATCAAGATACCGCGGATCTATCAGATTGGATAATTGACCGGGAGGTCCACCCAAAGCCATGAGCTACAAAAACGATTCATACCTTGTCATTATGGGCAGCTACGATAAAGCGGGCAGCGCGGCCAAAGCCGAGCTGTTTGAAACCTATGATCGTTTGCGGGATTTGACGGTCTCGGGCCCTGCTCTCGGTGGCAGCGGCGTGGGTAAATTCGGCAGTTTGCTGATGAACGTGGCCCGCATGATCGGTGGCTCCCCTTTTCTTCCTACTTTTGGCAGCGAGGCCATTAACATTCCCGGCACGTCCTATTACTCTCCAATGTCGGGCGGAACGGGCATTTTACCGGGCGGTCAGGCCGCCTTTGGTCTGGCACCGTTTTCCAATGTGACCGGTATTACCACCGGTGGCGCGGCCCCCATTGGCAACTCAGCCATTGGGCCACTGAGTTTGTTTTCAGCGTTGGGTGCTGGCTCACTGGGGGCCAGTGCGCTGGGGTTTTCCGGATTGGGAAGCATTGGCTTTCCCATGGCCACGGGCACCATTGGTGGTGTTTTTACTGGTGGGGCCAGTCCCATTGGTGGCGATGTGGGGGCCTTGAATGGCGGTTTTATCGCCGGGGGTGCCTCTGGTATTGGGGGGGCGGCCACGGCGGGCGGATTGGCCTTGGGTACGGCTGCCGGTGCTGGTTTCGGACGAAACTGGGTCATGCCTGCCGCAGGGATTGTCAGCGGGATTGGGGGCTTACTGACCACATTAGGGCCATTTTTCGGGCCGTTTGGTCTGGCCGCCGCCGCGGGCGGATCGATTTTAAGTGGCGTCTCCGGGGCGGTGTTGTCCAGTTTCCAGACTATTTCCAACCGATTGTTGGTGAACGCCGATACGATTTTGTCCTCCAAAATCAAAAACCTGGAAACCACGGTCAAGCAGATCGACGCGCAAGAAGAAATCTTGCGGAAGTTGCTCAAGGAATCCGTAGAAGGTGACAAAAAAGCGTTGGAAAATATCTAGGCGGAGTCTGCTTCAAAATTCGCCACTTCCCGGGTATCGCTCATTGAACAGAGAACCACGAGATTTGTTGCCATGGATCGTTCTCCGACCGGAAATTCGAATGATTCTCCTCCTCCGGCCCAGCCGCCTGTGGATCCCTATCTGTACGCGGCCAGCCTGAATTCTTTTGTGACGGAGCGGAATCCCATTCAAATACTGGTGGGGGATATCGGCCGCATGATTCATACCCTGGCCAACCTGGGAAAGAACCGGAAAATGGCCCAGCAGCGGATTCAGTTGCTTCAGGCCCAGGTGGAAAAAGTGGAAGGTGACATCGCCCGGGGCAATCCCAAAACCGTGGGTACCCGGCTGGACAAGTTGCGCTAGGTCAGTTTTACTTCAGAGCTTCGCAAAATTTTTGTTTTGATTCCAGGTACCACTCTTTTTCTCAGAAGTCTGCAATCACTCCCTCCTTTATCTTACGGTCGGGAATGGAAAGGATAGGGACGTCCCGTATTTCCCTTTTAAAATGCTAACTCGAAGTCATTGTGTTGCCTCTTTGAAAGAACCAAGTGATTCTTGTCTTTTAAGCCTGATTAGCTCTTCGGAGCGACATACTTTCTGAACAGTATCTAGCCAGTAGAAGTTCTTATAAGGTGAAAACACAAAACGCTTAGCATTCATACCTGTTAAAGAATTTATGGCTGCTACTTCGTACCGAGAAGCTTTTACAACTTTACCCTCATTTTCAAATGTGCCGATAAGCGCTATCTTCTTTGTTAAAGGGATACTGATTTGTGTTTTTTTTAAGGCTAGTCCCACCCCGTATAAGCCTGAATTAAAATTAGGATCACTCCAGTCAAGACTGACAGGATTATCACAGCTTATAAAATTATCATTGTCATTTGAGTCAGCTATGTAAATATCCCAAGTTCTCTTAAAAAAGTATGGAGTATTTTCCTTCCAAGCTTCGAGTAGAAATTTCAGAAAATGGTTTTGGGTCCACTCAAATTGATAGTTATCGCTTGTAACTTTTTTCACGTATTTTTTATAGCCTTCAAAATTCAAACTTGGATCAAATTGCTTTAGGGTGTTTTCTGTTTGGGCTCTGTAAGATTCATATTGCTTCATGTGGGCTAAATCTGTATTGAGATACCACTTCAAGACCTTATCGAACTGTTCGTTGGTATTCTCTTTGAATCGAGGAGTTCTTACAAAAAGGAGACAAATAAACTCCATCAGTGTGCAAAAGTCTTCACTATATTTATTTGGCAGACACTCCTTTTCATCAATCCACTTTATGACTGGCGCTACCTTACTTTCAATGGCCGCGAATACTTTTTGCTCTAGGTAGTCAGGCTTTATTTGACTATCTTCATTTACCTTCTCAATCTTATAGAGGTCGTTTTCAAAGGCTATGTTCTTAGGATATATAGAAAATTGCTTAATCGTTTTATGATCCAAAGCCCAGAGCATTGAGTTATTACTGCTATTTGGTGTGAATCTCGATAAAAGCATTTGAGGAATATAGTGATGCTTTTTGGCGGGTTTATTATCAACCATTTATCTTGATTTCTTAATGTTTTGTTCATAAGACTGGTGGTTTAACTCACTACATCCTCGGCGGCGGCGTCTTCGTAGTCGCCCTCGTGGCGCTGGATTTCCGGGATCTCAGGCTCCCCCCGGTTTTCCTTGCCGATCAGCTTCACTAAATGGGCCAAATCCTTGCGATCCGCGGTCAGCTTGAAATACTCATGAAAGTGGCGGGTCACGTTTAACTGGTAAGAGCGGCCTTCCCGGCGCTTGGTGATTAGCTTGTGCTTGAGCAGGTTAGCGATATGGTCGTAGGCCACGCTGCCCCGCCATTCAATGAGATCCGATTGCAGCACGGGGGCCTTGATGGCGATGGCGGATAAGGTGCGCAACTCCGCGGCGGACATTTCCAGCGGCATCATCTTATTGACCATATCCCCGTACTCTTCTTTCACCTGCAAAATGTAGCCGTCCGTGTCATCAATCTCCAGCGAAGAGCCTTCCCGAAAGTTGTAATCGCCCATCAGTTCCATCAGGGCAAATTCGGTTTCCTCGTAGGGGGCGTCAATCATCTGGGCGATTTCAAGCAGAGTCAAGGCTTTGCCGGTCATAAACAACACCGACTCAATGCGCCCTTTCAGGCTTTGCCCCGCTGGCAGCTTCACCTGAAACGGCTGGGGTTGATCGTTATCCTCATCATCCGTTTCCGGGTATCCGTAATGCACGCTCATCCGGCCAGTTCCTCTTGATTGTCCTGATTATTCCCTTGAGTGAGAGTATCGTTTTCGGGGGTATTACTCTCGGGGGCATCCGGGGCCACATAAACCTCGGCGTAAAATTCGTCCTGACGCATGGAAAAGCCCCCTCGGGCGGTTAAAAACAGCAGGGCCAAAAAGGCGGAAATCTTATCCAGTCGTCCCCGCTCCATAATCTCGGTCAGGGACACCTGTTCCTGATGAATCAACACCCGCTCCAGCAGGTGCCGCAGTTGGCTCACGGTGTCCTCGTGGAACTCCTCGTGGGCCATTTCCTCAATGTCATCGGCGGTAAAGTCTGCGTAATCCATCATGCGCCGATGGCTGGCCTTTTCCACCTTTTCTTTCAGGCTGCGGCGCTTTTCCAGTTCCTCATATTTTTGCAGCTCCAGAATCAGATCTTCCAGGGTGACGTTGCGAATCCGGGGCTGTTTGGTGCTGGTGCGGCGCTTGATCACCTCATCCAACGAGCGAAAGCTGAACTTGGGCTGGATAACCCGGTTGTTGTCCATAAAATCCGGTTCCAGCAGTTCATCCAGAAACTCATCCGGTGGGTTCAGGTAATTAATGCCCGCCAGTTGATCCGATTTCATGCGCAGCAAAATGGCCAGATACAGCAGGGTTTTGCCGGTGATCTTCAGATCCGATTCTTTCAGTTCGGCCACCGCTTGCAAGTACTGATCGGCCACTTTTACAATATCAATATTCCAGGGGTCAATTTCCCCGGATTTGGCCATTTCCACCAGCAATTCCACCCCATCGGCGGGCTTGGTGGGCTCAGAAAAAGATTCTGGCTGTGGGCTGGGTTCAGGACGCGGCTGCAATGGCCTGATCTCCCTCAGTTCCCGAGCTTGCGGGTGCTTCGTCGGGGCGGTGCTTGATGCCGGTGACCTTGGTTATGCCATTTTGACGCTGGGTGACCCCGATGGTTCGCTCGGAGCATTCAATCATGGGTTTGCGCAAGGAAACCACAATAAAC
The DNA here is from genome assembly GCF_003149375.1 of Vampirovibrio chlorellavorus. Classification (NCBI taxonomy): domain Bacteria; kingdom Bacillati; phylum Candidatus Melainabacteria; class Vampirovibriophyceae; order Vampirovibrionales; family Vampirovibrionaceae; genus Vampirovibrio; species Vampirovibrio chlorellavorus. The sequence goes on from NZ_QFWH01000002.1 coordinate 344,900, forward strand.
TGGGCCCGACGGGCTTCCCGGTTGACCATGTGAGCCAGTTTTTCGGCGTTAATCCCGTCCAGGTTCTGATCCACCTCGTCCAGGGCATAGAAAGGGGCTGGCATATAGCGCTGGATGGCGAACACAAAGGCCAATGAAGTCAGGGATTTTTCCCCGCCGCTCAGCCCCTCAATCCGAAGCATCTTTTTGCCACGGGGTTGGGCGTGAATGGTCAAGCCGCCTTCAAACGGCGAATCCGGGTTGGTCAGCATCAACTCCCCGCTGCCATCGGACAGCTCGGCGAAAATGCTGCGGAAGTTGGCGTCCACGCTTTCATAGGCCTTCATGAAGGACACCCGCTTCAGCTCATGATAGCTGGCGATTTTAACCTGAATGGTTTCCCGCTCCTGATTCAGCGTTTCAATCTTTTCGGCCAGTTCGTTGCGGCGGCCATTGACCCGATCAAATTCCTCAATGGCCAGCATATTGACCGGCTCCATGCTCTCCATCTTCTTGCTCAGGCGGGCGATGTTCTGGGTGACTTCCTCGCCGGAGGGCAATTGATCGGCCTGAATGGTGTCCGCGTCAATTTCAGCCAGCTTGAGCTGGTTGCGCACCAGTTGCAACTGGGGTTCCAGCTCTCGCTTACGGGCCTGAAAAGCCAGCATTTGCTCATCCAGTTGCTGCACGTTGCGCTCCTGAATGTTTTTCTGCTTCTCCTGCTCAATCAACAGGGCTTGCACCTGATCCCGCTCGTCCTGCAGCTTCTTGAGTTCCTCATCCAGCTCGGTGGTCTGGGCTTCCAGCTCGTTGATTTGCCTTACGGTTAGCTGAATTTCCTCAATGGCGGCGGCTTTTTCTTTGACCATGGTAGCGCTGTGCTGGGTGAATTCCTCAATGCGCTTCTTGCTGTCCTGAATACCCACCTGCTGGAAGTTTTTTTCCATTTCCTTGCTTTTAATGTCGGTTTGCGCGTTGCGCATCTGGGAGTCGTAGTATTCCATCTGGAATTTCACTTCCTTCATGCGCTCCCGCAGCTCATCGATCTGCTCGCTGGGCAGTTGGCTTTCAATGGCGTCCAGCTCGCCTTGCAGCGTTTGTACCGTGCTTTGGCGCTGGGCCAGATTGGCTTCCAGTGCCTGAATTTCCTTGGTCAGCCGTTCGATTTCAGCGTTCAGATCACTGACGTCCACGGCGCTTTCTTGCAGTTTACGAATCTCTTCCAGTTGGGCGTTCACCTCATCCAGCCCGGCGGAAGCCCGGGAGTATTGCTGCATGAGGGCCGTATAATCGGCTTTAACCGTTTCCATTTTGAGTTCCAGCTGGGTCAGTTGCTTTTGGTGGGTTTCCTTCTCCATCTCGGCCCGTTCCAGCCGCTTGGCCAGGGTCTGCAATTCCTGCTCAACGTTGCTGCCACCGAAGTAGTTACCGCTGCGCCCCCGATTCGATTGCGAACCGCCCGTCATGGCCCCCGATTTTTCCATCAAGCTGCCATCCAGCGTCACCATGCGGTATTTGCGCAGCAGCTTACGGGCAGCCAGGGCGTCTTCCACAATCAGGGTGTCCCCTAAGGCGTAGCTAAAGACGTCTTCGTACTGGTGATCAAATTCAATCAGGTTTACGGCGTAATCGATGACCCCCGGGTCCCGAGGCAAGGGGGGCAGCCCCCGGAAGTTCTGGATTTTGCTCAGGGGCAAGAAGGTGGCCCGTCCGGCCCGGCTTTCTTGCAACAGACGGATGCCTTCGCTGGCCACCTGCTCGTCATCCACCACGATGTTCTGAATCCGCCCACCCAGGGCGATTTCCATGGCCAAAGCATATTCCTGATTCACATCGCCCAGCTGGGCAACGGTGCCATGCACGCCCGACATGCCCGATTTTAGAACCGTGTCCACGGCCCGGGTGAAGTTAACTTCCTCGAAGGCCCGCTGGCGGGCTTCCAGTTGCACGTATTCCCGGTGGAATTCATGATATTTGGCCTGGGTCTGGTTTAAATTGACCTTGGCCTGTCCATAGTCTCGTTGTAACTGGTTTAGTTGGGCTTCAAAGGCCTCTTTTTCATCTCCAAAAATTTTGACATCCCGGCTGAGATTGGCGTGACGACCGTTTAACACCACCAGTTTGTCAGCGCCTTCCTGATTGCTGCGCAAGCGAATATCCATTTCGTACTGGTTGCGCTTGATTTCCGCTTCCAGATCCAGCTTGTCCCGGTTGAGTCGGGAAACCACATCTTCCGCTTCCGTCAATTGCTGGCGAATGCCGCTGCGTTTCACACTCAACTCACTGCTAGAGCCGGTGAGGGCATCGAATTGCTGCTCCAGCTTCTGGGCCTCTTTGGCCTCATCGTTATACAAGGCTTGTAATTCCTTGTATTGATAATTAAAACCCTTGATGGCCTCATCCAGATCGTTGGATTTCTCCTGCATGCGCTGGATTTCTGACTGGGCTTGCTCGGCCCGCCGCTGGTTGTCTGCCGTTTTTTCCTCAATGTTCTTAATGGCGTCCTCTTTGCGGGCGATGTGGCCCTTGAGCCCTTCAATCTGCTTCTTTAGGGCGATTTGCTGATCTTCGCCCTTCTTTTTGACCTGACTGGAGAGATCCAGCAGTTGGGCGTGGGTCACCTGAATATCGGCCACCAGTTGATGGATGAGCTGCTGGGCGGATTCCTTTTGTTTGCGCGCATCCACCAGGTTTTGGTGGGTGGCGCTGATGGCTTTCTGAATGTCCAGATACTTGGCGGCCAGCAACATGCCCTCATAGCGGTTTTTTTCATCCCGCAATTTTTGGTATTTCAGGGCATGATCCCGCTCCGTGCCCAGTTGTTCCAGTCGCAGGTTAATTTCATTGAGCAAAATGGTGTTGCGCTCGATGTTGGCCCCGGTGGCTTCCAGTTCCCGCTGGGCCTGTTCGATTTTGCGGTCAAACTCGGCCACCCCAGCGATTTCATCGATAATCTTGCGCCGCTCCATGGGCGACATGTTGACAATGCCCGCCACATCGCCCTGCATCATCACGTTGTAAGTGCCCGGAGAGACGTTGAACTGCCCCAGATAATCGTGGATATCGGTCAGGGTGGTGGGCTTTCCGTTCATGTAGTAGGTGCTGGTATAGCCGCTGGCGTTCCCCCGAATGCGACGGGTGATTTGCACGAATTCGCTATTGGGGCCTAAATCAGTCAGCGAAATTTCCTTCACCCCGGTCAGATCCTGGGATTCGGATACCGGCAAAGGTTCCGCGTCCTCGATGGCCGTTTCTTCAGATGGACTCTGTTCCGATCCATCGGTGCCAGAGAGTTCCAAAGGTATCTGGATGGCCGCTTTGGCCATGTCCTCGGCGCTTTTTCGGAAGGTGATGGTGACAATGGCCTCTTTGCGCTTGGAGAGGTTGTTGATGAGATCCGATAGTTTCTCGGCCCGCATGGTGCGAGAGGTGGAGAGTCCCAGGCAAAACAGAATGCTATCAATGATGTTACTTTTGCCGGAGCCGTTGGGCCCGGAAACCGTGGTAAAGCCATCCTCAAAGGGGATTACCGTCTTTTCGGCGAAGGACTTGAAGTTGTCAATGACGATTTGGTGGATGTGCATTACCGGTAACGACCCTTTAAAGCTCCTGAATCTCTATCGGGATGGAATCTGACGCCCATCAAGAATACGGAAACGGTTTACTGGATGTCCCAAATACTGTTTGGGTAGACGGAATTCCAAGGATGAACGACCTGGGACAATGGATGTTGGCGCGAACGACGGTTGTCTGTGTCTCTCTAATGCTGCCAGTCGCTAACCCATTGTGCTGCACTGGCTTCACAGGCAGCGTTTTGAAAGCCGAACTCGATACATATCGTAGCACACAGGGCGTTGTCATGCGGAATTTTTCCAGTGGGCAGCTTAACGCTTGGTGATAAATCGGGGCGCATCGTTTTTGGGGTGAACGCTCTGTAAAGCGGCTGAGGCAGTTTTACTGTACGATTCCGAAAATTTCTTGTAAAATGATGAGCATGAAAGAGGCCAAGTCTTTAAAAATCCCACACCTGTCTGAAGAAGCGCGGATGGTGACCTATGACAATGGGTATACCTTTGTGTTTGTCCCCAAGAAGGGCGATGTGTTCAACATCAGCACTTGGGTGAAAACCGGCTCCATTCATGAGGACGATCAAATCAACGGGATTTCTCACTTTCTGGAACACCTGATGTTCAAGGGGACGGCGCGTTTTAAGCCCGGCGAGTTTGACAAGGCCATGGAGTCCATGGGCGCGGTTATTAATGCCGCTACCTGGAAAGATTTTACCTTCTATTACGTGACCGGCCCCAAGGGCAAGTCCGATGTGGCCCAGTTGGGTCAAAACTTTGAACTGGCCCTGGATTTGCATTCGGATATGATGTTGGGTTCTACCATCCCGGATGAGGAAGTGGGCCCGCAGTACGATCCCTTTGACCCTGACTATAAGGGTGAGAAACGGGAGCGCAGCGTGGTTATCGAAGAGATTTCCATGCGGGAAGATCAGCCCTGGACCAAAATTTATAATTCCGTGAACCATATGATGTACGATGCCGGACACCCTTATCAGCGGGATGTCATTGGTACTCGTCAGATCATTGGGAACGTGCCTCGAGAAACCATTTACGAGTACTACCGGCAGTGGTATTCGCCTTCCAACATGACCACCATTGTGGTGGGTGATTTTGATTTCAATACGCTGGAAGAAAAAATCTGCCGGTATTTCGACTTTGAAAAATTCAAAATCGCGGCCAACGGCAAGGGCGTTACCCCACGGGCCGAGCAGTTTAAAGCCCCCACCGCCCAACGTTACGATGAGGTGAAGGGCGAGTACCAGACTTCCTTCTTTATTATGGGTTTTCACGCTCCTGACCCTAAAAATCTGAAAGAGACCATTGCTCTGGATGTGGTCAGCCACGTACTGGGCGAAGGGCGCAGTTCCCGTCTAACCCAGGCTTTGCTGGAAAAACCGGCCACGCCCGTATACAACTACGTCAGTTGCGGGCAGTCCACTTTTAAGTTGGGGAACGTGTTTTTCATTCAGGGGAACTTCAATTTCCCGGATGGGCAAAGCGATCCCAAGCCGGTTTTAAAGAAACTGGAAGCCGAGCTGGAAAAATTACTGACCACGGAACCCATTACGGACGCGGAATTCCAGCGGGCTTTGAAAAAATTAAAGGTCAATTTCGCCGAAACCTCGGAAACCGCCTCAGGCATTGCCGAGACCATTGGGGAGGCCATCACCGTGGTGGGCTCCATTGAGTCCTATCTGGATTATTTGACCGTGTTGAACCAGTTGGATGTGGATACGGTGAACGCCGTGGCCCGTTGCTACCTGACTTTGGACCAGGCCTACACCTCGGTCATGGTGCCGGGGGAAGGCGCTTTGAAATCTGAAGATGACGGTGAAGGAGAGGCGTAACCCATGTTGAAGGTCGAGGCGCTCCCCACGGAAATTTTGAAGCTGTCCACCGGTGCTACGCTGTTACATACCCCCATTGAGACCGCCCCTCGATTGGCCATTTCCATGTTTTTGCCGGGTGGCAATTTGCTGGATGCCGTGCCCGGTGTGTCCGATATGGTGGATCGCCTGTTGCTGAAGGGCACCACTACCCGCAATCAGGAACAGATTTCCATTGAACTGGACGGACTGACCTTAGAGGTGGACACTGACACCAAGCGGGATTACAGCGCCATTCACGCCACTTTGCTGGAAGAGGATCTGGACACTTCTTTTGAGCTGATCGCCGACTTTTTTTATAACGCCACGTTTAGCGAATTCGAGCGGGAAAAGCAAAAGGTGGCGGGAGAAGTGATGATGGATCTGGACTCCCCAAAAAGCCGGGCATCCGATCAGTTTATTCGCAAACTATTTGAAAACACCCCGTACGGGATTGTGAGCAGTGTTATTCTGGATGCCCTGCCATCGCTTAATTCCGTGGCGGATCTGAAAGCCCATTATCAACGGGTGTTTACCCCCCAAAACTTAATCGTTTCGGTGGCCGGTAATATTTCGGCGGATAAAATGGCCAAGGCCCTGGAAAAATCTTTCCCCAGCGGGGCCCCAAACGCACCCGTGGTGGAGGATAGCGTACAGGCCCGGTTACGTAATTTGACTTTAACCCAGGATGAACTGATTACCTTTGCCCGGGATGATTCTTCCCAAGCGCATATTTTTAAAGGCTGGCTGGTGCCGGAAGCCAAGCATGACGACTACGCCCCGCTGGCCTTGATGAACACCATTTTAGGGGCCGCAGGCCTGAGTTCCCGGTTGTTTTTGGAACTGCGGGACAAGCAGGGACTGGCCTACAACGTGCGCAGTACCTATGAAGCGTATCGGCACAAAGGGTTGTTTTACCTGTACATTGGCACGGAGCCCAAGAACAAGGACAAGTGCCTGAAGGGCTTTATCGAGGAAGTGAACAAGCTGGCGGACATTCCGGTTTCCGCCGAGGAATTGGCCGATGCCAAGCGCAATATTTTAGGCCGTCGCTCCGTGTTTCTGGAGACAGCCCATCAGCAAGCCAATTACATTGGGGCCAATTTTACGCAAGGCCGCTCCCTGGAAGAGATCGCCCGGGTGCCGGAACAGATTGAAGCGGTGACCCCGGCGGATGTGCAGCGGGTGGTGCGGCAATATCTGTTGCAACCGGCTCTGGTTTCTTTGGTAGGCCCGTCCCGAATTTTTTAACCGGAACGTTGAGCGCTTCAGTGCCCTGATGTTGTTCCCGTCTGGAGGCGACTGAAGGCTGATTGGTTTTAGCAACGTTAGGGCCGTCTTCATTTGGATGGCCTTAATTTAGTAGTACCCGGCAGCCATGGGGAATGGGCTTGGCGCGCTGGCATACAAGGCGGCTTCGGGATTTAAAATGCCCGCCCCTTCCGCCAAGGGATCGGCCTGGGTGTCCACGGCGGTTTGCTGCAAAATGGCCTTAAGTTGGGCCACGCTTAAATTGGGGTTTTGCTGCTGCATTCGCGCGATAATAGCCGCCACTTTGGGTGCGGCAAAGGAGGTACCGTCCTGCGGGCCAAATTGGGTTTCCACCCCCACGCCATCGGTGGCGATGGTGGGGTTGTAGGCGCCATCTCCCCACGAGGAGAAGCTGCCAATGGTATCATCCTGCAATTGGGGCGTATTCTGATCATCCGATGCGGCTACCGAGATAACATCGGCGCTTTGGGCCAGAAAGTTGGTGTCTCCACCCGGTGTGGCTCTGGGGAACACCTCGTTCAGCGCATGTTCGTTGCCAGCGGCCACCACCACGGCGACGCCGCTTTGAGCCGCATTGCGGGTGCTGGCCTGATAGCGGGCCCGGGCTTGCTGGAATGCGGAGTCGGGCGCGTCCAGCCGATTGTCCACATAGGTGCTGATGGCGTTGGCCACGGGCTCCGTAACCGTGGTCACCCCATCTTTATTCACGTCCAGATTTTGAATGTCGCTGGGTTTGAGTCCCACGTATTGGGCCAGGGCGGGGTTGGCCTGAAGGGCATGCAGGGTATCGATATACAGCTCATTGCGAGAGAAGCCCAGAGAGCCGTTAATCACCGTGCCCTTGCCGTCACGCACCACTTGATCGATTTCCCGGCTGAACACGTTAAGGGCGTCCGTGGCCCCTGTGTCGATCAATTCATCCAGCGCTTGCTGGCTATTGAGCTTGGGAGCCGCTGGGGCCGATTTTGCCCGGGTGCTGGCCGGGCCGTCCTGAGCGGTGTCATTAATGCCTTCCAGAGCCGCTGCCCCGTTCGGGTTGTACCGACGATAAACTTCCATCACGGATTGGGCATGCTCATCCGCTTTGCCGTCTCCGGTGTAGCCCACCTCCACAATGACGGCACTGCCCCGGTTTTTGGCGGAGGCCTGGGGGGGCTGGAAAGGCAACCCTTCCGCGTTGCCCAGCAGGCTTTGCAGCAGTTGCGCCAACGCTCCGGCTTGCCCTGCGGATCCCTCGCTGAGTAGCGGATTCCCGCCAAAGGGAAATATATCCTCAATGGAAGGCTGTGAGCCGTACGCCGATGTCTTTGGAGAGGACCCTCCCCAGGGATTGGGATAGGTTCCGCTTACGGCCCCATTCGGGTTTGCCCAGAGGTTCAGCCCATTACTTGCCATTCACTGTGTCTCCATCCAATGTGGCTTCGGCCACTGTGTCTTCAAGCCATGTATATTCTTGCCACACCGCCCAACGCGTCTGAATGCACCCGCCAAGCCTTGTGGGGTGCTATGCTAAATAAAAAATCATGCCTGTTTTAAATTGATTGTTTTTATGAGTTTTTTACAATGGATTTAAACTGGATAGTCCCAATCAATGCGGGCGATATCTTCGCTCACTCCCGCTCGATACAGTCTTTCAATGGGGGTGCCGGTTTTGGGTGGGCGAGCGACCCGCTCCAAACCGACTGAGGCGTATGGCAGATTCCGGATTTTATACGTACTTGCTGAAATGCGCGGATGACACGCTCTATTGCGGGTGGACGATCAATCCACAGCAACGGCTGGCCCAGCACAACGCGGGGAAAGGGGCCAAATACACCCGGGTGCGCTTGCCGGTGCAACTGGTGGCCCAGTGGCGGTTTGACTCCAGGGCGGAAGCCATGCGTTATGAGGCCCGGATCAAGCGGTTATCTCGCAAGCAAAAGCTGGCCCTGATTCAGAGCCAGCTTGAGGACAGCGTGTCGGAGTTGCTTTAAGCGGAAACTTCCAGGCGCTTGCGTTTGGGGCTGCTGCCTGCTTCCTGTGGGGGCGCTTCTTCGGTTTGGCGCTTGGGGCTCCACGGTTTGCGGGGCGGCTGATTTTTCCAGCTTTTGGTTTCATCCGCCTTGTTCCAGGAAACGGGTTTGCTCAATTCCACCACCCCACGGCGGAATGAGAAATCATGATCGGCCTGACTGGCAAACGTACCAGCCACGTTGGGCGCGTTTTCTATCATGGTGGCAATTTCGTGGTTGGTTTTGTAGGGGATTTTGCCGCTGCCGCCATGGTCTTCCTCGGCCTCGCTGAGGGCTCCGTAGTCGCCGGTGGGTTGCACGGGGGGCTCAGCGCCCTTGCTGTCCAGGCCTAGACTGGACCAGTTGGCTGAGCCAATCAGCAGGTGCTTGCGATCAAACACGGCCCATTTGGCGTGCAACTTTTCCTCAGTGGCTTTATTCTCCTTGAAAAAGCGAATGGGAACCCCGGCGTCATCCAGCTTCTGGATACCGGCCCGACAGTTGGGGAAAATTTTGTACAGCCCCTCATCCACCAGCAGTTTGACACCTTCCTTGCCTTGCTGGGTCAGCTGGCGATGCTTCTGGATCAGGGCATCCACCACCGCTTTGTGGGTCAGGACAAACAGTTGGGCGTGGATGCTACTGTCCGCTTTGTCGATCTGCTTCAGGATTTCAGTCAATACGTCATTTTTAGCCCCTTGATCGGCTTTGTGGTGGGTGGTTTGCAGCACTTTGACACGGCCTTGATGGAAGGGTTTAATGTCCGGCAAATCCTCACTTTTTCCCTGAGAGGTGGTCCAGTCCGGCTTATAGACTTTGTGGAAGATGTTGCGTACATCGGGGCCTTCAATGTACACGGCCCCGTCGTGATTCATGGTGGAGTGGTTGCCCCAGTTCATGCCGCCCACAATGGCCTTGCGGTTATCCAGTATAATCAGCTTCACGTGATTTTTCAGTGCGACCTCGTTGGGATAGGTTAAAAAAGGCACGTTGAAGGCTCTCAGGCGCTCAATGGTGCGATCGTTGTGATTCGGCTCCATCAGCGTTTTGGCCTGATCCTTAAACGCCTTGGCCGGATCCCGCTCCATCACGCGGGGCTGTTGCTTGCTGTTGTCCAGCAGAATGCGCACATTGGCTTTTTGCTCCCGGTGCAAACTGATAATGCGATCCAGCAGGCTGTGGTGAATGGCCGCCCCGGGCGCGCCAGTGGCGCACTTGCGCTCCGGGTAGACTTCCGGATTTTGCAGTTCATACAGGTTCAGCATCAGCCAGGGCTTTTGCTTGCCGGAGCCGGTTTCCGCCTCTCGTATGATTTGATCGATTTTGCCGAAAATCTGCTCGCCCCCCAATAGGCTTTCCACCACGGTTTTGTCATTTTTCACGCCGTGGGCGGTTGGAATGGCGTAATGAAACACGTCCTTGGCCGGTGGCATAAAGTGCCGCACGGTGAACGCTTTATGAGATGGGGTGACCGGTTCGCTGGCCGGTTCTATCTGCGGATTGCCGTTTGCTCCCTTGGCCGCAAACAGGACCACGGGTCGGAACGTTGTTGGTACTTTATTTGCAATAGCGTTTAACACAAACTCCCTCCAATTCCTTTGATACGATGCTGAATGCCAGGCACGTCAATTTTTCCGGCAACGGCAGGGCCAGTCCGCACAGAGTTTTACGCAGTCCCCATCACTCAGGGGGCTGTGTGTTTGTTGAAACCCAAATCGTTAAAAATGCCTCACTGCCTGTGGCACGGATTACGTTGAAACTCACTTTTCTTTCAATTAACGGCCATTGTACCCGGCTCAGCTGGAAAGTCAAAGGTATTTTTAAACAAGCAGCACAATGATGCTTGTTGGAACTCAGACGCATCAGCCCTCAATCGTCTGTCAGGCTGGGATTCCGTCCGTTTGAAATACTGAAGCGGGCACCGTGTTTTTTTTCAGCACTGGGGATGGCAAACGCTAAAAAAGCCCGTGGCGGGGTGCGACGGGCGGAAGGCTTGAAAGTTGGCTCTAAAAAGCTGGCTTCTAAAAAGTCGACTTCCAAACAGAGGGCTTTGAAACGAAAAAGCTACTGGCTGGGCACGTTGGCCGTGGCAAAGGCCCTGCGTTTGGGGCTAAAGGCGCCTTTCATGGCCAGGGCGATGCGATTGTAATGATCCAGTACCCCCAGTGAGGACTGGATGACTTCTTTGCAATCTTTATAAGGGTTGTCGGCGTGTGGGTTTTGCCGCAGCATTTCAGCGTAGGCTTCGCCCAGACGACGCTCAATTTCACGCGATTGATCGTTCATTGCTTTATCCCCTAAGTCCCAGTTGGACTGTCCCCTAAAAACAACCAGTTATGGATGCATAAAAACCAAACGGGTGTTTTTTGTGTCAGGCAGCGTGGGGGCGAACGTCCGGTGAGTGGTCTGCTCAAAACTGGAGTGCTGGCATACATTTTATGGAAGGTGAGCAGTCTGCTTCAGATGAGCCAGAGCATCGTCAAGCCGATTGTTTTCGGTCATAATAGGGCACATGCCTACTCGCAACCAATGGATCAAAATTACCGGCGCTCGGGTGAATAACCTGAAAAACGTGAGCTGCGATTTGCCTCACGACCAGTTGACGGTCATCACCGGGCCCTCCGGCTCCGGGAAGTCCTCCCTGGCCTTTGATACCCTGTACGCCGAAGGACAGCGCCGCTACATCGAGTCCATGTCCTCCTACGCCCGGCAGTTTTTGGCCCGTATTGAAAAGCCGGATGTGGACAGTATTCAGCATATTCTGCCCGCCATCGCCCTGGAGCAGAAAAATTCGGTCAAAAATGCCCGCTCCACCGTGGGGACGGCGACCGAGATTTACGATTACCTGCGCTTGCTGTACGCCAACGTGGGGCAAACCCGCTGCGATGCCTGCGGTGGGGACGTTAGCCGGGCCGATCCCTTTAAAATCCAGGGCATTCTGCAAGCCTACCCGGAAGGCCAGAAAGTGTTGCTGCTGGCCCCTGTGCAGCTCAAGGAATTCGGGGTGGACGAGTTGCTTCGGCAGGGCTTCTACCGGATTTACCGCAACGGGGAAATGCAGGATCTTAACCAGGTGCGAGAAGAATTGTCCTCGCATGAGCTGGTGCGCATCGTTATCGATCGCCTGATCATCAAGCACAAGGCGCTGGGGGCCCGCTTGCTGGAATCCATTCGCAGCGCACTGACGCTGGGCAATGGCAAAATTGAGGTTCTCACACTGGAGAGCGGCGAGAGCCAGTTGTTTCAGAATGAATTCGCCTGCCTGAGCTGTCACAAGACCTTTATTGAACCCTTTGCCAATCTGTTTTCCTTTAACAGCCCCATGGGGGCTTGTCCCGCCTGCGAGGGCTTTGGCCGCATCATCGGCATCGATATGGACAAGGTCATCCCCAACAAGAACCTTAGTCTGGCTAAGGGGGCCATTCATCCGTTTACCAAGCCCAGTTACATCGATGGCTATGAGTATCTGGCTACCGAGGCCAAAAAGCGAAAAATTCCGCTGGATAAGCCCTGGAACGAACTGACTGACGCTCAGAAGGCTTTTGTCATTGATGGCGGCGGCGAGTTCGATGGGATTCGGGGCTTTTTCGACTGGCTGGAAACCAAGAAGTACAAGGTGCATGTGCGGGTCCTCTTGGCCAAGTATCGGGGCTATTACCCCTGCCCGGATTGCTTGGGCTCTCGTCTGCGCCGGGATGCCCTGAATGTGCGGGTGCAGGGCAAGAATATTCTGGACATCGGGGAGATGCCCATTGCCGAGCTGGTGGGCTTTTTTGAGGCGCTGACCTTGCCGCCCACCCACCAAACCATCGCCGAACGGCTGCTTCAGGAGATTAAAAGCCGCTTGACCTACCTGAACGAGATGGGCCTCACGTACCTTACGCTCAGCCGACAGTTTCGCACCCTCTCCAACGGGGAAGCCCAGCGCATTAACCTGTCCGCCGCCCTGGGCAGTGGGCTGACTGACACATTGTACGTGCTGGATGAACCCACCGTGGGCCTGCACGCCCGGGACACGGATCGGCTGATACGCATTCTGCAAAAGCTGCGGGATCAGGGCAATACCATTGTGGTGGTGGAGCATGACCCGGAAGTGATGCTGGCTGCCGATTACATTGTGGACATGGGGCCGTCCGGTGGAGAGGATGGCGGACGCATTGTCTATGAGGGAAAACCCAAGGGCTTGCTAAAGGTTGCCTACTCTCAAACGGCCCGCTATCTGGCCAACCCGGAATTACTGGTTCCATCCTCATCGGTTGCCAAATCAGGTGCGCCCAAAGCCAGTGTCTCTAAAAAAGAGAAGATCAACGCCAAAACTGCTCAGCCGGATTTTATTGAGATTCGGGGCGCTCGTGGCAATAACCTGAAAAACCTGACTGTGCAATTTCCAGTCAACCAGCTGGTGTGTGTCAGTGGGGTGTCCGGCTCGGGGAAATCCACCCTGATTAAGCAAACCCTGTTTGCCGCCTACGAACACAGTCAGTCCCGATCCTTGCAGCTGGATGAAGCCCCGCATGAGGAAATTCTGGGGCTGGAGCGATTCAAAGATGTGCTGATGGTGGATCAAAGTCCGCCGGGCCGCTCGGCACGCTCCAATCCGGTCACTTACGTGAAAGCCTATGATGACATCCGCAAACTGTTTGCCGAATCTCGCAAGGCTATGATTCTGGGGATTTCCCCCGGTCATTTTTCGTTCAACACCCCGGGCGGGCGCTGCGAAACTTGTGAGGGTCTGGGCACCCTGACCATTGATATGCAATTTATGGCGGATGTGACCGTGGTCTGCCACGATTGTCAGGGTCGTCGCTTCAACCCCAACGTTTTGTCGGTGGAGGTTGAGGGTAAAAACATCAACGATGTGTTGAACATGACCGTGGATGAGGCGGTGCGCTTTTTCGCCAGCAGCCGTAAAATCAGCAACAAGTTGCTGCCCCTGCAGGAAATTGGTCTGGGCTACCTCAAGCTGGGGCAGTCCACCGCCACCCTGTCCGGCGGGGAGGCCCAGCGTCTGAAGCTGGCCAGCTACCTGCCAGCGGGCCATGCGGAACTGGATAGCGTTCGGGTGGCTAAAGATCAGTACCTGTTTTTGTTTGATGAACCCACCACCGGCTTGCACATGGCCGACATCGCTTTGCTGGTGCAGGCCTTCCGGCGCTTGGTGGCGGCAGGACACTCCCTGATTGTGATTGAGCATAACATCGATTTCATCGCCCAGGCCGATTACGTGGTGGACATGGGCCCCGAAGGCGGCGCCGGTGGGGGGCAGGTTGTGGCTCAAGGCTCGGTAAGGGAAATTATGGCCAATGCGCACAGCGAAACCGGTGCTTTCCTGAAGAAGCGCCTGCAGTCCCCGGTGGCTAGCGCTTAGGGTTGCTGCTAAAAAAGTGCTTGCCCGCCCGGCCCAGCAAGTCCCAGCCCACTTGGGCCGGTAATCCGCCGCTGACCGCGTTGACGGACGTGTTCACCCACAGCTCCTGCTGATGGCTCTCGTCGATTTTAAAATCGCAGTAGCTTTGGAACCACGTGTTAATAGCCGTCCCCAAGGTGTCGTCGTCCGCCTGAAAGGTCATGGCGATGAGTCGGGCCATGTGGTCGGCGTCATCGTTCAGTGGGCCGGTTTCCAGAAACGGTTGCAGATAGTCGGCCATGCGGCCATTGTCCAGCAGCAACAGCATGCGATGCGTCGTGGCGATAATGTCTTCCGGTAAAAAGACACGACCCTGAAACACCTCGCTGCGGGTGAGTGTACGCTGTTCCGGGTTTTTTCTCAAACGCTCCAAAGCGGCTTGCTGATAGCTCTCATAGCGGCAGTGGGTCAGTTTAAACCCTTCAATGGAAAACAGCGTTTTGGAAACGATAAAGCGGCTCAGGGCCTGCTCCTGCGGCAGGTGATCCTCAGCGTCCATGGCCGTGAGGAGGGGTAATAATGCGCCCTCTGCCTGGGCCAGATTCAGGCGGGGATGTTGAAAGCGCAGCCAGCCCTTCAGCAGTTTACCCGCTCCCCGGCCCACTTCGTAGGCGGAAATTTGCGACAGTAACGCCGCTTCGCTTTCCGCCCGGGCCTGCTCCCACTTTTGACGGGATCGACTTAAAATCCGCTGGGCGATGGCTGTGCTGATTGCGGAGAACAGGTTGCCTTTGCTGAGCGTTTTTTTCAAGTGCTTGCCAGAAAATCCCAAAAGGCCCATGGCTGTGTCACTCCGTTTGCTGCGTCTATGCAACAGTATACCGGAGGATGCTCTCTAGTAGGGAACAATGCGGGTTGTGGTGCCAAATGGCGGGAAAGTGGTAGTGCCGTAGGGGCGATAGGGCTGAGCGTTCAGGGTCATGCCACCCGGATAGGCATAGGGATAAACCGGGTTGTAACCGTACGGTACCTGTCCCGGGATGGGCCCGAAATAGCGATTGCCCACGCCGTAGCCATAAGGCGCTCCGTAGGGAGGGTATCCATAAGGAGCGTTGTTGTAATACCCATTTTGCGGGAGGGCGGTGTTGTTGCCCCGGTTGAGATAGTAACTGCCCGCTACGGCCCCGGCCATCATGGCCAGTCCGGCCAAGCCCTGCCCGATTGAGGCCAGCCTGGAAGGTCCGGCCTGCTGGGCGATGTCAGGAGTACCGGAATAGCTGTCAGCGTTTCGGTTGGGCTGATCCTGAAAGAAGGGGTCGTTGGCAAACGGGTCATCCTCGCTTTGCCAAAAGCGCTTTTTCCGGGCGGGGGATGGACTGCTTTGTTGCGCGGTATTGGCCATGGCGGGGGCTAGGGTGGGAGGCATCGGGTTGCTAACCGTGGGTCGCTTGGGAGCGGTTTTACCGGCTGAGGACGGAGCGCTGGCCGGTTTTTCCGCCTGTAGTTTGGCCTGTAAATCCGCTGCCGCTTTGGCCGCTTCCGCGGGGAATAACCGGGCCAGCTCGCCCAGTAGTTCACCGGCGTCCTGAAACCTGGGTTCACCGTATAATACGGCTTGCAGGGTATTGAGGCGCTGAATGAGTGGGCTTCCCGCTTTGGGGGCGATGAGCAATTGTTTTTCCACGCTGCTGATAAACGGTTCAGCGGGCTTCAGTTTTTCTTCCAAAGCGGCTTGTAAGGCGGCTTGCTCCGCACTGGAGGAGGCTGTTTTGCTTGCCGATGACGCCGGGGACGGTGTGGTCGTTGGTGCTTTTACCGCCGGGGCGCTGTGATCGATGAGTGGTTTGGCTTGCCAGTCCGCGGCGAAATCCGATGATGCCCAGCACGGCACCAGCCCGCTGACGCCAAAACTCAGCAGGGTAAAGAGCGCACAGCCTTTTTGAATGATGGCGGTTTTGGGGGTGGGATGACGAAACACAGGCAACGTCCTTTTTGGCAATGGGCAATTCAGTTACTTTAATAAAAGGGGCTGAATTCAAATTGTTGCCAATGACAGGGCTTGGATGCCGAAAGGGCTTCTCCACCGGTAGACTGGCGAAGTCAGCGTGAGGGGTTGCGCTCAGTCGACCCGATCTTTATCGAACGCTCACCGAGCGCTTAAAAACCCTCTGGAATGGAATTGGAATTTTCCTGAATCGTCTGTCAGGCCCCGTTTCCGTATTTTCCCAAATAAAGCCCACTGGCTTCGGCGAAGCCTTCCGGCCAGTCTTTGAGGAACTGTCTCAGGGCCACACTGGGTTCCACCTGCATTTTTTGAACTTCTTCCAAGGTGAAAAAGCCCATCTCATTCAGGTTTTCATCCAGAGTCATGGTGGGAGTGCCACCCAAGTAGCGGGCCAGCATGAATACATCAATGGTGTGCTTTATCTCCCCGGCAGCGTCCTTCAGCAGAAAATCCGCCAGGTACAGCGTTTTCTCGATGGCCACATCCAGATCAATTTCTTCCTTCATCTCCCGCACGGCGCATTCTTCCAGCCCTTCATTCAATTCCAGTGTCCCGCCCGGGAAAACCCAGAAAGGGCGGTTATTTTGCCGCACCAGCAGCAATTTGTTTTCGTGGATCAACACCACAGCCAAACGCACTTTAAAGTTGTAATTCTGAGACATAAGCTGTTCCTTGTGAAAACTGAAAAATGATCTTAAAGACCGGACGTGACGGGCTGGGATGCGGCGGGACGGGGCGTCTTACTGGCCTCTTGCACCTCTTGAATTTGCCGCAGCCATTGGTGTTGGCTGGTCTGTGCGTTTCCCTCCCAGCCGCCCAGGCCATGGCGTTTGTGCAGGTTAAAACTGCCAAAGCGGGAGGCGCCCCTTTCCGTTGGTTGTGCGGGGCGGGTTGGGGGTGTTTGGGTTGGGCTGGTTTCGGGCAGTCTGGGGGCGCAAGCGCACAAGCCGGTTACTAACAGCAACAGGGTCAAGGCCATAAGGGGGTAGGACTGTGGAGCGCGGAAGCGGGTGGGGCGGTGCGGGGCACTCAAGGCGGTGTGTTGATTAGGCATGCACTTATTAAAGCACCATGGGTGGCTTGTTTTCTATGGCTGGCCTTGATTTTGGATTGATTGCGAAGTCTGTAGCAACAAACGGCGAAATCATGTTTTTATGCCTGTACAAAAGGGATGGGGCAAGATACGTATGGTACTTGATGGCTTGAGTGGCCAGTCTTATCAGCATGCGGGCGGGCTGCCGACCGTGATGGATGTGGGGAATGTGGTTTCCCCCCCGAAGCCCGGCCAAAACAAAAGCGCCACGGAAACCTGGGCCTTGAGTGTGGGCAATTTGGCGGTGCATCAGGGGCTGGCCCATAAGATTGATAAACTATCGGCGGCCTCAGGCTCCACCAGTGCCTCGCCACCTCCCCGCAGTTATGCCCACTGGCTGGGCTTGGGGACGGAGCAGATCAAGGCCAGCGAATTGAGCTGGAATCGTCTGGGGCAAACGGTGTCTGGCAATCTGTCCGGGAAAGGTGTACCGGCTGCAAGCACTGGTTTTTCGGCCAAAACCTTTGCCAAGGAAACCTTGGTCGATCGCAATTTCAAGCCGGTCAAAAATCTGGTGACCGGTCAGTCCGCCGGGAACCGGGGACAAGGCTTGCTGAATACCACTGGCCTGGGCCTGGTGGGTCTGGATGTGTTTCGTCACAGCCGGGATGCTTACAAAGACGCCAAAGCACAGGGAGACGGCGCGCTGGGAGCCGCAGCGGCCACCGCCACGGCCACCGGCAAATATACGTTGCGCAGCGCGGTCAGTTGGGAAGCCGCCGGTCTGGGCTTTTCGCTGGGGAAAGCCCTGGCCCCCATCAGCATTAAAGGGATCCCGGTCGGTGGGGTGCTGGCTGGCGCCCTGACGGGGATGCTGGGCCAAAAGACGGCGGATAAAGTTTTGAAAACTGGCGATCAGGACCCGGTACAACAGCGCAAGGCTATTGCAGAGGCCCTGAAAGAAAACCGGAAAACAGCCCCTTCAGAGGCCTTGCCCGTCCCGGATTAAGGCGGGCCGCATGCCGGGCGCCTTGGCGGACGCACTCCCGTGACTCCCGGAGGGGTTGCTCTTTTGTCGCATTACGGGCCGGCTTGAGCGCTGTATAATAATGGCGTTTCAGCATCGGTATGGGGCTTGCCATTGTGTCCGAACCCGCGTCCAACTCCACGTCCAAATCCAGCAAACTCAAAGTGATGACCGTGTTCGGCACCCGCCCGGAAGCCATTAAAATGGCCCCGGTGGTTAACGCCCTGGCTGCCTGCCCGCAGGAATTTGAGTCAGTGGTTTGCGTCACTGCCCAGCACCGGGAAATGCTGGATCAGGTGCTGGATCTGTTCCAGATTCGCCCGGATTATGACCTGAACCTGATGAAGCCCAATCAGGACCTCTTCCAGATTACCACCAACGTGCTGATGGGCATGAAAGACGTGCTGGAAAAGGAGCATCCCGACGTGGTGCTGGTGCATGGCGATACCACCACCACCATGGCCACCTCTTTGGCCGCCTTTTACAAGCAAATCCCGGTGGGCCACGTGGAAGCCGGTTTGCGTACCTGGGATAAATACTACCCCTTCCCGGAAGAGATTAACCGGGTGGTCACCGATGGGATTGCCACCCTGTACTTCGCTCCCACCGAGCGTTCCCGACAAAACCTTTTAAAAACGGGGGCACGGGAAGCCCAAGTGTTCATGACCGGTAACACGGTTATTGATGCCCTGCTGTACACCTTGCACAAGCCCGATCGCAACGGCCATTTACCCATTATCCTGGACGACAGCAAGCGTCTGGTGCTGGTCACCGTGCATCGCCGGGAGAACTTCGGGGAGCCCATGCAGGAAATTTGCCGGGCCCTGAAAGACCTGATCACCGAAGATCCTTCTCTGGAGATGGTCATTCCGGTGCATCCCAACCCCAATGTGCGGGGCATTGTGCGCCAGACCCTGGGCGATTTGGGCCGCATTCATCTGATTGATCCGCTGGATTACGAGCCCTTTTGTCGCCTGATGGAGCGGGCTGATATCATCCTAACCGATTCCGGCGGGGTACAGGAGGAAGCGCCCTCCCTGCAAAAACCGGTGCTGGTGCTACGAGATGAAACGGAACGCCCGGAGGCGGTGGAGATGGGCACCGTCAAGCTGGTGGGGCCGCATTATGACAAGATTTTAAGTGAAACCCGCCGCCTGCTTTCCGATGACACAGCCTATCAGTCGATGGCCCGGGCCATTAACCCCTATGGCGATGGAAAATCATCTCAGCGCATTTTGGATGCTTTACGGGCCTTTCATGAGAATCCGACACTTTTTCGGTAGAATATTCTCCAGCCCTCATTCAAATTAAAAGGTAAATTTTATGATCGTTTTACTGATGCCGGGATTGACCTCCCGCTTGAAGAAGATGCTGGCCTTATTGGTGTTGTCCACGTTGTTGCCTTTGGTGGCCTTGGCCAAAGCGCCCGATAGCACCTACGCCTATGTCTCCCGGGTTTTTGACAAGCTGCAGGCCCACTGGGAGGAGCAGGTTTACGCCAACCAGTTGACCGATAACGTGCTGACTTTTGTGCTGGATGAAGACGGCGGTTTGCACAGCAGCGGCCTGAACGTGGGGGCCAATACCGATTCGGGTCGAGCTATCCTGTCATACCTCAAAAGTAACGCCCCGTTTGGACGTTTTCCGGTCAGCCTGCAAGGCAGTCAACTGGAGTTTAAATTCAAGCTGGACGCCGGTAGTCTGCAAATGGTCAGCTACCAACTGCTGCCCAAGCCGAATAAAGACTCCGTGATTGCCTTCGCCAGCCCGGTGGCCAACCAGCCCCAGCCGGTCTCCCTGTTTTACACCCGGGTGGGCGTGCCCGGTAAGGTGTGGGACAAGCCCGCCAGCGCCTCAGGGACTGCCGATGCCATGACCACTTACGTGGAGCAGGTGCGTCAGCAGGTCAAAAGCAACTGGCAACTGCCTCAGGATTATCCCTTTCAGCGCACCATCGCCGTGCTGATGATTGATCGGGATGGAACGTTGCTGGGTTCCAGCATCAAGCAATCTTCGGGTGATGCCACCGTGGACAAGGCGGCCTTGAATGCCATCAACACCGCTGGGGCGTTTCCGGTGGCTCCGGCCAACGTCCCTTCCCTGCCCATTACCATTGAGTACATCTTCGAGCCGGTACTGACCAGCGCCGAATAATCTAGGCGGACGCATTGAAGATTCCGCTGAGTGCCTCGCCACCACGCGCTTTTAAAACTGCGTGCAGCTCTCAAGCAGACTCGGACTGCTCCGAGCAATGCTATTCAGCGGGCTGTACTCAAACAGTTAAAAACGTGTTGTGAAGGGGTACACACCACAATCCCTGATGGGCAACTGCCGATCAGGGATTGTGAATTGATGTTTTAAATCGGTGGGATGCAGGCTGACAACAAGCCTGCAGGGCATTAGGCAGGCGTGGTTTCCACTTCCTTGCTGAAGCCGCAGCCCTTTTCCGGGCAGGCGTGGAAAGTGCCCTTTTTCAGCACTTTTTCCGTGAGCAGACTGCCGCAGTCCGGGCATTTTTCGGCCAGGGGCTTGTTCCAGAAAGCCTGATCGCAATCCGGGTAGCGGTTGCACCCGTAGAAAATCTTGCCTCGGCGGGATTTTTTGGCCACCACTTCGCCCTGATTGCACTTGGGGCAGGTGACTCCGGTTTTTTCCTCAAAGGACTTGTTGGCCCCGCAGCCTTCCGCCTGACACTTGAGGTATTGCCCAAAGCGTCCGTGCTTCATGACCATATCGCCGCCGCACTTTTCGCATTTCTCATCGCTGGGCTGATCTTCGGGTAGGGCCTTCTGATCTTTGCTTAAGGGGCGGGTGTACTTGCACTCTGGATACCCCGTACAGCCCATAAACTGGCTACCCCAGCGGCTGGTTTTCAGGGACATGGGCTTTTCGCAATCCGGGCAGCTTTCCCCTTCCAGCAGGATGACCACTTTTTCCATTTCATCGGTGGCCTTTTTCAGGGTGGCTTCAAAGGGGCCGTAAAAATCCCGAATGACGCCTTGCCAGGGGGTGGTGTCCTCTTCAATGTCATCCAGACGGGTTTCTAGCGCGGCGGTGAAGTTGACATCCACAATGTCCTGAAAGTGCTTGACTAGCACCTGATTGACCGCTTTGCCCAATGGCGTTGGCTTTAATGCCTTGTTTTCCATAAAAACATAGCCCCGATCCTGAACGGTGGCAATGGTGGGAGCATAGGTACTGGGTCGTCCAATGCCCAACTCTTCGAGTGTTTTGACCAGACTGGCTTCGTTGAAGCGCGGCGGAGGCTCGGTAAAGTGCTGCTTGGGCTCCACTTTGGAGAGGGAAATGGCGTCTCCCTTGGCCACATCCAGCAGGGCGGAGGCGACGACTTCTTCATCATCTTCAGCCTGATAAACGGCCATATAGCCCTTGAAGATGACCTTGCTATCGGAGCCCCGCAGCAGCAGGTTTTTGCAGGCCACTTCCACGGTTTTGGTGCGGATTTGGGCCGCTTCCATCTGGGAGGCCATAAAGCGGTTCCAGATGATGCTGTAAATGCGGGCCTGCTCTTCGCTCAAGGCGTCCTTGACCATGTCCGGGGTTTTATCCACGTAAGTAGGACGGATGGCTTCGTGGGCGTCCTGCACGTTTTTCTTGCTTTTCTTGCTGTAATCGTTGGGTTCGGCCGGATAAAACTCCTTGCCGTATTGCCGCACGATGAATTCCTTGGCCGCGTCCCGGGCTTCATCGGCCACCCGGGTGCTGTCGGTTCTCATGTAAGTGATCAAACCTTCCGGGCCGTTCCCCAGATCAATCCCCTCATACAGCTTTTGGGCGATTTGCATGGTCTTTTTCACGGAATAGCCAAAGCGGGTGCTGGCTTCCCGTTGCAGGGTACTGGTGATGAAGGGCGGCTGGGGTTTTCGCCTGGATTCTCGGGAGTTGACCGCCACCACTTCCAGCGGGTTGGATTGCAGGGTTTTCACAATCTCCTGAGCGGCTTTTTCGTTGGGGATTTCCGCTTTTTCCCCGTCAATTTTGGCCAGGTTGGCCACCATGTGGTGGGTGTCCTTGGGATCTTTTTTCAGTTCCGTGCCAATGGTCCAGTATTCCACGGGAATAAAGGCCAGCACCTCTTCCTCCCGCTCGCAAATCAGGCGCACGGCAACGCTTTGCACCCGTCCGGCGGACAGGCCCTTGCTCACTTTTTTCCAGAGCAGCGGGCTCAGCTTGTAGCCCACCAGTCGATCCAGCACCCGGCGGGCTTGCTGGGCGTTGACGCGGGGCAGGTTGATTTCCCGGGGATGCTGAATGGCTTCCAGAATGGCGTTTTTGGTAATTTCGTGAAACTCGATGCGATGCACCTTGGCCTTGGCGTTGTCCAGCAACATGGACACGTGCCAGGCAATGGCCTCTCCCTCACGGTCAGGGTCAGCCGCCAGGTAGATGGTATCGCACTTGCGGGCGGCTTCTTGCAGTTCCTCCACCAGGTCGGCCTTGGCCGATAGCACTTCGTACATGGGCTCGAAGTTCTGATCGATGTCCACGCCCAGCTTTTTTTCCGGGAGATCCCGAATGTGGCCCACGCTGGCCTTGATTTGAAACTTGGCCCCCAGAATTTTTTTCAGCGTCTTGGCCTTGGCCGGGGACTCTACGATGACCAGTGAGCGACCCTTGCCACCCTCTTCGGAATCGTCTTCATCCAGACCTGCGTCCGTGCTGGCTTTTTTGGTTTTGGCTTTGGCCGTGGTTTTGGTGGCCGCTGTTTTCACGGTTTTTTTGGCGGTGGGTTTGGTTGCCGTTTTGGCGGAAGTTTTGGGGGCGGAAGCTTTAGGCATGGACGTGGGGTACCGTTCTCAGTGTTAACAGACGCTTGTGTATGAGCACCCACCTTATATGGCAATAAGACGGTGTCTGCCATCTTAAAGTCTTTCCGCCAAAAAATGCAAGAGGTCATCTTTGCCACGGGGCGCAGGAGCAGGGGTGGCTGATTCTACAAGGTGAGTTTCTTAAATGGGCACTCAGCGGTATAATGTAACCAAAGCTTCATATTTGTGGTATCAATAATGAGGAGTTTGCGCCACAAGATCCAGGCTGTTCGCTGAGGAGACAGGACATCGCCCGGAGTCGTCTTTTAAGGCCAGTCAAAACTGTGGCAGAGCGTAAAAAGGAAAGAAAAGGAACGACAATCGCCTGCTGGCGTGGATTGACCCCTTTAGGCTGTTTTGCTCCCCCTTTTCCGGGCCGATTTGATGACATCACAGCTGACCCCACTCTTTGATAGCCGTATTATCCACCCCGAGCCCTGATGATGTTGGAGACTGGTTAGCGTAAACCACCTGTTCAGCAACCCCGTTCGTGAGTTTAGAGACGTGAGTTTATAGAGAGGTAGAGATGACTCAATTCAAGTTCAACGCACTGGCCAAAAGTATTTTAAGCGCGAATTTAGCCCTGAGCTTCGTGGTGATGCCCGCCGTGGCTTTGGCCGATGGCACTTTGCAGCTGAAACCCCTTCAGGACACCACCGTTTACAGCAACAACGCCTACAACAACAATGGCTACGGTAATGCCGGTTACAACAACAATACCGGTTATAACAGCAATGGCTATGGCAACGATTATTACAGCAACAATAACAACTACAGCTACGACAACACCACCCTGCGGGGCCGCCTGATCTCCATTCCCAAAGGCACTTTGATGACCATTCATACCGATGTGCCCATTACCACCTATGCGGCGCACGTGGGCGATCCCATTACCGCCACCCTGGAAAACGACATTTTTGTGAACGATGCCGTGGCCATTCCGGCGGGCAGTCAGGTGCTGGGACAGGTGGCCAACGTGAACAGCGCCTCTCATCTGGGCAAGCACGGGGACATTGACGTTCGCTTTGATAGCATTAAACTGCCCGATGGTCGGGTGGTGGCCATTAACGCCCACATCGTGACCAAAGATCAGTCCGGTGTGCTGAGAGGCGACACCTACGCCATGGATATTGCCAAAGGGGTGGGCATTGCCGCTGGGGCCACGGGCGTGGGAACCCTGATGGGGACCGCTGCCGGTGGTTTGCTGGGTAGCGTGGGCACCGGGGCCTTGTTCGGTCTGGGTGTGGGCGCGCTGGGCGGCATGGGCTACGCTTTGGCCCGCAAAGGCAAGGAAGTGGTGGTTCCCGCCGGTTCCCGGCTGAGCGTGATGGTGGACACCCCGGTGACCGTCAGCCAGTAAGGGTTCACTGCATCTCTTATCAATTGGGGTCAGTATCCCTGCACAAGCCGTTTCTAAAACTGCATGCAGCCGTGGACTGTTAATGAACGCTCTTGGCATAATTGCCAAGCTCCTATTGAAGGCGTTGTACTCAAACCGTTACAAACGGCTTGTGCATGGATACTGACCCATTTAAAAAAGCCCGGCTGGCATGAGTCGGGCTTTTTTGAGGTTTACTGAAATTTGATTTTAGGCTGAATTTGCTGAATCAGGCGATCGATGCGCTTTTTATCCAGTCCCGGCAGTTTGCGGTAAAAATCCTGCACATCGGTGTAGGGACGATTGCGCATCACCTTCAGGGCGATGTCCTCATTCAGGCCGGGCAGCGTTTTTAGCTGGTTTAAGCTGTCTAGATTAACGTTGATACGCTGGGGCAAAGTGATGCTTTGCCTTAAATCGTCCTGAAAAGCCAGCTCCGGGGGGACGTAAGTGTCCCAAAATGTGGCGGCGGTGGCTGGATGTGACAAACCTTGCGCCCACGACAGCAGGAGCAACAGAATGGCAGCATGTTTCAGGGGATGGGTTCTCATACGATGGAGAGCAGACGGGCTTGTCACGTTTCTGAATTCTCAACGTTTCTGGATTTTGGACACTTTCCAACCGTTAGGGTGAACAGATTCGGTTTAATGGCAGCGATGAATATAAAACCCCTCAAACATACTTGGCCCATGGAAATGGAGCAATTGGGCATGGGTTTGATTTTACAAGTTGTTACAAATCAGGGAAAACACTCAAGTTTTTGCCCGGGTTGGCGATACCTAAATTACAAATAAGTGGCTCGCCCAAACAGAGCCCTTATTTCCCCAACCTCCTCCCCAAGTCACGCTACCGCTTTTGGTAGCTTTTTTCTTATGCAGCGGTTGATAAGACGGGGCTTTGCCCCTTTTCTCCACCGCTTGGAGGAACTTTGAAGCGCTCAGTTGTGCAGGGTGGAAAGATCGGTATAATAAAACTTTGATATGGGCGTAAAGTTCAGTTGTACCGATGAATTTGCGCCGGGGACAAACGAGAGCATCTGTTAGATCACACAAAGCGGGATAACGGGGAACCAATGCAACTGATCAAGGCGCTGGCCGCCTTTTATCAAACCTTGTTTGCGCGCGATTGCGAGCATCGACAAATCCAGCCCACCAGTGGCAAGGGTTGTGGTTCCGCCTTTTGTCCTGACTGTGGCTATAAAATTCAGGTCATGTGGACGTTGTGCCGGTGTCGTACCTGTGGCTCCAAACGCTATCCCAAACAGGGGGCGGATGGGCGAATTTCTACGCAGTACAAATACTGCCAACACTGCGGTCAGGCCGATTATCAGATCATCAAGAAGGACAAGATCAACATCCACGAGATGAGCTACGCCTTACTGACCAAAGAGATTGACTACGCCGAGGAGCGCCTGTTTAAACCCAAGACCACCAGCAATCCGTTCGAGCGGGTGAAGGGTCTGGACATTGTGGAAGGCGAAGTCCTGCGCAGTGAACAGACGTATTACACGCGCGGAAAAGTCTGGTAACTCCACTTTTGGACAGTCGCTCCGGCCACTCTTGAAAAGGCAGGTATCCCTTCACCACGCGTTTCAAAAACTGCGTGCAGCTCAAACAAGTTGAGGAATTTCTTTTGGCAAAGCTGCCAAGCTCAAGTTTTTTAACTCGCTGTACTCAAACCGTTAGAAACGTGTGGTGAAGGGATACCTGCCCTTTAAAATAAGACAGCCTTGCCTAAAATAAAGGGCGGCAGGTGAAGGGGCACTGCTGTTGCAGGAACGATTGCACCAGGCTGAGTACAAAAAACAGCAGGATGGGGGAAAAATCAATGCCGCCCATCGGTGGGATCAGGCGGCTAAAGGGGGCCATCACCGGATCGGTAATGGCCCTGAGCCCTTGAAAGGGTTGATTGTACCAATCGATGTTGGGTAGCCAGGTCAGCAAAATGCGGGCCAGCAACAAAATTTTGTACAGGTTGCAAGCGTAAAACAGGACTTCCCAAACAGTGGTACTCATTAATATTGTTCCTTAACCGTGACGGGACGAAGCCAGAATGTTGGCGAACTCCGGTGCTTTGCTGGCCGGTGGCATCAGTTCAATCAATTTGAACAACAGACGACGCAGCTTGGCGTTGTTCTCGTTGAACACTTCAATCACTTCCACGTGGCTGACCGGAGGAACGCCTTCCACCCCTGTATCGTAATCGGTGATCAGGGAAATGTTCAAGGGGTCCATTTCCAGTTCCTTCACCAGATGGGCTTCCGGGTACTGGGTCATGTTGATCACTTCCCAACCCTGATCGCGGAACCACTTGGATTCGGAGCGGGTGCTGAAGCGGGGCCCCTGGATGACCACGATGGTGCCTTTGTCGTGGAAGGGGATTTGGCAATCCTTAGCCGCCTGGATGGCCAGCTGGCGCAGCTCTTCGGAGTAGGGATCGGCGGCACTGACGTGGGTGGTGATGGGGCCATCGAAGAAGGTATCGGCCCGGCCGGTGGTGCGGTCTACGTACTGATCGCAGAATACGAACTCGCCCGGTTTAATGTGCTTTTGCAGGCTACCGGCGGCGCAGGGGCAAATGACCCGCTGGATACCCAGGGCTTTGAAGGCCCACACGTTGGCCCGGTAGTTGATTTTGTGGGGGGGCAGGGAGTGATCCCGGCCATGGCGGGGCATAAAGGCCACCCGTTTGCCGCCGACGGTGCCAATGGTAATGGTGGCGCTGGGAGAACCGTAAGGGGTTTCCACCTTGACTTCAACGGCGTCGTCGATGAAGTTATAGAAGCCGGAACCGCCGAATACGCCGATTTCCGCCTGATGTTCCAGTTTATCGGTGAAGGTGAAGGCAGACATTGTAGAAATACTCCATAAAAGCCACAGTCATTCAGACTGCATATTGACGGGCTTCATCGTATGCAAAAGGGGCGGGGAATGCAAACGGCGCTCGGGGTTCGGGGCGGGTCGGGTAGCCTTGGTAAAACTGAAGAAAAGAAAAAAGCGACGCCGGTATTGGAGGTAATCAGAACGCGGGCATCGCTATTTAATGAAAATTATTCTCAACTGATGGAATTCAGAATACCCTACTTGAGAATAATTTGCAACTGGCTATGACAACGATGAAGATAGATTGGTCAGGGCAACCTGATGGTGCCGTTTTAATCAATATTCCTATTAAAACAAGACTTTGAGCCTGAATTCAGTTAAAAAAAGTGCTTGGCATTTTTAAAAAGGTTGGGTTATACTCCATCTCACAATCAAACAAAACATTCCTCAGTAGCTCAATGGCAGAGCATTCGGCTGTTAACCGAAGGGTTGTTGGTTCGAGTCCAACCTGGGGAGTTTTTTATTTCTTCTTTTTGGGTTTTTTGCCAAATAATAAAACGATGAGGCTGCCCTCTCAGTCCGTTTGTAGCTGTTTGAGTACAGCGAGTTTAAAAAATGTCTGGTACTCTCATCCAGAGCGCTCTCTGTTTGTTGGAGCTGGAGGCAGTTTTACAATTGTACTGAGAGGGCAGCCTCGTCTTAATAAAATGCAGGCGAATCGGGTGAGGATTGCCTGCATGGATGTTTTTATGTTGGCTGGGGCTGCTTTACACGGAGCCTGCTTGCCGCCGGGTAAAGTCCTAAGCGGCTGATTCCGCTGGTGCGCTTGCTTGAATGAGCGTCTGGGCGCTTTGCACATAGCTGCCTTTTAAGCTGTGGTGCTTTTGCTCAAAACGCTGGAGCCCTGCCGGGGTAAAGAACCGCTTGATGCTGTTGAGCAGTCCCTTGGCCCAGTGGCTCACCTGATGGCTAAGGACTTTCAGGCTCCACTGTGCTTGAGAAGCCTGTTCGGCCGGTGGCTTTGCTTTTTGCAGGGTCTCCGTCCACTGGATGACCCGGTTCAACCGTTCCGTGGTGCGTAACAGTTTTTGCTCCTGGCGTAGGTAGCCCTGAGTGAGACTTCCTGCTTTGGGTAAATTCAGCCAGTGCTGGAGTTGTTGCCGGGTTTGCCCGTTCCGTTCCGGGGTGAGTTTGGGGCTGGTACTGTTGAGTCTGCCCAGCAGCTTGTTCAGCTTGGCTTCCACCTTCAGGGTTTTATAGTGGCTCAGTAGCTGGCCTTCTTCAAACAGTCCCCGGGTCTGACCCATCTGTTGGGCGATTTGGGCAATGCCCGTCTCGGCGGCTTTCTGCCTAGCCTCCACCTCAAAGCCTGCCCGAATGTAGGTTTTCAGGGACAGGAGTTGGGTTTTTAAGTGGCTGACTGGATTCATTTTCCCCAGCCCTTCCCGCTGGATTTCCCGCAGATTGCTCTGGGTCAAGCGGTGTTCGGCGATTTGGGTCAGAAGCCGGTGTCCGGCCTGTTGCGTGGCCGGGCTGCCGTTGCCGTGAAAGCGCAGCCCGTCGCAGATGGCTTCAAGGGCTTGGGGAGCGCTGCCGGGGAACTTGCGGGTCAGTGTTTGCAGGGCCTGTTCCCGGGTCAGGGAAGCCACCTGGTTAAACTGCCGGGCGTGGGTCAGTTCATGGGTGACCACTTCCTGCACCGGGATGGTCTGCTTGTAGCGGTTGCCCAGGAAGGTCTGCAAGGGTTGAGGCAGTTGATCCAGCCAGGGCCGCAAGAAGGGAGCCAGTTTGCTGCGGAAGGCTTTCAGCCGATCGGGTTCCACGTGCAGGCTGTGGTTTTTGCCGTCGTAAAACCCGTGGGCGCTGCCAGAGAAATCGACGCCTTCTTTGTGAATTAAATTCTGTTGGATTTCAGGCATTTCAGCGTCTTTCAACTTCAGGAATCGCTGGGCCTTGGCCAACGGGCCCTCCAGCGGCACCACCGGGCTTTCCGAAAACTGAGCCCGCCAGTGCTGGAGTTTACCGGCCAGCAACTGGGTCAACCGCTTGGGATTGAGTTGGGCGCCGGTGCTTTTCAAGCCCTCCGGGGAAAACACACTCAGGGTTTGCTTCAGGGCGTTTTGCCAGGTGCCGTTTTGCACGTTCACGGCGGCTTTCAGCCCTTGATCCACAGCCCGCAGCTTTTCGGTGGCGCTGGCGGTATCGCTTAACGAGAGGCGGGCCGCTTTGGCTTCGGCCGCAACGCTACCGGCTTGCCGGACCCCCAACAGGGAGGACACCAGAGCGAAGCCCCCTTCCCCGATGTGCCCAAACGCCTTTTCAGAGGCGGTGTAATTCCCTTGCTTGGCTTCGGAAACAGCGGTTTTCAGGCCTTTTAAGACCTGCCAGCCGCCTGTGGCCAAGCCAGCGGCTACCATAATGGGGATGGTGATGGGGGCCACCGCAGTCAGGGCCACTGTCCCGGCCAAAGCCACAGCGGTTTTGAACGGGTGTTTGACCATGGTGACAATCGGATTCAGGGCCCCTTTCACGGTTTCCTTGACGGCCCGAAAGACACTAAAGGATTGTGATGAACTTGCACTCTGCTGGAACGTTAATGGATCCAGGGTTTGAAACCCATACGAAGTGTCCTGCCCTTCGATGTTCTGCGCCTGTTGTGGCCTGCGAATTCGGTCTGACTGGAGGAGCAGGGCTGGATGTGCTGCTCTGCCTTTGAGGGGGGAAACTCTCAGCGGCCGGTGGGCAGCCGGATTCAACGCGCTTTCATAAAATAGCGACGACATGGTTTGCTTTCCTCCAATCAAGGGCCCCCACGCCGGGGGCGGGTGCGTGCGATATGCCCATCCTTGCTTTTGAGGTCAATGATGGACTGTGTTTTGGGTAGTTGCAGGAAAACAAACATTGTTTATTCTGGTGATAGGACTTTTTGCCTAAGTTCTGGATTGATGGGGCGGGGGGGCGGCTGGGGCGATCCGGGTTTGGCTATCGCGCGCCCGGTTTTCCCGTGGGCTTTGCCTTGAATCCCCCGGCTGCTTTGGTCAAAATAGGAACACTGGATCCCGTTTCAGAAGATGAAGAGAAGAAAAAGAAGTGGATACGCTCAGGAGGCAAGGATGATTCGTCGGCAATGGGTTAACGCGCTGGTGTTAGTGGCAATCACGGCCTTCGGTGCGGGATGTGTCCGGGAGTCGGTGGGCAATAGCCCAATCGCCCAGCCACCGGGCCGTAGTGGACAGGCTCTTGAGAAAACAGCTCCGGCCCCATCCGCTGCCGACCGACCGGAGGTGATCGCTGCCAAGCCCAGCTGGTTTGCCTGCCGCAAGGACGCTGATTGCGTGGTGGCCAAGGGGCCTTGTGGTCAATATCAGGCGGTAAACCTCAATTTTCTGACGGATTTCGCCGTGTTTAGCCAGCGCATGGGGCAAATGATCGCCTGTGAGTCAGCCAAGACCAAAAAACAAGAGGCCACCCCGTCTGTACAGTGTCTGAAAAGTCGATGCAGCTTATCCCCGTAGCGGGCCAGGGATTTTAAATCCAGCGCTTGTGCCGAAAATAGGCCAGCATGCCCAGGGCGCTCAGAATCATCACGCCCCACACAAGGGGATAACCCCAGTGGCTTTGCAGTTCCGGCATGTATTTGAAGTTCATGCCGTAGACCCCGGCGATAAAGGTCAGGGGGATAAAAATGGTGGACATCACCGTTAACACTTTCATCACGTCGTTCATGCGGTAGCTGAGAACGGACAGGTACAGATCCTGAAGTCCGCTCAGCAGATCCCGGTAGGACTCCAGGGTGTCCATGACCTGGATGGTGTGGTCATACACGTCCCGCAAGTAGGGTTGCAGGGGGAGCAGGGTTTCGGAATCCAGGTGCTGGAGCAGGTTAATCATGTCTCGCACCGGCCAGATGTTTTTACGCAGAAAGATGAGTTCCCGCCGGAGTCGGTGGACGCTTTGCAGGATATTGGGGGGCTGCTCCCCGCTCAGGGTGTCTTCCAGATATTCCAGACGCGCCCCGATCTCTTCCAGTACGCTAAAGTAGCTGTCCACAATGGTATCCAGCAAGCTATAGGCCAGGTATCCCGGCCCCAGGCTGGAGAGTCTCTGGCTATTGGTTCGCAGGCGGTTGCGCAGGGGCTCAAACTCATCGCTGACTTCATCCATGAAGCTCAGAATAAAATGAGGGCCGGTCACGATGCTGACTTGCTCGCTGAAGATCTCTTCCTGTGGGGTCTGGAATTCAAACAGTTTCAGGATGATATAGGTCAGCCCATCCACATGCTCGGCTTTGGGGCGCTGCTCGGTATTCAGGATATCTTCCAGCAGCAGCGGGTTGAGGTGAAAGGCCTCGCCGAATTCGGCCAACAGTTTGGCGTCATGCACGGCGTCCACGTTAATCCAGGCAATGGCCGGAGCCGGTTTGAGGGGCATCAGTTCGGCCACGGATTCAACGGTGCGCTCCGATACCGTCCCGTTTTCAAAGGTCATGACCGTAATGCGGGGCTGGGCGGAGAGTGCTTTCTTGGCCCGCCCGATGTAGACCAGGCTGCCCGGCGGCAGACCGGCTTTAAGAGACCGGTTGGGTAGGTGTTTGCGAATCCCGTGGCGTGTCATGGTGTTTTGGCCTGTCCCGCATGCGACCCTTCCATTATAAGGGAGTGCCTGGGGGAGGGGCGATTGTTGCGGGAAATACGCCAAAAAAAAGGCCAGGCTTTGAGACCTGGCAATTCAAGTGGGTTTCATATAAGTAGTGAGGGGAAAAGAAGTGTCCGTAAGGACTAAAAATTAGGCACTCTCTGATTTCGGGTAGCCCAGTCGTTAATACTTACGATAGTTAGTAGTATAGATAAGAGGCAGGGTCTTGGCAACCTAACTTTGGTTAGTAATATTTTTCTGAAACATTTTGTTACAAAGGGGGCCCTTCTCCTGTCACGGTTTTCAGGATGCCCGTCCAGAAGCTGGTTTCGGAAAGTCCCTTTTCCGGAGGAGCTTCCCTGTCCATCGGGCAGAGGATAAACGGCTGCACAAATCCACTGTTAGCCTAGAGGGGATGTCTGTACGCTTCTCGCATCAGCAAAAAGCCCCACAAAATGGTTGCTGCGCTTATTACCAATGCAGATAAGTAAACGTCCATTGGCAACCCCTCCCAGTGTGACCGCCATAGTTACACTATACAGTATCAGCCCGTCGTTTGCCAATGCCCGGTTTGGGTATTAGCCGATCGAGTGGTGTTACCGCTGGAGGTGCTTTGGTGGGAAGGGCATCGGCTTAAATGGCGGTACAGTCAATGCCGCTGGTTTTGAGTTCGCTCAGCTTTTGCCCGCTGCTGTACTGCCGGATTACAAAGGCACTGGCGTGGGGCTGGATGAACTCATCGATGCGAATGGTCTCGTTGAAGGTTTTTTCACCGTCATCTACAGTCACTTTGACCTGCCCCGTGCATCGGTAGCGATAGGGGGAGCTGTTGGACACCCGGATGGACTGAGGCGGCTGGGCCGGGGTGGCGCATAAAGCGCCTTCCTTGCACTTTTTGACTTTTTTAACGTGAATAAAAAAGCGCAGGTAGGGCTCATAGTAAGCCCCGGCCTGAACCAGGCCCAAGGCCAACAGAACCAGACTGGCAACGAGAAACGCGCTTTTTTTCATGGTCAATCTCCGCAGATTCATGGAACGGCCTTGTAGAGCCTATTATAGGAAATTCGCCCGGACAAGCCAAGCCGCCGATGTCAGCCAGCGCTGTTCAAAAGAGAGCTGCATGGGTATGGCAGGCTTTGGGGGGGGCGGGTATCGGCGGGATAGCCTTTGGGACTGGGAGGGTTTTTATGTTACGTTTGTATTAAGCAATTTGTATTAAACAGATTGTATTAGAAAAAGGCCCAGTGCCGTTATGGACTGACCGGTGGGTTTTGAGTCCGGCCTTTCATTTGGGGAGGCGAATCGAGGAAAACGACACATGCGCATAGTGGCTGGTTTTGGCAGGGAGCCTCTGCCGAATGCTCCGAAGTGGACGGTCAAAGAGCCCACTCAGTCCCTTCCCGTTGTGGGGTCGGTTTCATCGCCCCTCGGGTTTGGCATGAGGGGGGACAGACGGGCCTCTGCTCTTGCGCATTCGGCTGATGGGCCCTTTGGGGATAGCGTCTCGGCGCTTGAATTGCAGGAAGGTCGTTTGCCGAAAGAAATTGCGCAGGATGCGCTTCTGCTAGATCAGCTTCTGGACGAGGCCCTGCGTGGCTTTCCGTCTGTCTCTGTCAAGGCTCAGCCACTGTCACCCCTGTCTGGGGAGGCGTCAGCGGTTCCATCCGTGCTGAGAGCCTTGACCGTGTCGACCACCCGCTTTCATCAGCCCCCACAGGAGGTGGTGCCACTGGAGCGGCCTCGCAAGGTTGAGGTGGCCACCCACTTGGCGCAATGGATGGCGCGGACTCTGGAGCGGGAAAATGTCCAGTCGGCGGTCATCACCCGCCAGGGTGGCCGACAGCATCGCCAGCATGACTCCACTGGCATGCTGCATTCGGGCATTGTGTGGCGTGATCCGCTGGATGGGGGCTGGAAAATTTACAATCTGGTGGACTACAAAACCAAAGGCAAGCCACACTGCCGGGTTTTATGGACGAAGCCCGTGGAGTTTTTCTACCAGCAGGGCGGTTACGATCCGGCGGCCCTGTTGCTGATTCCTTCTACGGCCATTCAAAATCGCATGGCTGCCTTACTGCAAGATGGGGGATTTCAGCGGCTGGCCTTTACCCCTCAGTACAACCTGTTGTCCCCGCCGCATGGCCCCGATAGCCTGAATTGCAACAAGTGGGTGTTGCTGAATGTGCTGGCCGCCCACCATAACACCGAAGATCCGGCTTTTTTACTGCGGGAGATTCAGCGGAATTTCCGGGCGGAGCCCTTGGCTCTCGATCCCCTGACCCGTTTGTTCGCGGGTTGGCATCCGCAAGTTCGGGGAAAGGAACTGTCCTGGTGGGCTGCGCCGCGTACCGTGACCGTGGAGAGTCTGGTCAACTCCGGGCTGTTTGAGCGCACGGTGTCCTACGCTCCTCACCGTAGCGCCCTATAGGGCCTGCCGGGAAAGAGTCCACTCGGATAGCTTTTTGGGTAGGCTTCCCCAAAAAATAACCCCTCGCCGGTGAAGGCCAGGGGTGTAATGAATGAGCATTTGTTGAGTAGTTGAGGAAGACAGCCTATTGGATACTTTTAATATATAAAATAAATATACTTGTTTCATCATCCATGCGATGTAAACCCAAAATCCTATATTTGTATGAGGGCTGAAAAGTACAGGGCTGGTAAGATCTTATAGGGAAATGAGGGGCTCATCGCTAATGAAACTGGCCGCTGACTTTAGAGATCCTCCGGGAACGCCACTACTCAAAAGAAAAGTGCTGGGATTCACCCGGCAGATCCTTTCGCTGTATCTGGGATTGGTCGTTTTTGGGTGCTGGCCCGCCCTGGCGGAGGGGACTCTGAGCGAGGGGGTAGTGCAAGACGTTGAGTCATTCTTTAAACCGCTGGTAGATACCTCCCAAACTCAGCCGGAGCTGGAACCGGTGACCCTGACCCCGCTGGAAGCAAAAGTACAAAAGCAAGGTCAAAAGCAGGGAGAACAGCCGGGTGAAGTGCCGGTCAGCAACGCGCCCACGAAAATTCTCACCGGCAAGGTGCAAACCCTGCAACAGGCGATTGAATCCGAGCGGGATGTGGTGAACTGGTACGCCTGGTACTTATCCGCCCGGGAGTATATTGGACAAACCGGTGGTTTGCGATGCAGTTTGGGAACGCCCATCAAGTTTTATCGATCGGGGAAAATGGAAGCGTTAACTTTTGATACAAATTGTATTGCTTCAGTGACTGGCCGCCGCTTCCCTCTCCCTGCCAATACCAGTCTGGACGCGCTCATTTTGCCGGTGCGCTCCGGGCAGGGGCCCCCTGCCAGCCGGGACGAGATTTATTCCCGAATCCGGATAAACTCTCAGTAGACTTTTGTTTTTATTTACTGAACCAAGCAAAAATTCACAGAAACCCAATGGCTGAATTCACATCGATTTAAATCCAAAGGGTTCAACATTTTTTTCCCCAATTTTGTACAATAGACACAACATGATGGATGACCCGAATGAGTGAGCTGGGAAAGACTCGACAGTATTTAACCTTGTTTTTAGTGGCCTCTGGCCTGGTTCTGGCGCTGGGCGCTCCCGCGCAGGCCGATACCCATGCGGTCAACTGGTACCATTGGTATCGGGATTTGCGGGACTATTTCAGCTCCGTGGGCGGGGTGCTGTGTTCCCCTGGCACCGAGTTACAGTTTTCCATCGATGGCAAAATCACCGCCGCCAGCCGGGACGCCATTTGTCTGGCCTCGCTGGATGGGCTGCATTACCCCTTGCCGGTGAACACGCCGCTTAAAAAGTTGTCTCTGGCCATCCGTAAAAACAGTGCTTGGCCCTTGTCCAAGCGTTCCATCAATCAATTGGTGCAGCAACAGACGGAGCAGGTGCAAGCGGGGGCCTGGCAAAATCATCAAATGGCCAAAGCTCGTTAGCACAGGTCTGTCTTTGTTCACCAGCCTGACGCCTTTCAAGTGGATTCCCACTTGCGTATGAATGACAGGTTCTGGCAAGCATAAGCCGCCTGAGCTAAGAAAACATTCGCACTTAAAGCATTCCTAAATTTTGTTGGGCTTGCCGATCACCTGAATGCGGCCTTCCACCTTGGGGGCAATGGTTTTGGCCTGCTGAATGGCCGTCTGCGCAATTTCGGAATCGGTGGGCGCTTCCTGTGGGTCGTTCAGGATTTTAACGCCCTTGAGCATGCTGTAATCGTCCCCGCCCTTGAGTACCAGATAACCGGGCACGGCCAGCGTGTAAAGTTTCCCGTCCTGCAAGGGCTGTCCGTTGATTTTGACGGATACCACCCGGCTTTGGGACGGCTTTTGGGGATCGTAGCTGAACTGCATGCCGGAGACTTGCGGAAACCGACCGGCTTCCTCTCCCAGACGGCTAACCCCGTTTTCCAAGGCCTGTTTCAGCACTTTCCCGGACACTTCCACTTTCAGCACGGGGCCAGCGAATTGCAGAATGTTGGCCACGTCCTTGCGGGTGATGGGCCCGGCGGGATACATCTTGTTGGAGCGGATGGAGCCGCCGTTCAGCAGGGCCACATCGGTTTTAAAATGGGCTCGGTAGGCATCGGCCAGCAGGTTGCCCAGATTGGTTTCCTGACTGCGGTTGTCCGCTTGCAGGGCATTGAGGGGCACGGTGCTTTGGCCGATGGTTTCCCCCAGGCCCGTTTCAATTTGGGTTAAGTAAGCGTTCACGCTGGCTGCCACAGCCGGATCGTTGGGAATGCTGGCGTCCACCGGAATCATGCTGACATCCATGCTGGCAAGGCGGTGGGTTTCGGCGTCGATCCACAGGTCGTAACGGCCCAATGTGCGGGCATCGGAACCCACTTTGTAAATGGGAATCCCCGCGGCTACCGATTGCAGAAACGAATGCTCGTGCCCGCCCATAATCAGGGCCAGCGAGTGGTTCATGTTCTGGGCCACCCGCTTGTCCTCATCCAGGGTCAGGTGGGTGATGGCCACTATGATTTCAGCGCCCTGCTTGCGTAAGGCGCTCACCGTGGCGCAGGCTGTGTAGGTGGGATCTTTGAAAATCACGTTGGGGCCTGCGCTGGAAGCATTCTGGGTATCGGGGGTCAGCAGGCCAAAAAAGCCCACTTTCACCCCGTTGATCTCTTTAATGACGGAAGGCAGCACCGTGCCAAAGGGTTTGCCGGTGGTTTTGTCGATGACATTGGCCCCCAGCCAGGGGAAATTGGATTCTTGCAGGCGCTTGAGCAGAATGTCGTTGCCATAGTCGAACTCGTGGTTACCCAGAGCGGCTAGATCCAGCCCCACCTGATTCCACAGATCCACCATTTGCTTGCCGTAAAACAGCTTGCCACCGGGGGCAGGGGACAGGGTATCGCCCGCCAGGATGAGTAAAGTGTTGGGGTTTTCAGCGGCAATGCGCTTGCGCAGGGTGGCGATGCGGGCAAAACCACCGGCTTCAGATGGGGTGGCCGGGGCCAATTGGTAAACGTCGTTCAGTTGAAGCAGGGTAATGTGAATAAAGGGTCTACCCTGAATGGTGGTGGGTTGTTCCGCCCAGCCCGGTAACGCCGAAGCGGCCCAGCCAAGGGTTAGCAACCCTGCCAGAACGCTGGATAAAAACTGCTGACGCACCCGACTGGAAAAAGAAAAATTCAACACACAAAGGCCTCACCACAAACGCTTACGCTTATTTTAGTATAAGCGTGTCCGTGAGAGGCATATTCTTGGCGATGGACTGACTTCAGTTTTTGCCTTGCCGCTCTGCGCTTTGGCAGCGCTGGCACAGCCCGGTAAATTCCAGATGGTGGGCTTTAATCTGGAAGCTGAGCTGCGATTGCAGGGTTTGAACCAGCGCATCCACCCCGGCGCAGTGGACTTCCTCAATGCCCTGGCATTGCTGGCAAATCAGCAAGTGGTGGCAATGCTCTTTTTGCTGGAGCTGGCAGTGAGACTCATCGTCCAGCAGGCATTTTTTGACCTTGCCGCTACTCAGCACCCGATGAATCAAGCCTTGCTGATCCAGGCATTCCAGAATGCGGTACACGCTGACCGTATCCACCTTTTCGCCCGCGGCATCCAGGGCGTCTTTAATTTCGTAGGCAGACAAGGCCGTAGGCGCTCCATCCAGCAGTTCCAGCACCAACTTGCGGGGCCGGGTAATGCGGAATCCCTGTTCTTTCAGGATGGCAATGGCGTGTTCGGTATAGTGGCTCATATCGGCGAAGGCTCTTGGATTCTTCTATCATACCCCAAGGTGACCATCGGTTCAGCCGGTTTGATTATGGGTTTGGGGTTTGTGAGGACGTTGAGCTTGATCGCCTTGTTGGGGGTGAGGTTCCCGAAAAGAAGCCTCACCCTGTTTTTTCTCTGTTACCAGCGCGACGAGTAATCGGAGTCCGGGCGCTGGCCGCCATAGCCGCTGCGACTGTATCCGCCCCCGCCGCTGTTACGGTTACCAAAGCCGGTGGATTTTCCCTTGCTGCGGTTGGCGTCCTGATAGTCAATGACAATGGACTTGCCACCCAGATTGGTGTGGTTCAATGATTGAATGGCTTGCTCCGCTGCATCCACGGAGGCCATCTCCACAAAGCCAAACCCCTTGGGTTCGCCGGTGTCCCGATCGGTGGGGATTTTAACGGAAACCACTTGCCCCACTTGCTGGAAGAGGCTTTCCAAGTCGTGTTCGGTGGCACTGTAAGAAAGGCTGCGCACGAACAGTTTATTGCTCTTGCTGTTGCCACTGCTGATGGCGCCCGATCCGCCGTGACCCCCGCCCCGGTTCTCATCCTGAAAATCCACCACCAGATCCCGGCCTTGCA
This sequence comes from Vampirovibrio chlorellavorus, assembly GCF_003149375.1. Lineage (NCBI taxonomy): Bacteria > Bacillati > Candidatus Melainabacteria > Vampirovibriophyceae > Vampirovibrionales > Vampirovibrionaceae > Vampirovibrio > Vampirovibrio chlorellavorus. The sequence continues at coordinate 383,435 of NZ_QFWH01000002.1, forward strand.
GGAAGTAGCCGTTGAGTTGCTGAATGGCCTGCTGCCCGTCGGACAGGCTGGCCATTTCCACAAAGGCAAAGCCACGGGGCTTGCCATCTTCCCGGCGCAGGGGGATTTTAGCGGACAGTACTTGACCGGATTGTCCAAACAGGTCGTATAAATCCTGTTCGGTGACAGACCAGCTGAGGTTGCGAATAAATAATTTGGCGTTCATTGGTGAGTGTCCTTTGTTGTCGGTGTTTGGAAATGGGTTTGTGTTCGGCATTCGGTGTGGGCTTTAGTCCGATGCTTCCCGGCTGGTGTTCTCGGCCCCGGGGTGGGTGCTGAGATGGGCGGCGGCTTGGCTACTTTCTGCGCATAAAGTTTTAAAGGGATCGTCCGGGCGTTCCACCAGCAGGCCGCAAAAGGCCACGTCTTTCTTCAGGAACGACCACAACACGCCGCCGTCCGTGCCACTGTGGAAGAGGGTAAAGTCATCCGCATTGAGGGTGGTTATTTTGCCTTTGTAGGGATCGCAGCAAAGTTCCCTGAGCTGGATCATGACTTCGGCGCCGCTGTCATGGGCGGTTTTTAAAAGGGGATCAAAGTGCATTGAGAAAAACTCCCTGGGTTGATTTTGAAGGCATCGTAAAGCACTGCCTTGTCGGGCACTGCTTTCTGGGCATCATTGGGTGGAACTGATTTTAATATTAGCATTAATGCAGTATTATTGCAATTAAAATGCAATAAGGTTACATTAGATGAGAAAGATACCTATAAAAAGATTGCCATTTGAAAATGGCGACTATGGCCTGGGCCAGTGTTTTCGCAGAAAGATTTTGGCTTGGTGGGGATTCTTCCGTAGGTTGTAGGGTGTCTGAGTGATTCCTGATGTGGCTGGTCAGTCAGCCCCCTGCAAAAAAGCAGCCAGAAAGTGGCTGCTTTTTCTTTTTCTTTTCTTGGGTTGGTTTGATAGTGATTTACGGTTGCTGTGACAGGCTTAAAGCGTACAAATGCAACCAAATCACGCTGTGCAGAAAATCGTTGTAATCGTTAAACCAGTAGCCGTCCGAATGATAATGTTTCCCCAGACTTTGCTGATACAGCAGGGCATCCCCCTCGGGCTGCCGCACGTGGTTCAGCACCAGCAAGGGGCCCATGCCAAAGCCGGAAGTTTCTTTGCCGCGTGGCGCTCCAGTGGCGGTAAAGCCTTCGGGCATGACTTGATGCTGCTGCCAATAGTTCAAGAGGAAGGGGTGATTTTTTAGATACGCCAGGGCCCGCTCCCGCCAGGGGGAAGGGCTGAGGTGGGCGTCCATGGTCATGCGCCAGTACACCCGAAAGGCATCGTAGCTGAAGTCTCTGGCCCCCTCGCCCTGCTTGTCGGAAAAAATAATGCGGGGCTGACCGGGCACGTTTTGCCAGCGCACCGCGCACCAGTTGGGGGGCAGCTTGGGGGCGGTCAGGTTGGTGCAGGCCTCCAGGTTGTCGTAGACCTCATTGGCCAGTTGTGTCCATCCGGCGGCGTGTTCCACATCGGCTTTGGCGAACTCCCGGTAGACATAGGGGGCCATGTAGGAGGGGTTAATGGTCAGGTATTCCTCCTTAAAGCCGGGCCAGGGGCCGGGGGTGAGATAGTAGCGCCCATCCAGTTTTTCCACGTTAATGCGCCACATGTCTTTCACGATGTTCAGACCGTCCCGGCTGTAGTCCGGGCGATTCCATTGCTGACCGGCTTTCAGCAGGGCGTAGGCGATATCCTGATCGGCGTCCGTGGCGTTTTCGGTTTGCATAATGCCCTTGGTGGTGCCAAATTCTCCGTCGCCCCAGCGCCAGGCCAGCAGATGATCGTGAGGGCGCTTCATATTCCGCTTGGTCCATTGCCAGACCTTGTCGAAGGTGGCGGGTTCATTCATCCACAAGGCCTTTAGCATGGCGTAGGATTGCCCTTCGCTGATGGTGCCGCCGTAGGTGTTGGAAACCACGTGGGCGCCATCCACCAGAAAGCGATCCTTATAAAATTGCCAGCTTTCCCGCAATAGTTGCCGCAGTGGCCACTGGGTATGCACGGCTGGTGGCCGAGGAGTGGTTGGGGCGGGGCTTTGGCTTTGGGCCGGGTAAAACACGGTTAAAGTCAATGCCGCAGTGGCCAATAGCACTATTTGCAGCAGGGGGGTGGGTAGTTTAAAAGGGGTTCTCATGGCTATCCATCCGTTGTGTTGAGCCCCGCGGGGTGAATTAACATTGTGAAGCAAGGCTGTTTTTTAACTGGACTTTAAATTGTTTTTCATATATTTAACAAGATAATAAAAGCAGGGCCGAAGGTAAAGCCTTCCAAAGTCAGCGAATTTTCCCGTCCTGATCGCCCGGTGCCCGTCTGCTTTTTCCCCTCGTTTTCCCGAAGTTCCCTCCCTCATTTTTCAGGTCACCACTTACTTCAATCAACCGTGGGAGTCCAGCCCATTGAGTACTTCTTCTTTCGCAGCCATTCCACCTGTCACCGGGCCCGCCTCTGCTCCCGTTAAGGGCCACTCCTCAAGCACCCCCCAGCCCCGCCTGCATGCTTTTTCCGATTCGGTCTGGCGCCTGCAACTGATGTTTCTGAATCGTTCGGTTCACTGGGGCTACCAGGCCCAGCAGTTTTTGAAACGTGCCTTTGATGTGCTGGCCGCCAGTCTGGGTCTGCTGGCCATTGCGCCTTTACTGTTGCTGATTGCGGCACTGGTCAAGTTCACTTCCCCCGGGCCCATTTTGTACAAAAGCCAGCGCATTGGCAAAAATTTTCAGCCCTTTGGCATGTATAAATTCCGCACCATGAGCGTGGATGCCGACGCCCAGCGGGAAGCCCTGCGTCAACAGACCGAGCAGACCAACGGCCTGTTCAAGCTGGCCAATGATCCCCGGGTGACCGAAGTGGGCAAGGTCTTGCGGGCACTCAGTCTGGATGAACTGCCCCAATTGTTGAACGTTATTCGGGGGGAAATGAGTCTGGTGGGCCCCCGTCCGCTGCCACAGGATGAGAGCGAACTCTTCCAGGAACCCTATACCCTGAGGTTTCAGGTGTTTCCCGGCATGACCGGCGCCTGGCAGGTGGGGGGACGCTCCAACCTGAGCTTTGAGCAACTGTGCCAACTGGAAATGAACTACGTCATCAACTGGACCTTGCTTGCGGATATCAAGATCCTGTTGAAAACCCTGCCCGCCGTTCTGGCCAGCCGAGGCGCCTACTGAAACAACTTTTTAGAGCAGCTTGACAGCTTCTGGATGTGTTTGAGTTCGTCCTGATACTGTTTCAGGGTTGTAATGGGCTTTTTCAAGTGATCCGTGACGACCACATATCTCCCGGGGTTTACAGTTTGCTTGGCGATCACACTTTTGGCGACGAGTTGATCCGAATCGGGGGCCAGCGGAATCAGGACTTTCTTCTTTGTGGCGCTGTTGTCTCTCATCAGAACCACTAGATTGTAAGGAATCGGCTCGTCACTTTCCTGTGTGGCCAGTTCATTGCGGCCACGATCAAAAACCAGACAGGTTTTTGAGTCTTTAGCGTTGTTTAAAAATTCCTCACTGGCTTTCAAACAGGTAATGGCCTCACCTCTTAGCAGGGTACGGGCGTATGCGTGCTTGGTAAAGGAGAGCTTTCCCGACTCCTGCAACAGGTCTCTCAGGGCGATGGTGCATTTTAAATTCTCCTGAGTAGGGGTCAGTAGCGGGCTGTGGCCCGGCTCGACCTTTTGTCTGTCTTCGCTAATGAATTTCAGAGCCTCCTCAAGGGCTTCAGCAATTGGCTGCTTTGGCTTGCCCTTGGGCTGGATATCACTTTTGCTCGCCATCGCCCTCAGCGTGGTTAAATGCTTGTCCCGTTCCTGAGTTGGGTCTGATGTCTGCTTTTTCAAGCTGCGGTTCTCACCACGCAGGAGCTTTTTTTTAACATCCTGAGTCGGGTTGGGGATCGATTTCTGCCCGGCTTTAGGAACAGTGGGTAATTGCCCGTTCGGGCCCAGATACTTCGTTCTGACTTCACTGAGAGAGAGTTGATCTAACTGGTGCGTCAAGTGGAGTGCGGCACTGTTTTCTTTTTTGGATGAGGATGAAACCTTTAAAGGTGACTTTTTCACACCGAGCCCCTTGGAGGCTGGGGTGGTCTGCTGACTGGATGAAATACCCGTAATCGTCATGATATTTAACTTCCTTGTGGGTTCTAAATGAACAGAGCCAGTAATGAATAGAGCCAATGTGGCGGGTTGGCAAAATACTCAGTAAAAAAGAGGTGATGTTGGTGACAGAGGCTATAAAGCCGATGAAGCGGATTTTGTGCGATTTCGGTGAGAACTCGTTTTGATTTTGGGTCAGTTTAGACTTCGCACAATCTTTGTAAAGCGGGGTGTCGTTTGAGAAGCCGTGGAATTGCCTCTGGCCAAGGTGTTCGGCCCGAGCGCTTCACTAGAAAAATCGGTACGCCAGGGCGAAGGCGATGCCCATGATACCAGACATGCAGATACTTCCCCAAAATCGGTATTGTAACGGAAAACGGGCCTGAATAATGTAGTTACCCACAATGGAAATGGGCAAATTGGTCAGAAACGACTTGCAGGCCACCAGCCACAGTTCCGGCAAGGCGCTGGTTAGGGCAATCTGGTGCCATGGGGTGGTGGAGAGTTTGAGTATGAGCATGTGCCGGGCAATCCAGGGCGGACTGAAAAAGCTCATGGACCCCAGCATGCGGCCAATCCAGTTCAGCCGATATTGTACTTGATGAGGCTGAGCGGGCTGGGTCAACCATCGCCACGGCCACTGTTGGGCCATGGCGGGAGACAGGCGCCACTGATCCAGCCAGCGGAACCAGCGCGGGGTTTCCGCCTGATAGACCAGTCCGCCGACTAGAGCCAAGGCCAGCAACCGGGGAATGCTGACTTCCCCCAGAATCAACTGGGCAATGCCATCACCGGCGGGGTATAACACCCAGGGAATCCAGCGGGGTTGAGCTACAGACACAGGAGCGGAGGACATGGGAGCGGGAGACATAAAAAAAGCCTTGTGTAAGGGGACAGGCGGCATCAATGAACGATATGGGAACGATATGGGCACTATAGGGTAACGATTGATGGAGCGGTTGGGGGAGCCGTTGGGGAGGTACTTCGACCGGGCGGCGGCTTTACCGAAGCGGCCCGTTTTGCTACAGTATTCGTATTCTGGTCTGTTTATTTTATCCCATCTCAAGCAAAGTCTGAACCCGCATGTCCAGTTCTTTTTCCCATTTGCCTCCTCAGGCGCAACGTCTGGAATCCCTGACCGAGGTGATTCACTTTTTACACGCCCGTGGCTGGACGCCTGCCACCAGTTCCAATTTTTCCTGCCGATTGCCCGAGGGGCAGGCGGGCTTTTCGGTGTCCGTGTCCGGTCTGGATAAGGGCAGCTTTAGGGCGCAGGACTTTCTGGACGTGGATTTCAACGGGCAGATTATCCGCCCGGAGCAGGCCCATTGTCGGCCTTCCGCGGAAACGCTCCTGCATGCGCTGGTCTATCAGAAGTTTCCCGATACTCAGGTGGTCTTGCACACTCATTCCGTCAATGGCACGGTCTTGTCTAAGTTGTACGAGGCCGAGAAGGGGCTGTTGCTGAAAGAATTTGAAGTGCTGAAAGGTCTGGAAGGGATTGCTACCCATCAAGCCGAGCTGCGGCTGCCCATTTTTAGTAATCATCAGGACATGACTGTCCTGGCGGCTCAAATTGAGCCGGTACTGCGAGAGCAAACTCCCGTTTACGGCTTTCTGCTGGCGGGCCATGGCTTGTACACTTGGGGAAACACCTTGGCTCAGGCCAAGCGGCATGTGGAAGTGTTCGAGTTTTTATTTGAGTGCATTTTAAAATTGAGGTCGCATGGCTATCCTGACTATTCCTGAGCGAGCCGTCATTATTCCGGATGGCGAGTCCATTCAGGCTTACCTCAACGCCCGGGGTATTGTATTCGAGCAATGGAGCGCCAACTGCGAATTTTCTCCAGAGGCCTCTCAGGAGGAGATTCTGGCCGCTTACAATCATTCGTTAAGCCCGTACATGGCTGCCCATGGCTATCAAACCGCCGATGTAATCTCCGTGCATCCGCAAACGCCCAATCTGCCGGAGATTCGGGCCAGGTTTTTGCGGGAGCACACCCACACCGAAGATGAAGTGCGCTTTTTCGTGGAAGGGCAAGGCTACTTCTGGTTCAATCTGGAAGGGGATGAGCCGGTATTTTGCGTGAAATGCGTCAGTGGCGATTTGTTATCGGTACCCGCCAACGTCAAGCACTGGTTTGACCTGGGGCCGGTGCCGCAGGTAAAGACCATTCGGGTGTTTACGGACGCTGCCGGATGGATTCCCCACTATACGGATTCCGGGGTGGAGATCCGTTATTTGAGCGCCGTGTCCGCCTGAAGCACCCCTTATCCCTTTTTGTACTGCTTGCCTGGAGATGTCCCAATCCATGGACCAAAATTTAAAATCCTCTCCGGTTCGCTTTGTTCTGCTGGACATAGAAGGAACCACTACCGATATTCACTTTGTGCATCAGGTGCTGTTTCCCTACTCGGCCCAGCGCTTGCCGGAGTTTGTGAAGCAGCACGCCCACGACCCGCTGGTGCGGGAGGCCTTTCAGTCCGTTCGGGAAACCATCTCTCAGGAGGAGGGGCGTACGCTGGATGAAGCCGGTTGCCTGCAAACGCTGCTGGACTGGATTGCCACGGATCGCAAGCACACGGCCCTCAAGCAGCTACAGGGCATGATCTGGAAGACGGGCTTTGAGCAAGGGGATTACCGGGGCCATGTTTACGATGACGTGCTGAGGGCCCTGCAAAACTGGACGCTGAAAGGGATCGAGCTGGGCATTTACTCATCGGGTTCCGTGCAGGCACAAAAACTGTTATTTTCTTACTCCGAGGCGGGCGATTTAACCCGTTATTTCAGCCGCTACTTTGATACCCGGGTGGGCGCCAAAAGAGACGTGGAATCATATCGACGTATTGTCACCGAGTTGAATTTGCCGCCGATGGAAGTGCTGTTCTTATCCGATGTGGAGACGGAGCTGGATGCGGCCCGTCTGGCGGGCCTGTTGGCCAAGCAAATTGTGCGGGAGGGGACCACACCCTCTGATCGGCATGCGCATTTTAAGGACTTGCTGGCCGTGGAACAGTTGACCACAGGCCCCCAAGCCGATTTGCCACGGCGGTGACAGCCCTTATCTGACTGGCCGTCATTGAGGTCAGTCCTCTACTTTTGAATCAGCGTTTTCAGGTAGGTGTACTCTTCAATGCCGCACAGTACCCCTTCCCGGCCCAGACCGGAGTCCTTGACCCCGCCATAAGGCAACAGGTCCAGCCGGGTGGTGGGAATGTCGTTGATCAGCAGGCCGCCCACGTCCAGCGTTTGGTAGGCCTGCTCGATTTTTGGGGTGTGGTGGCTGTAAAGCCCGGCCTGCAAACCGTAGCGGGACCGATTGACCAGGGCCAGAGCCTCCTCAAGGTGGTGATAGGTACTCACGGTGGCGATGGGGGCAAACACCTCTTCGGCGTTCACGGCCATGGCGGGGGTGGTGCGATCCAGCAGGGTGGGGTTCATGGTAAAGGCGTTGAAGGTATTACCGCCGTAAATCACGTTGGCCCCCGCTTTTAAGGCGTCTTTAATGATGGAGCGGGTTCGCTGCACCTGTTGAATGCTGATCATGGGGCCAATGTCCGTGTCCGCTTTGAAGGGATCGCCTACTTTTAGTTGCCGGGTGGCGTTGACCAGCGCGGGCAGTAAGGTGTCTTTCAGGGCGTCCTGAATCAAAATGCGTTGTACGGAGATGCAGATTTGTCCGGCAAAGGAAAAGGCGCCCAGGGCGATGCGCTGGGCCAATGACTCTACGGGCTCGGTCAAGTCATCCACAATCACGGCGGCGTTTCCGCCCAGTTCCAGGGTGACCGATTTATTCCCGGCGATGCTGCGCAAGTGCCAGCCCACCGGAGCGCTGCCCGTAAAACTGAGCTTGGCAAAGGCATTGGAGCGCACCAGTGTTTCGGCCAGGCTGTTTTGGGCCGGAATCACGTTAATGGCCTCGTACCCGGCCTCGGCGGCCAAACGTCCCAAATAGAGCGCTGTCAGCGGAGTTTGCGGGGCCGGTTTGATGGTGATGGAGCATCCGGCGGCAATGGCCGGGGCCAGCTTGTGGATGACCAGATTCAGCGGAAAGTTGTAGGGGGTAATGGCCAGCACCGGCCCGATGGGGAAGCGGCTCAGTCGCACGCTGCGGCCTTCCACCTGCATCAGGGTCGCCGTGCTGCGCTCCACTTGGGCGGCATACCCTCGGCACACCTTCACGGAGCGGGCCACTTCTCGCTGAGACAGGGTGATGGGCTTGCCGCTTTCCCGGGTGATGAGCAAGGCCAGCGTCTCTTGATGGGCTTCCAGCCGATCGGCCAGATTATTCAGGATGTGTGCCCGCGCTTTGAGGCTTGTCTTTCGGAAGCTCTGAAACCCTTGCAGGGCGGTTTTTTCAATCAGTTCCAAATGCAGATCATCGGCAAAATAGGCTTCGCCGATCAAGGTCACCGCATCGCCCGGATAATAGATGGGCTGCGGGCTGCCGCTTTTTCCAAAGCGTTCGCTGCCTTGCAGGATAAAAGGCTGAGCGGCACTGGTCGCTTGGGTTTGAGTTTGTCTGGTCATGCACTCACGTTCCTATCAGGAGTCCAATTCCAGTGTAGCATTGATTTCCGTTTGGGCTTGCCGCAGGGCGTTCTCCGGGGAGATTTTGCCCAGCATGGCCAGTTGCACGTAATGGTTGATGATGTCGTTGATGGCGTTCTGGTTGGGCTGAATTTGGTAAGCGGCGGTGGCTCCCAATAGTTGTTTGGCGCTGATGGCCCGCCCCTCAGCCATTAAGTCAGGCGCTTGCGCCGGGGCGAAATACGGATCGTTCAGGGCCGCTGTGATCGAAGGCAAAACGGGGGCGACCTGGGCCAGGGCCAGCTGATTTTTGGCGTTGGTGATGAAGGCGGCGAAATCGACGGCCTCCTTGGGGTGAGCGCTTTTCACCGGTACTACCAATACCATCAGAGAAAAATCCTTGTAGGGAGAAGTTTGCGGAAACTGGGGGGCCACGTCCGTTTCCTTGTAAATGTTGGGGGCGTTTTCCTTCACGATTTTCAGGAAGTTGGGGCCAATGGACAGCGAGGCCAATGTGCCCGCCTGAAAGCGTCCCACCGCGGATTGATGACTTTCGGTGATGGCTTCCGCCGGTACCCAGCCCTGTTTGTACATGTCCACGTAGGTGGCTAAAATTTCCATGGCCTGCGGGGTGGCGAAAATGGCCTGTCCTTTGGCGTTGTACAGCGGAATGCCCTGTTTTTTGAGTTCTTTCAGGAAATTTCCATTTTCGGCGATGACCGGCATGAGGCCGTATTGACCGGTTTTTCGGTGAATTTGATCGGCAAAATCGGAGAGTTCCGCAAAGCGGGTGGGAGGCTGGGCGAAGCCCGCATTCCGCAGCAGGGCCTTGTTGTAGATGGTCACGCTGGAGGTGATGTACCAGGGCAAGCCAAAGGCCAGCGGTGCTTGGCCCGGTCTAGTGAGGGTGGCTCCTTGCCAGGCTACCGGCAAATACGTGGATTTTACGGACTCCGGCAGGGCGGTGTTCATGTTGGTCAAGGCGTTGCGGTTGGCCAGTATGGCAGAAAAATCCGGGTTTAAATTCACCACATCCGGGGTGTGTCCGCTGAGCATGGCGGTCAGGGTGCGTTTGGGGCCCTCGGAAAAAGGCACATCCACCCAATGGATGCGCACGTTGGGATGGGCTCGCTCGTACTCCAGAAACATGGGTTCCAGCGTGCTTTTGAACGTGTCCAGTTGCAGCGTCCAAAACTCCAGGGTGATGCGTTCGGTGGGCTTGCTCGGAGGTTTTGTACAGCCCGTGAAGAGCATTGGAATCAAGAGAATAAGTAGCACTGCGACTCTGTTTCCAAGAGTGCCTGTCATTCTCGTCACCTCTGTTATTCCCGCGCAGGCGGGAATCCACTGCGCCTTCTTGCGTTTGGGTTGGTTTGTCGACAGTTCGTTTTCAGTCAGTCCGGCTGCCTGTCGTACTGGATTCCCGCCTGCGCGGGAATGACAAAATGCGTCGTGATTATCTTTTTTGGGCTTGCGTAAGCGGGGGGCTGGGCGTACTGGATTCCCGCCTACGCGGGAATGACAACGCCCGGATAGAAAAGAAAGGGGAGCAAGGATTAAGGCAATAAAGCTCATAACTTAAAATCCTTGAACACCCGCATGACCACAAAGCGGGCTTTGGTCAGTTCCATGGGCACGCCTTGCTGATCGCTGCCTTCAATGTAAATGGCCACATCGGAGCCGGTTTTGTACCCCAACGACTCGGGGATCGGAATGACCTGGTGTGGAATACTTCGCTCATTCAGCCACTGGCTGGCGTTTTCCGTAGTCGGGGTGGAGGGCAGGACAATCAGCATTTGGCGGGGTTCCCAACCGAAGCAACTTTACCCCTTAATCATAACAGACCAAAGACTTTGCGGGCATTGGCCGTGGTCACGGCGGCCACTTCCTCGTAAGCGATTCCTCGCAGTTCGGCGATTTTTTCCGCCACCAGCTTCACTCGGGCCGGTTCGTTGGGCTTGCCCCGAAAGGGCATCGGGCTGAGGAAAGGAGAATCGGTTTCCACCAGCATCCACTCTAAGGGAATTTCTTTGGCCGCTTGATGCAGGTTTTCTGCTTTTTTAAAGGTCACGTTTCCGGCAAAGCTAATGTGGAAGTTTTTCTCGATCATACGATGGGCAAACTCGGCATCGCCGGAGAAGCAGTGCATAATGCCCCGCACCCCCGGGACTTCGCTGATGATCTGGTACACATCCTCATGGGCCTCCCGGTCATGCACGATCACCGGCAAATCGTACTTTCGGCCCAGTTCCAGCAGGCTTTTAAAACATTTTTTTTGCAAGTCCACCAGCGATTGATCCCAATAGTAATCCAGCCCGGTTTCCCCCACGGCCACCACTTTGGGATGGCTGAGCAAGGCTTCGATTTCGGCCAGCCAGTCCGGCTGATCCACGATATCGGCCACATCGGTGGGGTGAACGGCCACGGCGGCGTACACGTTCTCAAAGCGTTCGGCCATGGCCATGACCTCCGGAAATTTGGCCGGGGTCACGCTGGGATTCACCAGAAATTCCACGCCAGCGGCTTTGGCCCGGGCCAGCACTTGCACCGGATCGGTACCACTCAGGCCATCCGGGTGATCGGCTTGCCGGTGAATGTAATCCAGATGGCAGTGGGTATCAATGAGGGTGGGCGCGCTCATCGGATTCGCCTCTAAACCAGCCGCAGATCGGGAAAGTGATCGTCCTTGTACCACTTGGCGCTTTTGTATTCCGCCGGAATTTTGTCGTAGTGATTCATAGGATCATGACCCAAGGCCCGCAGCTTCTGCATCCACAATTCCCGCTTGGATTGGGGCAGGGCGTGTCCGCACCACGGGCAGCAATCGATCTTCCAGTAGGAGGTTCCCCCATCCCGGATGGGGATGCCGTATTCGTCATACTGATCCACGTAGACAATTAAGCTGCTGGGGCACTCCCAGGCATCCTGATGCGAGGCACATCGGTAATTGGCGTGATAGGCCATGTGAATGCAGGGATAGGCGCTGGCGTCGATTTTCCAGTCCTTGAGTTGCTCGGTCTGGAACCAGTCCCGGCACTCGTGACAATCTTGCATATGATCCGAGTAGGAGGCGTATTCCGGGGTTTCAATGTCCTTCCAGTGGATGACATTGGCGGCGCCGTCGAATTTGCTGTAAGAGCGTTTAAATTGTTCGCAGTTCATTGGCGTTTGTTATTTCTTCTTGGTGGCCCCGGCCAGTTCGCTGTCCAGACGGGGTAAAATGGGGCCTTGCAGATTGACGCGCTGTCCCACCGGGATGTGGGCGTTGGTAATGTCGTCCCAGCGGGGGCACAGGTCACTGAGTTTGGCCTGATAGCCCAGTTGCGACCACATTTCATCGCTGAGGGTAGGGGTAATGGGGCTGAGCAAAATGGCCACCTGACGCAGGGTTTCCAGCACGGTATACATGAGATCGGCCAGCTCGGTCAGTTTGCCTTCTTTAAATAAAGTCCAGGGCTCCTGATCGTTGATCTGCTTGTTGGCCCAATCGACCAGTTGCAGGATGAGATCCGCCGCTTTCTGGAATTCAAAGGCCGCATAAGCCTGATGCACCTCAGTCACCCCGTCCGCATGCAAGATGCCCGGCTTGGCGTGTTGAGACTGAGGCACCTGACCGTCGAAATACTTGTTGGTCATATTCAGGGTGCGGTTGAGCAGGTTGCCCAGATTGTTGGCCAAATCGGCGTTGACCTTGAGTTTGAAATCTTCTTCCGTAAAGCTGCCGTCCTGTCCGAAGGTGGCCACGGTCATCAGGTAGTAGCGGATGGGATCGGGGTTGGGCAGCTCAAAGCGCTCCTTCAGGGTAAAGGGCGATACCACGTTGCCCACGCTCTTGGAGATTTTGGCTTCGTTGATGTTGATGAAGCCGTGGGCAAAAATCTGGCTGGGCAGTGGGATTTCAGCGGACATGAGCATGGCGGGCCAGTAAATGGCGTGGAACCGCAGAATGTCCTTGCCAATCATATGCACATCGGCAGGCCAGAACCGGTTGAACAGAGCCTCATCCTTGCCATAGCCAATGCCGGTAATGTAGTTGCTGAGGGCATCAATCCACACGTAAATGACCTGATCGGCGTCATTCGGCACCGGAATGCCCCAGCTGACCGAGTTCTTATGCCGGGACACGCTGATGTCTTCCAGATCCTCCAGCATTTGCAGCACTTCCGCCGCCCGGAATTCCGGCAATACAAAGTTGGGATTGCTTTGCATATGGGCCTGAAGGGCTGCTTTGTACTTGCTGAGCTTGAAGAAGTAGTTCTCTTCCTGCACGATTTCCGGCTTGCGCTGGTGGTTGGGGCATTCGCCCGCCTCGTTCAGGTCCCGCTCGGTCACGAATTTTTCGCAGCCCGCACAGTACATGCCCTGGTAGGCCCGTTTTTCGATATCGCCCTTGGCCGCCATTTTGCGCCACAGTTGTTCCACCACGGCGTAATGATCCGCGTCGGTGGTGCGAATGAAGCGATCGTAGTTTAAGTTGAGGTAAGCCCAGGCCTTTTTGAACTCTTCCACCAGTTCATCGGTGTGCTGTTGAGGGGTAAGGCCTCGGCTGGCGGCGGTTTTTTCTACCTTGGTGCCATGCTCATCGGTGCCGGTCAGGAAAAACACCTCTTTGCCCACCAGCTTCTGGAAGCGGGCCATGACGTCGGTGGCGATTTTTTCGTAAGCGTGGCCCAGGTGGGGCGCCGCGTTGACGTAGTCGATGGCGGTGGTGATGTAGTAGGTGTTTTGGCTCATGGGCGGGGGCTTTCCTGTGGATGCACGCTTGAGTGGATAATAAGCACTATTCTCTCAGAGTAGCGGGATTGTAGCAAATGATCTTGCGCTTGATATGTAGTAATCGCATGGTTGAAACTTTTTCAGTCGCCGCTCATAGTGCGAGCGGTAACCTCCATAAAATGCCGCAGGGGATGATCGGGGTCGGTGAACGAGGAGATCTCCATTTTGAAGGCTCTAAAATTTTCGATGGGCCACGGTAAATGGACTTCCACTTGGTGGCTGGACCTCATTTTGGTGCAATGAGCCAATAGGCCCCTGGGGCAGAGGAGGATGAGGGTGGATGATCGCAGGCCACAAAACCGTTCGGTTTTTAATTCCACATCGTGAATGGTGTGCCAAGGCACCATATGCTCCTGAGCCAGTATTTTGGCTTTTCCCCAGTATCTGAAATGGCTAATTTTAATCCCCTCGGTCAGGACTTGTACTTCGGGGATGTGGCTTCGCAGGCCCCCTTTTAAGGCTCTAGTAATTGCAGTTAGTCCCATAATGAGCCCGAAAATGAGTGAGCCCGGTAAGGAGATGCTGATACATTGGACGGGAGTGTTATGACCGCAAACCTTTTGAGGCGGGACAAATAACAATAAGGAATTGAAAAACAAGAATGTAAACAGCGATGTGTAAAGCCCAATCTGACCGGCGGCTAAAAACACTTCTTCCCAAATGGCGGCCGTGGGCTTACTGTATACCACCTGCTTTATTTCTTGGGGCTGAAGTGGGATTGGATTGGTCATGTTTGCCTTAAGCCAATACACCCAAGGCCTTGACTTGAACGGTATCCACACTTACGTCCACCACTTCTGCGCAGATCCAGTCGTTGGCTTGCAGGGGCAGGCCATGGGGCTCAATGTGGACTTTCAGATAGTTCTCGCTCATGCCTTTCAACGGCTCGCCCGATTCGCTTTCTTCCACAATCACGTGCAGGGTTTGCCCCAAAAAGGCTTGCCGATAAGCCAGCGTTTTCTCATCGGATAATGCCCGCAAGCGCTGGGCACGGGCTTTTTTCTCCCGCTCCGGCACCTGATCGGGGAAGGTGGCCGCTGGCGTCCCTTTGCGCTTGGAGTAGCTGAACACGTGGAAGTAGTTCATATACGTGTTTTTCAGCGTCTGGTAAGTGGCCTCAAAGCGCTCTGCCGTCTCCCCGGGGAAACCCACAATGATGTCAGACCCCACCGAGGCCTGCGGGATTTTCTGGGCGATGGAGTGGCAAACCCGCTCCATATCGGCCACATGGTGCCGGCGGCCCATGCGTTTCAGCACGTAATCCTCGGCGCTTTGGGCGGAGAGATGAAAGTGCGGGCAAATTTTGCCGTGGGAATCCCGCACCACGTCAATCAGCTTCTCGCTCACTTCCATGGGGTCCAGCGAGGTCAAGCGCAAACGAAATGGGCCCGGTGTCTGAATCAGCTCACGCAACAGGTCGGCCAGATCTGCCCCCTCATGCTCGTACTGGCCAATGTTGATGCCGGTCAGCCCTATTTCCTTGAAGCCTTCATCCAGCATGCGCTGGAGTTGCACCTTGATGTCTTCCACCGGCAAGCTGCGGCTGAGGCCTCGGGCCTCCCAGATGATGCAGTAGGTGCATTTGTAATCGCAGCCATCCTGAATCTTCAGGCTGCCACGGGTGCGATCGATGGCCGCCGAGGAAGCCCCTTCCATGATGCGGCTTTTGTCGATTTCAGACACTTGCACCAGCGGGCGATCCGACGGTGGGGTGTCCTGCACAATTTGAACCAGTTGGTCTTTAAAGTTGTTGCCAATCACAAAGCTGATGCCGTCCAGAGCCGCCAACTCATCCGGGGCCACCTGGGCAAAGCAGCCGGTGGCGGCAATCCGGGCGCTGGGGTTGGACAGTCTGGCCCGGCGGATGATGCGTTTGGACTCCTGATCGCTGCGCTCGGTCACCGTGCAGGTATTGACCACATACACTTCCGCCGCTTCGTCAAAGGGGACAATGCGCCAGCCCTGATCCTGAAACTGGTTGGCCAGAGTGGAGGTCTCCAGCTGGTTGGCCTTGCAGCCCAGGGTGTAAAAGGCCACCGTTCTCTCCGGGTTTGGTTCCTGTTTTTTCCCCGGGTTTTTCTGGGCGTTCAGGCTTTCCAGGTCCGGCTGGGCCTGAGGAGGGCGGGTTTTTTGGGGCTGGTGGGAGGGCGAGGAACTCATGGCCAATGGCTTTCAGTCAAAAAGGGCGAGTGGAACACATTATTCTCTCTCCGACAGGAGAAATGATCAATCCGGCGGTATTTATATGACACATTGTTAACCCTGGGGCCTGCCATGGATGTTCGGATGGACGTATACCGTATGGCTTTCCGTAATATCACCCTCTGGAGGGATACCCAAAAGGCCCAAATTTTTAAAAAATAGACTAATCAGTAAATTCAGTGGACCCGTAAGTTTCCCCCATTTGCCGGTTCAAAGCCATCAAAACGATTGTCGCTGTATGTTCTCGAATTCAAGGCATCCACGGCTGGGTACCAGTAGTATATGTTTTCACACATACTATCGGTGTAAATGGTATGTAACATACTGTTAGACCACAGCAATCAGCGCCTCTTTTTTGTTTTTATTTATTCAGCGTAATACTTTCCCTACTTGCACAGACAAGAGATAGAGATAGTAACCAAACTGGATTTACAGATGGAGGAGTCCGAATGGCCAAGGTTTTGATTTCAATGCGTGAGGATTTTTTGGACAAAATTGATGAAATTGCCGACTCTGAGCAGCGCACCCGGAGCGAACTCATTCGTCAGGCCCTGCGTGTCTACATGCGTCGTCGTACTCCTGGCAATCCCCTGATGGATTCTATTTTGCTGGAGTAACCCCTCAATTTTACCCTTCCTTGTAAACGAAAGGAGCTCATTCCACAATGGTTAAAGCGTCTAAGAGTACTCGGGTCCTGATTTCCCTGCCCGAAAAGTTTTTATCGGAGATTGATTTGCTGGCCGATGAAGAGCAGCGCTCTCGCAGTGAATTGATTCGTGAAGCCCTGCGGAACTACATCCGTCAGCATGAAGCGGATTCCTACAAGTCCCAAATTATTGAGTAGACGGTGTTGTCAGCTTGCTCGCCCGAGGGCTCCACTGATAGGGGGCGCACCGCCGTGAGCCCGAAAGATCGTCCGGTTTCAGAAAAAACCTGTCCTAACAAGTAGTGTAGACCGTGTTTGAATCTTCGTTTCTCCGTTCGAGATTCTGTTAGTTGTCACCCTGATTTTGCCTCCGCAAAATTCGATGAATGGCCTCCTGATTTTCGGCGTTAATTGTGGCGTTGCCTTGATTTTTTTCCGAAAAGTGCAATGGAGGGCCTGTTTTGGCTTCTGGTAACAGTTTACCCAGAACGGCCAAATCATACTCGGGGTGCATGTAAGCGGTTTTTGGGGTGAGCAGGATGATCTCTCGGCTCATCTGGCGAGACAGGCCTGCGAAGGCTTGCTGGCTGTCACTATCGCTGAAAATGGAGGGGGTTACGTTCAAGAACCGATCGGCCTTGATCGAGCGCACCCAGGAGCCTCCCCACACCATGGGAAATTCGGGGGATTCCGCATCGAAAATCTGCATGCGGCTGCGCACAAAGTAGCGCATTTGCTTGGGCAGGCCATCCGTGGTCCATTGCTTCACCCAGTCACCCACGCTGGTGGACTCGGTGGGGTGGGTGGTGTCCAAATCGGCCTCCACAAATACCACCCGGGAGATGGCCTTGTTGTTGTTGCTGAGCTGCTTGAGCAGGTAATCCATGGCCAGAGGTTCCGGGCGCCCGGCTTTGACGTAGTATTTCATAATCTGATCGTACACGTGGCCCAGCCCCTGCACGCGAATTTCATCCACGGTGTAAATGGGATGGTAAATTCGTGTTTCAGGCACCTTGAGTTCCAGCCTTTGGGCGTATTCACGAGCGAAGATCAGGGGCAAATCCCCAAAGGCCTTTTCATTGCCGTGTTTGATCACAGGAAAAACCACAATACCCGGAAGCGGCGTGTAGGCAACGGGCTTTATGGCGCTTTCCGACGGGATTATTTTGCTGATGGCGGTTTTAAAGCCCGAGGGGGGCACGGGGGTCGAACGGGCGGGCAGTGCGGTTTGCAGGGAAGCCGGTTGCAGGGAGGGCTCCGGGGGATGGGCCGCATGGGGGGCGGGCAGTGGTTGGGCCGGTGTCAGGTTGGCGCTGCTTGCTGCCGGTGAGTGATCCAGGGAGGGCAGGGTGCCTTGTCCCCAACCTGTGCCGGGGTAGCACAGACTCAGTAAAAGCGCCAGCGCCAGTATAAACAGGTCTTTCCCTTGCGCTGAATGAAACCTGAGCGGATGAAGATACGGAAACGTCATCGGGAACCTCGCCTTCAGACCGGTGGCTTGCGGGGTAATGCAACCACACGCACGGTAAACTGTCTTGATTATGCGTCTTGTCTGGCCCAAAATAATCGGGAAAATAGTTGATTTTCCCCTAGAAAGTCGGATTTGCCGCCATGATTGAACGCTACACCCTGCCCGAAATGTCGGCCTTATGGACCCGGGAGGCCATTTTTGAAACCTGGCTGACCGTTGAACTGGCCGTGTTGCAAGTGCAGGAGGAAATGGGTCTGGTGCCCGCCGGGGTTTGCGCCGACGTGCGCGCCAAAGCCCGCTTTGACATTGCCCGCATCGATGAGATTGAGGCCGAGGTGCGGCACGATGTCATTGCCTTCCTCACCAATGTGGCCGAATCCGTGGGGGAAAATTCCCGTTTTGTGCATATGGGACTGACCAGCTCCGATTTGCTGGATACGGCCCTTTCCCTGCAAATTCAGTCGGCTGGGGTATTGGTGCAGGAGAAGTTGACCCAGGTGATTGACACCGTGAAGCAAAAGGCCCTGGCCCACCGGGACACCGTTATGGTGGGCCGTTCTCACGGCATTCATGGGGAACCCATTACCTTTGGCCTTAAGTTGCTGAACTGGCTGGATGAATTGCAACGCCAGCAAACGCGTTTAACCGATGCCCTGGAGGAAAACCGGGTGGGGCAGATGAGTGGGGCCATGGGCTCCTACTCCAATATTGATCCGGCGGTGGAGGAGCGGGTTTGTGCCTTGCTGAACCTGAAGCCCGCTCGCACCTCCACACAAGTCATTTCTCGAGACCTGCATGCCCAGCTCTTTATGGCGCTGGCCAATCTGGCCACTTCCCTTGAAAAATTCTCGGTGGAAATCCGGGGCCTGCAGAAAACGGACATTCTGGAAGTGGAAGAGGGCTTTGCCAAGGGGCAAAAAGGCTCTTCGGCCATGCCGCACAAACGCAACCCGGTCAGCTCCGAGAATCTAACGGGTCTGGCCCGACTGGTGCGCTCTTACGTGACCCCGGCCCTGGAAAACGCCGTGTTATGGCACGAGCGGGATATCAGCCACAGTTCCGTGGAGCGGGTCATGTTTCCCGATGTGTTTATCCTGATGCACTACATGCTGAACCGCTTTAACGGAGTGATGCGGGATTTGGTGGTACATGCCGACAACATGCGGGCCAATATGAACCGCTTTGGGGGCATCATTTTCTCCCAGCGGGTGCTGCTGAAGCTGGTGGATAAAGGCATGAGCCGTGAGGACGCTTACCGGCTGACCCAGAAAAACGCCCACGCCGCCTGGAATGTGGCTGGCGGGGATTTCCGGGCCAACCTGCTGGCCGACCCGGAAGTGTGCGAGGCGTTGAGCGTTGCGGAAATCGAAGCCTGCTTTGATGTGGCCGATTACCTGCGCAATGTGCCAGCCATCTATGAGCGTTTTGGGCTATAGGCTCTGCCGATGGAGTAATGGTCAAACCGGTTTGGGTTTGCGTTAATCAAGGCAGTGCGTTACCGGCTTTGCTGGCATCAGGAAGCCTTGGAGCGGAAGCAATGGAGCGATGGAATCATGCGACTATACATCCCCGATGAATTGCAGGCGTTGGCCAGCCGGGTGCTTCCCCTGCTGGACTGGACCTTGTGGCTTTGGCCGGTGTTGTATGTGGCAATCGGCACAGCGGCAGGCTTTCTGGCGGAGCGCATCATGCGCAACGCGACGCATCGTTTGCTGAGTCGGGTTTATCCGGCCATGAATGGCTCACTGGATCGCATGCTGAGCGGATTGCTGCCCTGGCTGTTCGGGTTGTGGGGGAGTTATGGGGCTACTTACCAAATGCCCTTCCTCTCCGCGGAGAGTCTGGAAATTGTGCGCAAGGCCCTGTTTATCGTGGCCATGCTGATTGCCATCCGCTTCTTCGGGCGAGTGTCCGTTGCCCTGACCCGCTTTTACCTGGATCATACTCAGGCCCTGAAGGCCCTGCCCAATACCTCCATTTTTGAGAACATTATCCGGTTGCTGGTGTTTTTGTGCGGCTCCATTGTGTTGCTGCAAAGTCTGGGGATATCGGTACTGCCCCTCATCACCGCGTTGGGGGTCGGTGGCTTGGCCATTTCTCTGGCCTTGCAGGATACCTTGGCCAACATGTTCGCCGGCATTCAGATGATTTTGGCCCGGCAGATCAAGGTGGGTGACTTTGTGCGTCTGGAATCGGGGCAGGAAGGCTTTATTCAGGACATTGGCTGGCGGAACACGGTCATTCGTCAGCTCAGCAACAATTTGGTGCTGGTACCCAACGCCAAGATGTCCTCCACCATCATTACCAATTTTGCCTTGCCTATCCCGGAAATGTCGACTTTGGTCGAGGTCAGCGTTGGGTATGCCAGTGATTTGCAGCAGGTGGAAAGGGTCATCCAGAGTGTGGCCAAAGAAGTGTTACAACGAACTCTGGGCGCGGTGATCGATTTTGATCCCTTCATTCGGTACCATACTTTTGGCGAGTCCGGCATTGGCTTGACCGTTATTTTGCGGATCCAAGGGTTTGAGGA
This sequence comes from Vampirovibrio chlorellavorus, assembly GCF_003149375.1. Taxonomy (NCBI): domain Bacteria; kingdom Bacillati; phylum Candidatus Melainabacteria; class Vampirovibriophyceae; order Vampirovibrionales; family Vampirovibrionaceae; genus Vampirovibrio; species Vampirovibrio chlorellavorus. Next base: position 403,715 of record NZ_QFWH01000002.1, read on the forward strand.
CCAGTACGCGGTTAAACACGAATTTATCAAGGCGCTGCACGCGCGCTTTCAGGCGGAAGGGATTGAGATTCCCTTTCCCCGGCGGGTGGTGCATTTGGAGCCGCAGCTTCGTTCGGCGGTTTTGGCTGGTGGGGTATAGCCTTCGGGGATTGGCCTTCGGGGCCCTGCACAGTGGCGTTCCGTCAGTCCGTGGCCATCGTGTCACAGAAGATCATTGTTTCAGTTTTTCGGTTAGCGTTTATGATAATCACTACCAGTTGTCTGTTTGAGGAGAATGGGGATGACGACAGCGCCGTTGAGTTCGGTAGAATTGCGGGTCTATCCGGGGAGTTCATACCCCTTGGGGGCCACCTGGGATGGCATGGGGGTCAACTTTGCCCTGTTTTCCGAGTACGCCGAAGCGGTGGAGCTGTGCCTGTTTGACTCGGCGGATGATACCGTGGAGTCAAGGCGAGTCTTGCTGCTGGAGTATTCCGATCACGTCTGGCACGGCTACTTTCCGGATTTGAGACCGGGTCAATTGTACGGATACCGGGTGTATGGCCCCTGGAATCCTTTAGAGGGTCATCGATTTAACCCCAACAAACTGCTGCTGGACCCTTACGCCAAGTCGGTAGTGCGTCTGGAGCGCTGGAATGACGCCCTGTTCGGCTATCAAATCCCGGATCCGCACCGCAGTAGCACTTTTGCCGATACCGATCTGTTGATAGACACTCGGGATAGCGCCCCTTTTGCCCCGCTGGCCGCTGTGGTGGATGATTCCTTCGTGTGGGGAGACGATAAGCCCCTGCGTACCCCCTGGCACAAGACTATTATCTACGAGGCCCACGTCAAGGGCTTGACCATGCGCCATCCCAAAGTGCCGGAGCATTTGCGAGGCAGCTACGCCGCCCTGGGCAGTGAGCCGGTGATTGAGCATTTGCTGGATTTGGGGGTGACCGCGGTGGAGCTGTTGCCGGTGCATCAGCACGTGGACGATCACTTTCTGAAAATCCGAGGCCTTAGCAATTACTGGGGCTACAACACCCTGGGGTACTTTGCCCCGGAGCTGCGCTACAGTTCCCAGAAACATAACCCGGAAGACCCCATCCTGGAGTTCAAGACCATGGTGCGTTCCCTGCATGCGGCAGGCATTGAGGTCATTCTGGATGTTGTGTACAACCACACCTGCGAGGGGAACCATCTGGGGCCAACGCTCAGCTTTAAAGGCATTGACAATCGCAGTTATTACAAGCAGGTGGAGGAAGAGCCCCGCTTCTACATGGATTATACCGGTTGCGGCAACACGCTGAATGTCAGCCACCCTCGGGTGATCCAGCTGATTATGGACAGCCTGCGCTACTGGGTACTGGAAATGCACGTGGATGGCTTCCGCTTTGATTTGGCCGCCACGCTGGGCCGGGATGTGCATTATGTGGACAAGCTGGGCTCCTTTTTCGATGTCATTCATCAAGATCCGGTTCTGTGCCAGACCAAGCTGATTGCCGAGCCCTGGGATCTGGGGGAGGGGGGCTATCAGGTGGGGAATTTCCCCGTGCTTTGGACGGAATGGAACGGCAAATACCGCGACGCGGCCCGCTCCTTCTGGAAGGGCGATGCCGGGACCCTCAGTGAAATGGCCACCCGCATTGCGGGCAGTAGCGATTTGTACTCAGAGAAAGATCCGCATGCCAGCATTAATTTTCTGACTTCGCATGACGGGTTTACCCTGCACGATCTGGTCAGCTACAACCAGAAACATAACGAGGCCAACGGGGAAGGCAACCGGGACGGGGATAATCACAACCACAGCTGGAACTGTGGAGTGGAAGGGGAGACCGACGATTTGCGGATCAATGCCCTTCGGTTTCAGCAGAAGCGGAATTTAATGGCCACCCTGCTGCTCTCGTTGGGGGTGCCCATGATTGCGGCAGGCGATGAGCTGAGCCGCACCCAGCAAGGGAATAACAACGCCTATTGTCAGGACAACGCCATTAGTTGGCTGAACTGGGAGCTGACCGAGCCGGAAAAGAACTTTTATGAATTTGTGAAGCAGCTCATTCGCATTCGCAAGGAGAATCCCGTCTTTCAGCGCCGCAAGTTTTTTATCGGGCTGACTTCCAAGGCCTACAACATCAAGGATGTCATTTGGTACAACGCCCAGGGGCTGGAAATGTCGGAGGCGGACTGGCATGATCCCCAGGCATTGTGGATGGGAGCCTTGTTGAACGGTTCCGCCATCAATGAACTCGACGAAAAAGGCAATCCTGTTTCAGGCAGTACTTTTTTGCTAGTGCTGAACGCATCGCATAAGCCGGTGGCTTTTCACCTGCCACGGTTAAACCGGGGAGACGCCTGGATTCAGCTGTTTGATACGGCCACGGATTCATTGCCGAATGGCAGTGGGGAGCGAGAGGACGATACCCTATATTGCGGCGGAGACACGGTCTACAGGCTTCAGGCCCGCAGTCTGGTTTTATTCCGCTTGAAACGCTAGGCGGGGCGATTCTGCAGCCCGCCGTCCTGCCTATTGACTTCAAGCCGTCAGTCTTGCACCAATGGCCCTTGCTTCGCCCTGTTCAACCAACGCCAAGGTCAGTCAAGCTGGCTAACCGAATGATTCGTCAAACGGAAATGCCGCATCGCAGATCAGGTCTCGATGCCTCAGCGCCCCGAACGGTGGTTATGCCAGCGTCAATCCCTTACGTTTTCCGGAAGAAGCCGAACTGAACCGGCTTGAACCGGGAAAGCTCGTACTCCAGTGTTTCCTTGGCCCGAACGGCTTCATCCAGCTTCTTTTTCAGGCTGTCATTCTCGCTTTTGCAGCGGATTAACTCCACCACCACTTCATCCAGACCGGAGAGCTTGTCATCCAGCAGGCGGGATAAATCCTTGAGGATGCCTTCCTTCACCTGGCTGACCGCTTCCACCATGACGGTGATGTTGTCCTTGCCGCTGGTGGCGTTTCGCAGCGATTGACTGCTCCCGCCACTCATGGGCGACATGTACCCGCTCTTGCCAGTGGGGCTAATAGTATCTTCCTCTGCGCTGGCCGCCGTGTTTTGCCCCGGGACCATTTTGTTAATGCTCACGGGCTGTGCCAGCCCTTCGGTCAGTTCACCGGATTTTTTAAGCTCTCTGGCCTTTTTGATGGCTTCAATGTCCCGGTGGGTAAAGATGACCCGGCCTGTCTTCTCATCTTTTCTGGGACTCAGGCCGAGAGTTTGAACGAAACTCATCAGTTCCCGTTCCTCCAGCCCCAAAAGTTCCATTACATAGCTCAGGGTGTAAGGAAAGTCGTCGGTCGTCAGGGGCGTCATGGTCTCTCTAACCTGTATTTAAAGCTCAACACGCTTAATAGTAACACAATGCCACCCAGTGACCAAGATGATAAGGGTAATTTTAACCACTGCTGGGAAATTCAGCCCGGATGGGGGCTTGGGCAAGTGTGGCACTTTTTGGAGGCCTACTATGATATAATGCCAGTATATTTCTGGTGCGCTCCCGCTCCTCTTGATAGCGAGAGCATGGAGAGGAAATGGTTTTTTGAGTGCCTGCCTGTCGTTATGTTGCTTTTTGGGACCGCATCGTTCCCCCAAGGGTCAGTCTCTGATTTCCATTTCAGGCCAAACAGTTTTAGTTCAAATTGTCAGGGAGCAGCTTTAGTGGCTTTATGAAAAAGAAAGATCAAACTATCGGCATTAGCATTATGGTCATCCTGCTTTTGCTGGCGCTTTTTATAACGCCAATGCTCAAGGGAGAGGTTCTGATTCCGTCTCAGGTGACCTTCAACGATTTTCTTGACCTGGTGAAGTCCCGTGAAATTGTGCGGGTGGAAATTCGGGATAACGGGGCCACTGGCTATAATGCAATGGCCGTTAAGGCCCTGGAATCCAAGGCGGAGTCTCAATCTGTCAACTGGCGGACGGCCCCTGTGGGTATTGGCGGAGAAGCCGGGCTGGAAAAAGCCTCGGGATCGCAGGAAAAGCCTGTGACCTCCAAGCCTGCTGAAAACAGGACTGCCGCTCCGGAATCATTAACGTCTGCGGAGTCTGTCAAGCCTCAGGTTGGCCCGTCCGCTGTTAAAGCGCCGTCTCAGCCTGTGCAGGAGCAGGCGTCCCGGCCCGCTGCGGCTGCCTCGGAAAAACCGCCTGTGGCTGTGACCCCCATGACTGCGGTGGGCGCTAAAAACAGGCCAATTCAGTATCAGGTGATTTTGCCGGAAAGTGGCGCCGGGGTCAGCTTGCTGGTGCCGACTTTGCAGCAGTACAACGTACCTTTTTCCTTTGCCAAGCGGGAGAATGACAGTTTTTGGCTGACCACCCTGACCACCGTGTTTGTGCCCATTATTTTCCTGGGCATTTTGCTGATGATTCTGCGCAACGCTCAGGGCGGCGGCTCTCAGGCTCTGTCTTTCGGTAAAAGTCGTGCCAAAATGTCCATGGACAGCAAGGTCAAGGTCACCTTCAACGATGTGGCCGGTATTGATGAAGCCAAGGCCGAGCTGGAAGAAGTGGTCGATTTCCTCAAAAACGGGGAGCGTTACCAGAAGCTGGGGGCCAAGATTCCCAAGGGCGTGTTGCTGGTGGGTTCACCGGGCACCGGTAAAACCTTGCTGGCCAAAGCGGTGGCCGGGGAAGCCGGGGTGCCCTTTTTCAGCATTTCCGGTTCGGATTTTGTGGAAATGTTTGTGGGCGTGGGCGCCAGCCGGGTTCGGGATTTGTTCGAGCAGGCCAAGAAGCACGCCCCCTGTATCATCTTTATGGATGAAATCGATGCGGTGGGTCGTCAACGGGGCGCTGGCATGGGCGGTGGTCACGATGAGCGTGAGCAAACCCTGAACCAGTTGCTGGTGGAGATGGATGGGTTCGATCCGCATTCCGGCATTATTGTGCTGGCCGCCACCAACCGGCCCGATATTCTGGATAACGCGCTGTTGCGCCCGGGTCGTTTTGACCGGCAGGTCATGATCGATCGCCCGGATGTGCAGGGCCGTGAGCAGATTTTGAAAGTGCATGCCAAGGGCAAACCTCTGGCCAGCGATGTGGATCTCAAGCTGCTGGCCAAGCGCACGCCGGGCTTTACCGGGGCTGATTTGGCCAACCTGCTGAACGAAGGGGCCTTGCTGGCCGCTCGTCAGAACAAGGAAGTCATTCACCAGATTGATATCGAGAACTCCATTGACAAGGTACTGGCCGGTGCCGAGAAGAAGAACAAGATCATGTCCGAGAAGGACAAGGAGTTGACCGCCTATCACGAAGTGGGTCACGCATTGGTGGCCGTACTTACGCCGGATAGCGACCCCTTGCGCAAGGTCACCATTATTCCTCGGGGGATGGCGTTGGGCTTGACCTGGACCATGCCTGAGGATGACAAGGTACACATGTCTAAAAAGCAGATTTTGGCCCGCATTGCGGTGGCCCTGGGTGGCCGGGTGGCTGAAGAGGTGGTGTACCAGGATGTCACCACCGGGGCCAGCAACGATCTGGAGAAAGTCAGCTCCATGGCCCGTCGCATTGTGACCGTCTATGGGATGAACGAAAAATTGGGCCCCATTACATACGGTAAGCAGAACGAGCATATGTTCATGGGTCGGGATTTCGGCAGCGAGCGGAACTACGGTGAAGAAGTGGCCGCCTTGATTGATCGGGAAGTGAAAACCCTGGTTGAAGACCTCTACGATCAGGTGCGAGCGATGCTGATTGAGAACCGGGATGTCATGGACGCCATCGTCAAGGTGCTGTTGGAAAAAGAAACCCTGGATGATGTTGAGTTCAAGGCCATTATGGATGATGTGGTTCACGCCCGAGGCAATGGGAGCGGCCAGAAAGGCCAGCCCAAGCTGGACCCGGTGGATCATGAGCATGAGATTCCGTTGGTGGTTCAGCCGGATTAACCGAACTTTACTAAAATCGCAGTGGGGTGTTTCTGAGCGGAAGCGCCCCTTTGCTTTGCAAGCGGTCGCCTTTCCACTATGATGGAAGGCACTGATACCGGTTATAGGAAGAGATCCCTGCCCATGCGAATGACCCAGTTGTTAGCCCCTACTTTGCGTGAAAACCCGGCGGATGCCGAGGTGGTCAGCCACCAGTTATTGGTGCGGGCCGGTTACATCCGGCGTTTGGCCAACGGGGTTTACAATTATTTGCCCTTAATGTGGCGTGTCTTGCGCAAAGTAGAGCAAATTGTCCGGGAAGAAATGGATCGGGCCGGGGCGCAGGAATTGCTGATGCCCATTCTGCAACCGGCGGAAGTGTGGCAGGCCTCCGGGCGCTGGGATGTTTACGGGGAGCTGATGATGCGGGTCAAGGATCGCCACGGTCGTGAATATGGCTTGGCCCCCACCGCCGAGGAAGTGATTACCGACATCGCCACCAAGGAAGTGCGCTCTTACCGTCAGTTGCCGGTCAATTTGTACCAGATTCAGACCAAGTACCGGGATGAGATTCGGCCCCGCTTCGGCTTGTTGCGTGGCCGTGAGTTCATTATGAAAGACGCCTACAGCTTCCACAGCAGTCAGGACTGCCTGGATCGGGAATACCAGAAGATGGCCGAAACCTACACCCGCATTTTTGAGCGCTGCGGCTTGGAAACCCGTCAGGTACGCAGTGATAGCGGGGCCATTGGCGGCAGCGTCAGTCACGAGTACATGGTGCTGACCCGCATTGCTCCCGGGGAGCAGGAAAGCGGGGAGAACGACGTATTCTTCTGCGATAGCTGTGATTACGCAGCCAACGCTGAACGGGCTGAGTCGATCTTGCCGGAAGCCGACACCACCGGCGATCATGCTGAATCAACCGTTTTAGATACCCCCAACGCCAGCACCATAGAGGCTTTGGAGCGCAAGTTCCAATTGCGCCCTGAAACGATTTTGAAAACGTTGATCTATGTGATTGACGAAAAAATGCCGGTCATGGCCCTGATTCGGGGGGATTTGGCGGTTGAGGAAATTAAATTGCTCAACGCCTTTGCTGGCAATGAAATTCGTCTGGCCACCGAGGAAGAAATCATTGCGTTAATCGGCGATGTCAAAGGCTATGTGGGACCTTACAACTTGTCTGCCGAAACTTTGCAAAAACTGAAAATCATTGCCGATCGTTCTGTGTCCGGCTTGCGGAATTTCGTGATGGCCATCAATGAGCGTGGCAAGCATCTGGTGGGCGCCAATTGGGGCGATGCCCATCTGCATGAGCCGCAGATTAAAGATGCCGACTTGCGATTGGCTAAAATCGGCGACGCCTGCGTTGAGTGCAAAACCGGCAAACTGAACATGACCCGGGGCATTGAAGTGGGCAACATCTTCCAGTTGGGCACCAAGTATTCCGGCTCCATGAATGCCACCTACACCGATGAAGATGGCAGCGAAAAGCCCTTCATCATGGGCTGCTACGGCATCGGGGTGTCTCGCACCGCCGCGGCGGCCATTGAGCGTTTTCACGATAAATCCGGCATTATCTGGCCCATGGCCATCGCCCCCTATCAGGCCATTGTGGTGCCGGTCAACGTCACCGATGACACCCAGATGAGCCTGGCCCAGCGCTTGTATGAGCAACTCCGCACCGCCGGCGTGGAAGTGGTGATGGACGATCGGGACGAACGGGCTGGCGTCAAGTTTAAAGACGCCGATTTGATTGGTTTCCCCATTCGGGTCACCGCTGGCAAAAAAGCCGCGGAAGGCCTGCTGGAAGTGAAGCTGCGGGATCAGGATCAGGCTATCGATCTGCCGGAGGCCGAGGTGCTGCCCTTTGTGCTGAAGCAAATTCAGGAATGGCGTCCGGCCCTGAAATCCCCGCAACCCGCTGCGGTGTAACCGTCCCCTTTTTACCCCTCATACCCTGAAAAGAGATTTCCTATTCATGTCAAACCCTGCGCCCTCCAACATTCGTAACTTCTGCATTATCGCCCACATCGATCATGGCAAGTCCACCATTGCCGACCGTCTGCTGGAATTTACCGGCACCATCGATAAGCGCCAAATGAAGGATCAGGTACTGGATAACCTGGAGCTGGAGCGGGAGCGGGGCATTACCATCAAGCTGCAAGCGGCCCGCATGGATTATCAGTATCAGGGCAAGGATTATATTTTGAACCTGATCGACACGCCCGGACACGTGGATTTCAGTTATGAAGTATCGCGCTCCCTGCAAGCCTGCGAAGGGGCCTTGCTGGTGGTGGACGCCTCGCAAGGGGTGGAAGCGCAGACGCTGGCTAACGTGTATCTGGCCATTGAGGCCAACCTGGAAATCATTCCGGTGCTGAACAAAATCGATTTGCCCGGCGCTGACCCGGATCGGGTGCTGAAAGAAATTGAGGAAGTGGTGGGCATCGACACCTCCAACGCCATTATGTGCAGCGCCAAGGAAGGCATTGGCATTGAGGACATTCTGCAAGCGGTGGTGGAGTATGTGCCGCCGCCAAAAATCGAAATGGAAAAACCCTTGCGGGCTTTGGTTTTTGACAGCTACTTTGATGCCTACATGGGCATCATTACTTACGTGCGCATTGTGGACGGCGAAGTGAAGCAGGGTGATCGCATCCGCTTTATGGAAAACCAGAAAGTCTATGATGTGACGGAAGTGGGTGTGATGAAGCCGGTGCGCCATCCCCGGGCCAATCTTGTGTCCGGTGAGGTGGGCTATATTTCCGCCTCCATTAAGGAAATGGGCGCCTTTGTGGGTGATACCGTGACCCTGCATGTCAACGGGGCTAAAGAGCCCTTGCCGGGGTACCAGAAAGCCATGCCCATGGTCTTTTGCGGGCTGTATCCGGTGAACAACGATGATTATACGGTCTTGAAAGATTCTCTGGAAAAGCTGAAACTGAACGATTCCAGTATTACTTTTGAGCCGGAAAGTTCTGAAGCCTTGGGCTTTGGCTACCGTTGCGGCTTTTTGGGCCTGCTGCACATGGAAGTCATTCAGGAGCGTCTGGAGCGGGAGTATAATCTGGATCTGATTACCACCGCCCCCAGTGTGGTCTACAAAGTACACATGACCAATGGCGATGTGATTGAGGTGGACAACCCCTCCAAGCTGCCCGATCCGGTTAAGCGGGAGTATATGGAAGAGCCCTTTGTTAAAATCAGCATCATTACCCCCAACGAGTTTGTGGGCGCTTTGATGGATCTCTCTCAAACCCGGCGGGGCATTTTCCTGGGCATGGATTATCTGGATAAAGTGCGGGTGAACCTGCAATATGAATTGCCCCTCAACGAGATGGTCACCGATTATTACGACAAGCTGAAATCCTGCTCCAAGGGCTATGCCTCCATGGATTACAGTTTTTCCGAGTACAAGCGCAGCAATCTGGTGAAGCTGGATATCTTGTTGGCGGGCGATATCGTGGATGCCCTCAGCGTGATTGTCCACCGGGACAAAGCGCACAGCGTGGGTCAGGTGTTGACCGAGAAGCTGAAAGAAATCATTCCCCGGCAGATGTTTGAAGTGCCCATTCAGGCGGCCATTGGGGGCAAAATTGTGGCCCGTAGCACGGTAAAAGCCATGCGCAAAAACGTGTTGGACAAATGCTATGGCGGGGATATTTCCCGGAAGCGCAAGTTGCTGGAAAAGCAGAAAAAAGGGAAAAAGCGCATGAAGTCCATCGGCAGTGTGGATGTGCCGCAAGAGGCGTTCATGGCGGTTTTGAAACTCAGCGATTAAATTTTAAGGGGCTTTGTTCTATCCCATTTTTCAAGGGGGCGTTGCCCCCTGTAACCCCCACTGGAAGGGGGACAGAGTCCAGCGTTTGCGCTGTCCCCCCTCCAGACCTCCCCCCTCCAGACCTCCCCACGCAAGAAAGCAATTTTTATCTGACCTGGAGAGAGTAAAAACCAAGAATATTCCAGGCATCTTCATCAATAGGAGAAATTTTAGTTTATAACAAGTGGGTCTTGGGGTAATGGGGTATGGTGTGTTTCATGCAGTATTTAAAAGGGCGGTATTGTCATTCCCGCGGAGGCGGGAATCCACTGCGGCACAGGAAACGATCCAGATCATTCGTGCGAAAACAAAAAAAGCCCACCTGTGCCGAATGATCGACACAGATGGGTGGGTAGGGCGTTAATGGGTGGTGAGTGCTTTGACTTTTCCCAGAAACAATTGCCCGGCCTGGATGGCGTCTAAAAACTCATCTTCAGTGGCCGGGCCGTTGGGGAATTTCCAGTTAGCGGGTAGTTGAACATAAACCAGTCGAGCCACATCCAGCCCGCTTAAGCGTCCCGCCAAGGGAGCCAGTAAATTCAAGATTTTCAAAGCCAATGCCAAGTCCTTCCCCAGACTGAGATTGGCCAGCAGGTGCAACGCTTTTTTCAGCATGATGAATCCTTTCTGAAAAGAATGAGGGCTTACGACCAGCGGGCTTGGGTGGGGCGAATGTCCAGATGCGTGTAGTGCTGATAACAGCCCATGCCGCCCGACCAGTGCTTCAAAAATTCCTGAACCGCTTTGGCGGGCATGCCACTGACCACAATGTCCGCGGCCATGCCATTGAGGTGCTGACTGTGAGACGCCCCGCCCACGGCCAGATTATGCCCCTTGCTGCGGTAACCGGAATTGATGATGATGGGCTTGCCCAGCAAATCCCGGATGACTTGCAGGCGATTGGCCAGCCGATACAGATTTTCCAGAATCCATGGGGCGGGAACGGGATCATCGCCGTGCAAAAATTCGGACAATTTAAAGTTTGCGGTGAGCTGAATGGCCCGTGGATCTTGACTCATGGCAGTCCTGCTTTCATTACGTGTGTCGGGTACTTGTTTCGTTTTTATTCTTGCTGGTGGTTGAGGCGATCGTTGATTTTATTCAACTGAAAATCCAGCCGGTTCAGCAGCGTTTTGATGTCCTCCACATCCTGACGGGTGGCGTATTCCGCCCGAATGGCGTTCTCCAGTTGCCGGAGCGATTGCTCCAGTTCCACCGGGGTGACAAAAATGCCCAGCTTCAACAAGCTCACCGTCATAAATGAAATTAACGCCGGAACCACATACTGCCGGGCTTGCGCGAACAGTTCCATCACGTCTCCGGGGCGGGTGGGGGAGATTCCGGTAACAGACTGAGCATGCCTTGCCGCAGGGCCTCTAGTGCCTCCGGGATAGTAGCCCGTTGAATGATCAGCCGGGCAATGTGCGGACGGTTCTGCTCCAGCTCCATTTTCACCGCGGCTTTCAGGGGCGCCAAATCGGCCTGCATTTCTGCGGGTAAGTCCGTCTCAAAAACCAATCGTAACTGCTCGGTTAAAGGCTGTAATTCCAGGCTGTTTACGGGTGGCCTGCCCGGCTGCCAGGAGCCTTCCTCACGCGCTTCCGGCTGCTGAGGATAATCACCGGCATCGCTGATGGTGCCGTCGTGTCTCAGTAAATAAAAGTTCATGTTAAATTACCTCGGTTACAATGTAGCCCGCCACATTAATGTCCATGCCGCTGGTGGCGTCGGTCATGCGGTATTGAATGATCTGGTTGGCGTCGGTTTCTACAATCTCGCTTTCGTACTCGGTAAAGGTTCTGCCGCTCAGGTTTTGCACCACAAATTCATCGACTGAACTCCCTTTTTTGCGGATGTAGCCGAATTTGCCGCTGGTGGAAATGAGATAAACGCCGCCCCGTAAAATGGCCTGGGTGGAAATGGGCGGCACAAAACTGGCCAGGGAAACATCGGTATAGGTGCTGGCAGTCCCTGCGTCCAGAACGATGGTTTGCCCAGTAGCCGGGGTCAGGTTGAGGGGGAGAATGGTCACCCGGTACTTGATGGCCGGACGATAAGGCCAGCCCGTTGTGATGTAAAAGGGAATGATATTGCTGCTGCCGTCGGTGCGGACGGCTAACGGCAGTTGCCGCTTCAGATCGTATCCGGTGGGAAGGGTGATGCTACCCCCACTGACTTCGTTCGCGGTGGAAAAAACAGCACCGGTGGTGCCATCAATATTCCGTTTCACGAGATACACGTAGTACCAGGTATTGGCGGCCTTGGTGCCGGTGTCCAGACCATTCAGTCCGCTGCTGTCCAGACTTAAAACAACATCGGCGGCCAGTTCAATATCGGTTTGGTTGGTGGAATTCCGGGCTCGCAAGCCGTTTTTCAACCGTATGGCGCTGCTGCTCTCATACAGTGGGGCGGCGCCGGTAATGCCGTGTTTGTAGAGAACCGGGTTGCCCTCATGAACGAGGTATCGGGAGGCGCCATTTACGCGAAGGCGGTAAACGTGGCTGGTGGAATCGTAGCCAATCTCGCCATTGGCTGCTCCCACGAAGCCCGGTATTTGGGCCAGACGAACTGAGCCCGATTTCAGGGTGACAGATTCCACGGTGACCCCTGCGCCGGCGCTGCGTTCTTCCAGCGTGTCCGCTTTGATGGCGGCGGAAAAACTTTTGGTGCCGCTGAGGGTTATATTGCCAGTTTCCAGACTGGTTAGCCGGGTGTCTTGACTGTTGGATTCCGTGACCAGCTGGTTGAATTCACTGTCCAGATCATCGGCGTTGATCAGGTTTCCGTTGGCAATTTCCGCTTGTTTGAGACGTGAGATTTGAGTCATGGCATTTGCTTCCTGTGACTTGTGGGGTGACTTATCGGGTGCCGCCATCCAGCACGGTGATGGTCCAGCCTTCAATTTCCACCGGGCGATCCGCTTCGTTGCCGGTGAGTTCCATCTGGAAGTACTGCCCGGATCCGGCTGGTATCAGACTGAAGCAGGCACTGCCGGCCCGGTTGTAGTAATCGGCGCCATAAGTGGTCTGGTTATAGACGGTGCTGGCGCTATCCGGGGTGAGGGATACGGTTCGGGATTGCTGGTTCTGAGAGCCTCGGCGCAGGTTCCAGACCATGTTGACCGTAACGTTGACTTCCGAAATTTGTTTGAGATAGAGCTGAATATCCTTGATGCGCTTGCGTTGCCGGGGAGTGTCAAAGTCCAGAAAGCCGGTGCGATAGAGCCAGTGAACAGGCTGGCCGTTGTAGCTGTTGCCTTTAAGTTGTTGTTGCACAATGCCCTGGTAATTCCCGGTGTAGAGTTTACCGTTAAAGGTGCAGCCACAAGCGGCCACAATGCCCTGACGCTTGCTCCAGATCCGGTTGATGCCGTAGTTGTAGATCAGCACGGTTTGATTCTGAATGGCGCTACCATCAGCCACAAACCACCACACCTCCTGTCGGTTTCTGAGATGGATGGCGAAACTTTGGCCGAGTTGCGAGCGGTTCAGGTTTTCAATCTGGGCCTTGATGGCGTTGGAGAGAAAGAGCGTGGTGACATTTCCCTGGGCCGTGGCCGTGGACAGGGCGGTGATTCCTTCCGGAGACAGAAACATCAGCTCGTTGCCCACCAGTACGATGCTGCGGTGGCTAACGGCTCCAAATTCATCCGACATTTTCTGAACGGCAAACGTGTCTACATCAGAACCGGATAACACATAGGTGGAGCGTTCCTTGAAAATGACCAGCACCTCTTCATTCAGAAGTGGCAAAAATAAGGTTTTCAGTCCGGTTATTTTTTCGCCATCACCGGGAGAAATCTGAATGGCCCCCGGCGAGTCTGACCAATAACTGGGCTCAAAGTTTTCGGCGTTTTCCAGTTCCGAGATATATACCAGAGAGGGGTTGCTGGCGTCTCCGGCGAAGATCAGCCGGTTGGCGTAAATCTCCGATAAGGCGGGTTTGCCAGCATCAATCCCAAACACATCCGGAGGCCAGTTTTCCAGAAGTCCAACGCTATCCAGGCCGTCCCATTTAATGGGGTTGTCCGCACCGTTGCAACCAATCAGCAAGCCCTGAAAGGTGACAAAATTCATGGTGCGATCGGGGGTTAAGCCGCTGTAAAGCAGGGTGGCGGCCCCGGTGCTTTCGTTGAATTGGTAGAGCTTATCTCCGCAGACCGCCATTAAAAACGTTTGTCCCAGCAAGTTTTTATAGGGGTACAAGCTGGTGATGGTGGCACCGGAGGACAACGGCGTGCTGTTGATGTGAATGTAACCAACATTGTTGCTGGACCAACTGCCGTGGGTAGTGGCGTGTAAATTGACGATCGCTTCGGCCTCCCCGTTTCTCAAGGTCAGGTCGTTGGCTCGTAAATTCATGCCTCCGGCGTTATCGAAAAATTGAAATGTGCGCATGGATTACTGCTTCCTTAAAACCCGTTTTTGGACTTGGTGTAAGCACGTTTAAGGTGTTTGTCCTCCCCCCCGGTAAAACCCTTTCATGCGGTAGCTGGGTTTTCGGGGAGCCAGACTTTTGAGCTGGGCCAGCCCATCGCGATACAGTAAAAAAGTGTCGCTGCCGCCTTCGCCTAAAAATTTCTCAAGGCGGGCCTGGGTGCCAAGGATCAGCACTGTTTCCCAGCTTTCGGGGAGGGCGGTGGTGTCGCTATTCAGGCTGAGTTTTTGTGGACTTCGCTGGTAATCGTAGCGAATGGTGTAGGTGGCGTTGGGCACCGGGTACAGAAATAACTGGTTCCCTTTGCGGTAAAAATACTGCGGTCGGCCAGTCACCGTTTCTCCGTGGGCGATGGGGTAGGTGTAGTCCACCTCTTCAATCCGGATTTTGCTGCCCGTTTCCTGCACGGAATCGGCGATGACATCCTGCACCTCACATTGCGTGGTTAGGCTGTAGGCGCTTGTACCCGCCGTGGTGTTCAAGGTGGCCGATTGCTGCAAACGATGGACTTGTAATCGTTGCAAGATTTCCGTGTAGGTTTCGTTGAGAAAGTCCACGGTCTGAATGATGGGAGTCTGGGCGTTGCTGAGCGTGCTGGTCTCCACCTGCCCGGTGCGACGCAGAGTTTCATTCACCAGTTGCAGGAGTGTACTCATCCGCCGCTCCTTTCAGCTTCAGCAGTTTGAGCCGATAGTCGGCGGGGTACTGTTTCAGAATCTGGGCCAGCGTGCCCTGAATACGGGTTTTAAACTTGGTTTTTCGGTTTTCGCAAAGCCAGATGGCTTGTTCCGAGTAAATATCGGGAGGCGTTGGACTGTGCTGCACTTCATCGTTAAACGGTAAATCCATCCTGTTCTCCTTGGGTTTAAAACGGGAAAAATAAAAGAGGAAAAAAAGGAGCGATGGCCCATAACAGCCATCGCCCCGGTGGAGTTGCGTTAGAGAGACAGTGGGAGAGAAAAGGAGTTGTTAGGCGGATGCTTTCAACACGGCGCCCGCTTTGGGCATCATGACCTTGGAACCATACAGGTACAGTCCTTTGACCGCATCGGCAAACATGTTGTAAGGACGAACCGTTTCAATCTTGCTAACCTGGCTGGCAAAGCTGATGAAATCCTGGGTGAAGGCCAGCAGATTAAC
Source organism: Vampirovibrio chlorellavorus (assembly GCF_003149375.1). Classification (NCBI taxonomy): domain Bacteria; kingdom Bacillati; phylum Candidatus Melainabacteria; class Vampirovibriophyceae; order Vampirovibrionales; family Vampirovibrionaceae; genus Vampirovibrio; species Vampirovibrio chlorellavorus. The sequence goes on from NZ_QFWH01000002.1 coordinate 418,969, forward strand.
CACCCCGCTGACCGCCGGGTTGTTGGTGGTGACATGCACCCCAAAGCCAGCCACGTTCCCAATGTAGCCGTTTTGCACCACGTTGTCTCCCAGACTGGTGGCCCGGGTAAATTCGGTGGATTGCAAGAGCAGGGTTTTGAACTTGGGGGTAATCACCAGATTACGACCTTCCTGCGGAGCGTTGGCGTTGTCCAGCTTTTCGGCCAACTGGGTGATGTAGCCGTAAATATTGGCGCTGGTCAGGGTGATGGGGGCCACATCCGTGCCGATGACGTTGCCCGAATCCACATCGGTGTAGTGACCAATCAGTCGGGTGTCCACCACGTCCCGGATGGCGATGGCCGCCCGGCCCGCATAGCCTTCCAGAATATCTACGTTGGCCTGGGCCTTGTCTAAATCATCGACTTTAAAGGCGAAGTACTTTTGTTGATCAATCAATAAATCCACCATGGGATCGGTCAGACTCTGGAAGGAAATGGTCATGTCCCGGGTGTAGTTGTTGACGGTCACATCGCCAAAGGTGCGCACATGAACCACGTCACCGGCGTTGGTGATTTCGCCTTCAAAATCACGGTTGACCAGGTTGGCCATGACCACGGTTTTATCAAAAATTTTGAGCAGCTTTTTGCTCCAGATTTCGGGAATGAAGTTTGCGGTTGCCATTGTCGGGGGTCCTTTCTGGTTGATGAAAACGGGACATTAAAAAAGCCGCTGAATCGAATGCTTGCGGCCTTCGGGTCTGTGCTTGGGATGGGGCTTTTTATTACTGCACCCGGTTATTTTTGAGCGCCTCATTGATGGCTGCTTCGTTTTTGAGAAATTCAGGCAGGCTCATTTGGGCAATTTGCTGCCGAGAGAATCGGGGCGGCTCACTGGGTGTTTGACGCTGGGTGGCCGCTTCCATGTACGGATTTTGCTTGGGAATGCCGCTATTTTTTTCGGAATCGACGGTATCCATTTTTTCTTTGAGTGTGGCTTGAAATTTCTGGGAGAAGATGGCTAAGCCCTTTTCTAACAGGGTTTCCCACTGATCGGTTCCGCCATCGGGATCGTCCCGCAGCAGGGTCACCACCTCTTGCAGAATGAAAGGCTCAAACCGGGCGAACTCGGGTGATTTTTTTCGGAAACTGTTCAGCGCGCTTTTTAATTCGGCCTCTTCTTTCAGGTCGGCCAGATGAGTTTTGGCGGCGTCGTCCACAATTTGTCGAACGAAGGAAAACGGATCGCTGACAAACAGCTCGAGAGCTTGATTGGGTGGCAAGGACTCAATGCTAGGCGGGCTTGGATTGGCTGGATTTTGTGGGAGATCGGTTGACTGATTGCCCGAATTTCGCGACTGAAGTGTCGTTGGTGATATCGAAGATGATGGTTGAGACATGGGTTTCTCCTTGTGTAAATGGCTAAGTGTGCGCTGAGTTTCGTTAGTCCGTATCCATCGGTTTGCGAGACCACTCCCGGTCGGCCTGTTGGATGATGAGTAACGGTGTGGAAAAAATTTCCTGAATCACTTGTGCCCGAATGGCCTCATAGAGAAAAGCCTCTTTGGCGTCGGTGTCGGTCACCCGGGTGCGTAGTTCCGGCCGGAAACTATTTTGCAGCAGATCCCAACCGGGTTCCCGGATCAGATCCGTAAACAGGGTGGCTTTTTCACGCAAACTGAGTTGTTTGTAGGCGGTCATGCGGAGGCTCCCCTTTCTGCTTGAGGCGGTGCGCTGATGAAAATATCGGCTTCATCGGTGAAACCCAGACGGCGATACACCTTTTTGTACAGGCTGAGCCAGTCCACCCGATCCCGCAGCGCCGCGCTGTTTTCCACCAGTCGCAAAAACGAGGTGATGGCGTTCAATTCCTGCGCCTTGTTCAACAGGCCTCGCGAACCATCAATGCGGAACTGACAGTGACAGGTTTGCAGCACTTCCGGTAATAATGTTTTAAACAGGACTTGCCCGCCGGGCTGACACACCCGCAACTGCTCCGGTTGGCTGAGAAACTGTCGGGCATTTTCCAGCACCATCCTCAGGAACGGTTCCAGAGAGGTATGCTCCAGGTGGGCCAGGCAGGAGGAGAATTTTTGAGTACCGCCTTGCACCAAAACGCTCACCTCCGTGGCTGTTCGGGATTGTCCCTGCTCGTTGCCGGTGAAGTATTTCAGGGCGCCCGTGGCTTCCTGCGCTTCCGCTTTAAGATCGGCGATTTCGGTAAAGGCCACCGTGAAATTATTCAGGTACTGAATGGGCCTTAGCGTATCGTGGCTTTTCACCGGAATGAGCGCCCCCGGGCGAGTGACTACCGCCTCGGGATCGAACACGTCATCGTTGATGAGATAGGTAAAAGGGTTGTTAATGGACAGGTTTATTACATCCAATTTTTGGTTGGTCAGGGTGTTGATGGCGTGCTGTAAACCCAACGATTTTTCGATGGCCCCTATTCCGTAAATCTCGTTGGGTACCGGAATGAAATTGGTAAAAATGAACGGCTTCATGCCCGAGTCATAGGGGTTGGGCTCAAAGCGAATGACCGTATCGCCATTGGCCACTACGCACACGTAATTTGGGTACAGCGTGTCGTCCACCGTAAAATCGCCCCATGCTTCCAGCAGGGTGATTTTGGGAGACGATTGCTTGTTTTGTGTGTGCGGATTTTCGGTGAGTCCAAAGGCCCGGCGTTTGCTTTGCTTGTTGCTGTCCTCAATGCTCAGGCGCTTGGGATTGTTCGGGTCCAGTGCTTCCAGATTGTGGTAAGCCGGATTATTTTTCAGGCTCTGCCACTCCCGATCCACTTTGCGGATGACGTTGGCCCGTTCAAAATCCGGGGCGTCGGGATCGATAAAGAAGTCGAACATATCCAGGGTTTCAAAGTCCGGGCCATGGTAGGTCACTTCTTCCCGACTGACTTTTTGACTGCCCACCGTCACCCCAAACAGGGTGACCGGTTGCCGCGCTTGTCGGCTTTGGGTGGATTTTCGCCAGGGCACGGCGGCCACCGTGTTGCCGGTGATAATGGCCTGTTTCAGGAAAGGGGCGTATTTCTCAATGAAGCTGGCGTCTTCCAGTTTATTGCGCAAAAACTCCTCAATCACATTGGCCTGATTGTGGTTTTCCTCGGTTTTACCGATGACCGAGAAAAAGCGCTCATTGGCTGGAAACAGGGCATTCAGCAGATTCGAGTGAATGGCTTCCACCGCTTCGTATAAAACCGGACGCACCACCTGACTGCGATCGTGCGGGTGGTTTTCCGTCTCTGTATAGAGAGAAGGCGTGTCGCACAGGTAGGCCTCCCAGCATTCCCGCCATTTTCGTTCCAGTCCGCTTCGGGATTGTTTCCACTGCTGGTATTGCGTGTAAACAAGTTCGGCCAGCGTTTGCTGGTTCTCTTCCGTTAACGCCATCAGTGTTGATGTTGTGGCCGAGGTGGCCATTGGATGCGACATAAGTTCCCTCCGTGTTTGATGAATCAGCGCTTGTTAATGGGGGAGCGTCACAAAACGCTCCCGTAAAACTGGTTTGGCGAGTGAAAAGATTCAGCGATAGAAAAGATTCACCACTTGGGGGGAGGGCGGCCTGAAAAATGGAAAAACAGGTAGAAAAAATGAATCGATTCGCCACAGGCGTCAGCGAATTGGGCAATACGAAGCGCTTCATGCGTACTTCAGCAGCACAGTCGGCCATACGATCCCAAAGGGCGAAGAGGCACCTGCGGGCAGCGAGCCATCAACCCCGTGAGCACCCAGTCAATACAGCCCGTGCAAGGTGGTTGATGATCATTAGTATGCGCCGTGATGCCAGATTCTCCCAGCGAAGGAGATTTACGATTTTTTGAAATCGGGCTTACTTATAGGTCCAGCTTGTCCAGCCTGATTTTCATATCCCGGTTTTGCAGGGTGACCGTTTCATCTTTTCTGGCAGGGGGGGTGGATTCTGCTTCTGATTTGACTGCCGGGGCTTTGGCCTTTTCGGGTTCTCCAAGGCTTTGCCGCCATGATGCCATTTCATCAGCGTACGCCCTGGCTCTGTTTTGCTGGAGTTGGGTTCGGATGGACTGAAGGGTTGGTCCGTTGGGCAAGGTCATGGACGGATAAAAAGTACTTAGATGAGTGACAGTGTCTTTCAAGGTATCCGCTATAAAACTATCGGCGATTCCCTGCAGGATGGCGGTATCCACGGGCTGATGGGTGTATTGGCAAATGGCAAAATACTCCATGATATGATCCACGACCGTGATCACCTCGGTGGCTACCCGGCTACGCTCTGCTTCCGGTAGCACGAACAGACAGTTCATGGCGTGGTGGACGCTTTCGATTTTGTCGTAGCTGCGGGCCTTGTTTTTGGCTTTGAACAGACTGAGGACTTTTTCCGGCGGAAGTGTCCTGGGGTTTTGCAGCAAATGGCTGGCCTGGCAATGTTTGTCGGCCAGTCGAGAGAGGATGGATCCCATCAGCGTTTTGTGACTGGCCGGGAAGCCCACAATCATCTCAACGCTGAGGGCAACCTCTTCTTCGGCTTCGTACCAACGTGCTTTGGGTGTGCTGTTTGTATCGGGTTCCATTTAAAACCTTCGCTGAAAAGAAAATATCTGGAAAAAATGGTCTGAAGGTCATCGCCCTGAATGCCCGGAGCCGGGGTTTTGAATCCAGTCAGGTCACTATCTTATCAAATTTTGGGCGTTTTATTTCTCAAGTCCGTTACTTCTCAAGGTGATACCGCACGGTTGTCACCACTTTGTTGCTGCGGTACCGCAACAGGGCCTTAATCATAATGGAGGTTTGGTTGTGCAGTAAGTTGTGCCACCAGCTTTTGGTCACAAATTCCGGGACGATGATGGTGACCAGATCGTGGACATAACGCTCTTCCACCTCATCGATATATTCCAGCAGTGGTTCGCTGATAGAACGGTACGGGGACTTGAGAATGGTCAGGGGAATGCCGCAGCCCCAGGCTTCCCACGCTTTTTTCAGGCGCTCCGTGGCCGCCGGGTTTAGTTCCACATGCACCGCTTCCACCCGGTCGGAGATGGTTTTGGCGTATTCCAGCGCGGGAATGGTTCCCCGGTGCAGGGAAGAAACCAGAACCAGTACGGTATGCTCAATGGCCGTTGGGCAGTAGCCGCTGTCTGGCAAGGCCAGCTGCTTGCCGATGGATTCATAATGATTATGCACTTTCTGAAAAATAAAGATCACAATGGGCATGGCCACCAATACGATCCAGGCCCCTTCGGTGAATTTTTCAAAGGCCAGGATAATGGTGACAATTCCTGTGGCCAGCGCCCCAATGGTATTGACCATCGCTTTTCGCTGCCAGCCGGGTTGCTGCTCCGCTTTGTGATGGCCAATCATGCCCCACTGGGCCAGGGTGAAGGAGAGAAAAACTCCAATGGCGTACAGGGGCATCATTTTATTGTAGTCAGCGTTGTAGGCGATAATGAGCAAAATGGCCAACACGCTTAAAATGACAATTCCGTTGCTGTAAACCAGCCGATCGCCCAGGTTCATCAGCTGTCTGGGCAGATAGCCGTCCTGGGCCAGAATCATGCCCAGCCGGGGAAAACCGTTGAAGCTGGTATTGGCCGCCAGAATCAGGATAAGGGCGGTTATAAACTGCACGATGAGATAAAACAGGCTGCCGTGGTTGAAGACGCTGGCCGCAATCTGGGAAATCAGCGTTTCACGGTGTGGATCCATTTCCGGGGGGACAATACCGGGCAAGGCGTAGGCCAGGTAGGTAACCCCCATAAAGATGGTGGCCAGCACCAGACCCATGTAAACCATGGTGCGGCTGGCATTGAGTTCCGCAGGCTCCTTGAATGCCTGAACCCCGTTTGAAACGGCCTCAATCCCCGTAAGGGCCGAGCAACCGTGTGAAAAGGCCCTTAACATGGCGGCGATTAAGACCAGCGGCGCCACGGTGCTGATTTGTTGACTGACTTGCGTGATTTCCGGGACGGATTCTATCTGCCCGGTGACGACTTTATAGATGCCGGTTCCGATGAGGGCCACCATGGAGAAGATGAAAAAGAAGGCCGGAATGGCGAAGGCTTTGCCGGATTCTTTGACCCCCCGCAGGTTCAGGAGCATGATGATGGCGATCATGATGATGCTGAGGGCGATGTTGTGCCCTTTGGGCAGCCAGCCGGTGGATACAATGTTAGCCACCCCGGAGGAGATGCTCACGGCCACTGTCAGCACGTAGTCAATCAGCAGGGCGGACCCGGCGATTTGGCTGGCGGTTTTTCCCAGTCGGCTTTTGGCCACTTCGTAGCTGCCCCCACCCATGGGATAGGCGTAAATCACCTCCCGGTAGGACATCACCACAATAAACATCAGTAGCACAATAACGGCGGCGATGGGAATGGCCAATAAGCCGTTGAAGGCGGATTGCTGCAGCAGGTTCAGGCCCATTTGAGCGGATAGTCCCGCCGCAAACAGGGCGATGATAATTTCTTCGGAGGCGTAGGCGGTTGAGGACAGTGCGTCCGAGGCAAAAACGGCCAACCCGATGGGAATGGACAAGCGTTCGTGCCGCGCCCGGTGGGAAGCCAGCGGGTTTCCCACAATAAATCGTTTTAGCCTGCTCCACATAATAATGCTTTACCTACTGTCAATGCTTTGTCTACTGCTTCAGGACAGACCGAATATACAAGTTTTTGCGGGGCTGGGCAATGCTTGATGACGGGAATGCAATAAAATGACATAAAAAACTTGCGGAATACCGGGCGGAATGGCTTAATGGAACTAGTGGCCAGCGCATGTCATGGCTGTGTGATATCGCTGGTTTTGTTGTTTGTCGGGAGTTTTGGTTATGCCGTCAGCGCCGGTTCAAAAGGTTTACCGTTTCGGAACGTCCGGTTATCGTAACGATCAGGATGCGGAGTTTAATGAGTCGGTCATCCGGCAAATTACCAACGCCATCAGCGATTACCTGATTGGCGAGATTCAGCGTCGGGGAAAGTTGTTGCCCATTTTGATCGGTGGGGATACCCGGGAAAAGACCCGTCGCTTTATTCCCGTGATTGCCGAAATTCTGAAGAACAAGGGGCTGGACGTGTTTCGGGCCAGCACCGATTTGCCTTCGCCGGTTCTGGCCTATGCCGCCAGGTATTTTTCTCAATTGAACCTGGGCTACGATGAGACCCTGGGCGCTATTTTGATGACGGCCAGCCACAATCCATGGCCGTATGGGGGGTACAACTTCTTAACGCCGGATGCCGCGGTAATGCCCACGCCGGTTTCCAGGAAGTTTGAGCTGTATCAGAGCGAGCCCCTGAACCTGACGCTGGATCGGGCAGCTTACGGCGCGGAAACATCGGCCAAAATCACGGAATTTGATCCTTACGAGCTGTACCGGCAACACCTCAAGCAGGGAATTAAGATTGACTATAAAAAGATCAAGGACAGCGGTCTGAAGATTTTCTACGATCCTTTATATGCCACGGGCCGTCGTTACCTGCCCCGCCTGTTGAAGGATGAAGGCATTGACACCGTGGTGATTCACGATAGCGAACAGCTTCCGGCGGGTTATACCGGCATGCCGGAACCCACGGGCAGCAACCTGACCGAGTTGAGCGCACTGGTCAAAGACGATGCGGCAGCCCTGAAGATTGGACTGGCCAATGATGGGGACGCCGATCGCTTTGGGGTGCTGGATGAAACCGGTCGGTATCTGAATTCCAACGAGGTGTTGACCCTGATTGTTTACCACTTGTTGAAAAACCGGGGTGAAAAAGGGGTGATTGTCCGCTCTCAAGCCACCACGCACCTGCTGGACGCTCTGGCGGCCAAGGCTGGCTTGACGGTGGTACAGACCCCGGTGGGTTACAAGTACATCGCCGAAGAGTTTATCGAACACGAGGAGCAGGGCGGGCAGCAAGTCCTGATTGGCGGCGAAAGCTCCGGCGGGATCAGTGTGATTGGCCATATTCCAGAAAAGGATGGCATTCTGGCCAACCTGCTGGCGGCGGAAATTGTGGCCACGGAAGACAAACCCCTCAGCCAGATTCTGGCCCAGGTGCAGGCTTCCGTGGAGCGGCAGTTCGTATTCCGCGAACTGGGTGTCAAGACCGAGCAGGGACAGCAGATCATGGCCCATTTCCAGCAGTTACTGACCCAGGAAGGGCAATTCGCCGGGTTGTCCATTGATGTGGGGCAGTCCGTGGCCTCGGTGACCGCATTGGAGCAAAAATACGGCACCAAGGACGGGGCCAAGCTCTTCTTTAATGATGGAAGCTGGCTGTTGATTCGGGCCAGTGGCACGGAACCGATTGTCCGGGTGTACGTGGAAGGCGTGGCACTTTCCCGGGATGAGGCTTTTGCCAAAACACAAAGGGTGGTCGAAGGGCTTCATCAGCTTTTGGTGGCGTCTTACGCTGTGCCTGCCGGTAATATCAAGGAAAAACACTAGTCATTCCAGTTCTGCGCGTCCGGTTTTCCTCCTGTGTGGCGGTGCCGGATGCGCGCTGGACTTGATGGGTACTTGGTGGTAATTTAAATGTCTGCATGTGCCCGTAGCTCAGTTGGATAGAGTGACGGTCTCCGAAGCCGTAGGTCGCGCGTTCGAGTCGCGCCGGGCACAGTTTTAACCCCCTCATTACGGTGAAAAATGTCTTTGTGGTAGGACGGTTTCCCAATCAGGTTTGCATTGTTCCGCGGTAAAAGCAGTCCTTCGGAGTCAGGGTTGTTTGAACAATGTAAATATCGATTTACGTTTGGGTCAAAGTCTAGGAATCTCTGATTGTTTTCAGTACCCTACTGCATACATTTCCCCTTTTTGCTTGCATCATGCCAGATGCCGCAATGCAGCATTATCAACCGTTTTAAACAGTTTTATCCATATCTACTCACTGAATCGAAGGGAGAACAGCACATCTCATGCAACCCATCTTATTCCCCATTATCTGCGGGGTGCTGGCCATCGTTTTCGGGCTTGTAACCCGTCAATGGATTCTTGGTCTGAGCGCCGGCACGCAAAAAATGCAGGATATCGCCAACGCTATTAAAGAAGGCGCCAGCGCGTACATGAACCGGCAATACAAAACCATTGCCATCACTGCTGTCATCCTGACCATCATTTTATACGCCCTGTTTGCTTCCCTGAAGGGAACTCAATACGCCCTGTACGTGTCCGGTGCTTTCCTGCTGGGCGCCTTTTTGAGTGGTTTGGCTGGATATGTGGGTATGTTCGTCTCCGTCAACGCCAACGTCAGAACCGCAGAAGCCGCCCAAAAGGGCATGAATGCCGCTATGGACGTGGCTTTCAAAGGTGGCGCTGTGACCGGTCTGCTGGTTGTGGGTTTGGCTTTGCTGGGTGTGGCTGGCTTTTACTACATCGCCCCCTCTCCAGAACTCTTTCCTTCCATTGTGGGCTTGGCCTTTGGTTCCAGCCTGATTAGCGTGTTTGCCCGTTTGGGTGGCGGTATTTTCACCAAGGCCGCTGATGTGGGCGCTGACCTGGTGGGTAAGGTGGAAGCCGGGATTCCGGAAGATGACCCCAGAAACCCTGCGGTTATCGCCGATAACGTAGGCGACAACGTAGGCGATTGCGCCGGTATGGCCGCCGATTTGTTCGAAACCTATGCCGTTACTACTATCGCCGCCATGTTTTTGGGGAACCTGTTGTTCAACCACGACCCCAATGCCATCATGTACCCCTTGATGCTGGGCGGTCTGTCCATTGTGGCCTCCATCATCGGTACCTTCTTCGTCAAGGTGGGCGCGGACAACAACCCAATGAAGGGTCTGTACAAAGGGCTGTACGCCACCATTTTCCTGGTGGCTGTTATGGTGGTTGCCATGACCTACCAGTTCTTCCCCACTGGTTTTTCCTTCACCAACGCGGAAGGCGTGGTCACAGCCATTAGCCAAACCGGTTTGATTGGAACCGCTATGGTCGGTATTGTGGTCACCATGGCCATGGTTTGGATCACCGACTACTACACCTCTACGGAATTCAGCCCGGTGCGTAAGGTGGCTGCCGCTTCCGAGTCCGGCCACGCGACCAACATCATCGCTGGTATCGCTGTGGGTATGAAATCCACCGCCGCCCCGGTTGTGGTCATCTCCATCGGGATGCTGGCCGCTTACTTCCTGGGTGGTCTCTACGGTATTTCTATTGCCGCCGTGTCCATGTTGTCCATGGCCGGTATCGTGGTGGCCCTGGATGCCTTTGGCCCCATCACCGATAACGCCGGTGGTATCGCCGAGATGGCCCATATGGATGAAAAAGTTCGTGCCGTAACCGATCCGCTGGATGCTGTGGGTAACACCACCAAGGCTGTTACCAAAGGGTACGCCATTGGTTCCGCCGGATTGGCCGCCATCGTTCTGTTCTCTTCCTACATTCAGGATCTGAGCGCTGCGGCTGCTGAAAAGGGCAATACCTTCCTGGCCAGCATGAGTAACCTGAACGCCCTGTTTTCCCTCGGTGATCCCTACATTATTGTGGGCTTGTTCGTGGGTGGTCTCATCCCTTACATCTTCGGGGCGATGGCCATGGAAGCCGTGGGTGCCGCTGCCGGTGAAGTGGTTCACGAAGTTCGTCGCCAGTTCAAAGAAAACAAAGGCATTATGGACGGTACCTCCAAGCCCGACTACGCCGCCTGCGTGGACATTGTGACTCGCAGCGCCCTGCGTCAGATGATGGTGCCTGCCCTGTTGCCGGTACTGGTTCCTGTGGTTATGTGGGCCATTGGCGCCTACCTGATTCCCAATGCCGCCTCCAGCTACGCCGCAATTAAAATGATTGGTGGCGTATTGGTGGGCAGTATTGTAACCGGTCTGTTCGTGGGCATCTCCATGACCTCCGGCGGTGGTGCCTGGGACAACGCCAAAAAGTACATTGAAGATGGCCACTTTGGCGGAAAAGGTTCACCGGCTCACCAGGCTGCCGTAACTGGCGATACCGTGGGTGATCCGTACAAGGATACTGCTGGCCCTGCCATTAACCCGGTGATCAAGATTCTGAACATCGTGGCCCTGTTGCTGGTTCCCTTGCTGGTGTAGAACAGTATCGGGAACGGGTGACATTAACCTGTCTCAAAAAAGCCTTCCGGTTAATGACTGGAAGGCTTTTTACTTGAAAAGCAGGGCCGCTTGTAATAATATGAAATATCTAAACAATCATGCTTTTTTATATACTTTTAAAAGAGAGGTTGGAATCGAATGGCGAGAGTCTTGATTTCAATGAAAGATGAATTTTTGAGACGGATCGACGAAGTGGCGGAAAAAGAGCAACGTTCACGCAGTGAACTCATTCGTGAGGCGTTGCGCACTTATATTCGCAAAAACGCCAGCGCCAGTCAGAGTGCGCAGACCGTCGGCGGCTCAGCACCTGTTGAGCCCTAGTTTGGGCACTGATATTGGTAGCGCTTTAAAATAATTGTATCTGTTCGCAGGGTTCAAGTCTTATTTCCCCGGAATTGGGCCTTATAATGATCCTACGGCTTCAATTGGCTTTGGGTTGTTGAGCGGCGAGACTAAAAAATTACTGAATGTTGTTTGATCTGCAAAAAGCGCTAGTCTTGAACCAGAAGGTACAAGTGACCGTTTGGGATCCGGACAACGAGAGTGTTGAATACTCATTTCAAAGTGTTGTGCTGGAGGCGGTGGGAAGTCTGTTTCGTCTGGCGCTACCTGCCGCAGAGGTTTCCACCCTTTTGCCCCTGTTGCAGCCGGGCATTGTCGTGGGGGCTGTGTTGGAGGCGCATCCCAATCCGTATATATTTTACCCGGTCATTCATGCGACTTCCGCCGCAGATAAGCGCGGCTTTTGGTTAAAGATTCCGGAAAATCCGCAGGTTGAGGCCTTGCAGCGGCGACGACACGTTCGCATTCCCATGGATATTCCCGTACATCTGGAATATTCCGTTTCTGACCGGTGGATGAGTCTGTTGGCCCGGACCGAGGATGTGAGTGGGGGGGGGCTCCGCTTCACGTCGGCGCGTTTATTCTCGGAGGGGCAGGAGTTGATGATTTCACTGGGCTTTAACCCCTCTGAGCCGCCGTTGCGGCTAAAGGCCAGGGTGGTTTTTTCCATGCAAAACCGGCTCAGTAAAAAGGCGGATGAGATGTATTCAACCGCCTGTCAGTTTGTGGGGCTAACAGACGCCGAGGAGATGGTGCTGGTTCGGGAGTGTTTCAAGCGGGAGTTGGGCCGCAAAGGATAATTGTCCTTGTGCTAGAATAAATCCTGTATTATCCGAGTAAATTACGGAAGTTCCACGCCAATGGCCTCTAAAAGCCAAACGAAAGAGGATTTACGGGCTCTTTCCTCTGAAGAGCTTGTGTTGTTGGCGCAGGCCGATCACATGCGTGCCCTGGAGGAGCTGGTATCCCGGTACCAGAAGCTGGTTTACGTGACCTTGTATCAACTCGCCCCGGAACGTAATGACATTACGGATCTGACCCAGGAAGTGTTGTTGCGGATGTGTCGCTCCATCAAGTCTTTGCGCAATCCCAAGACGTTCAAATACTGGCTGAACCGGATCATTACCAATCTGTTTTATGATGAGTTGCGAAAAGCGCCCCGGCAACTGAAGACCATCTCTCTGGATGAGCCTGTCTTTGAGTCAGATGATGAGCAAAGTCCAGCGCGGGATATCCCGGATGCCACGGAAATGCCGGACAAGCTGGCCCTGAATTCAGAGCTGGATCGCAAGATTCAGCAGGCCATCCAAAATCTTCCGGAACAGTTTCGGACCATCATCGTCCTCAGAGAAATACAGGGGCTAAGCTATGAAGAAATAGCCAGCCTCACCGAGACAAATATTGGCACGGTCAAGTCCAGATTGGCCCGTGCCCGCCTGAAACTTCAAGAGGTATTGGAACCCTACCTGAAAGAAGTTTAACTGGCTTGAGGCCCTGGTCATTGATAATTAGTGTGATAGGAAGTTACCTACATGCAGGAAACTCCCCCGCATACCCTTATGGAAATTAAACTGTTGCTGTCCCAATACCTGGACGGTGCGCTCGATTTGGAGCAAGTGCGTCAGGTTGAGGCGCTCTTGTCCACGTTCCCTCAGTACGCTGAGGTGCTGGACAGGCTCCAGGCCACCCGGGATGCGGTTCGGGCTACCCTGGTCAATCAGGAACAGGCGGTGTCCCTTAACACGGAGTCGCTGTGGGCTTCTATCGCCCAACGACTGGAGGCGGATCAGGAGACGCCCATCCAGACTTATGATTTTGAATTTGTTTCCGCGTATTACGATGGGGAAATCCTTCCCACGGACGCGCAACGGGTGTCGTTTGAAAGCCAGTTGTTCAACAACGATGCGGCCAACACCCAGTTGGCCCAGGTTGGCGAACTGTCTCAGGCTGTTCGGGAATGGTCGGCTCGGCTGGAAACGCACTGTACCGTGGATGTAACGGCAGCGGTCATGAAGCAGTTCTGCCCCGAAGAGACTTCTTCTCCCTCTGGATGGTCGGCTGATTCTGAGGAGTCCCTGCCCGTTGAAGATATGACGGCGGTGGAAATGCTGTCCGCTTATGGGGATCAGGCATTGAGTCCTCGCGAGGTGATTGAGGCCAACCGGCTGATTGAATCCGATGCGTCGGCCAAGTTGACCTTAACCCGATTCAACCGGATTTCCGCCGGGCTGGAGTCCATTTCTGCTCAAATTCAGGCCCAGGCTCCCGATTTGACTGCGGACATCATGAAAACGCTCTCTCAGTCTTCCCCGGAAGAGGCTACTCTCGTCTCTCTGGACACTGTGCGAAAGTCCAGATCCAGGATTTATCGATGGGCCCAATGGGGTGGTCTGACGGCGGCTTCGGTGCTGCTGGTGACCTTCCTCAGTTCGGTGAACTGGCAGGATGAGACGCCTGCATCTACGCTGGCCTTCAAGACCCCGTCGGTCGCAGCGTCCGTGGTTTCCGATGTACCCGACGCGCTGACGCCAGCGAGTTCCGAGAAAACGGCCCAACCTCGGGCCATGGAATTGGCCTCGGTACCAGCTAGTAGTCGTTCTGCACGTCCTGCGGAGGCTTTTTCCCTGCGGGCCGAACCGGCTGATTCGACCGATTCGATGGACACAAGGGCTGCGGTGGCTCCCATCCGTCCGATGAAAGCATCTCCTCGTCGTGTGGAACGCATAATCGATGGGTTCCGTGGGAACCGGGTGGCCTCTCGTGCTTTCTCTCGGCCCGATATTGCCCCGGAAGAGTCCCGGACGGGCTCTCCCTCCTCGGAAGATTACTTGTTTAACGCCTTGAACGAACAGATGTCTGGCGAAGATGTCTCTTCAATCCTGGGAAAGTAGGCGGTTAGTAAGCTATGCAAAAGGGTGTGAAGTTGTGAAGTCGCTGGAATTTTTAAAATCTCCTGCCCAAAAACGAAATCAGGCCGGCATGGTTTTGCGGACAGCACTGTTGGCTGCCTCCCTGTTTTCTATGGCCCATGCGGGCGAAATCAACTGGCAGGTTCTCAATCTGACCCCCCAGCAATCAACCCAGATGCAAACACTGGAAGATGGCTGGCATAAAGTTCACCAGAATCTCAGCACCCAGATCCAGCGGGATATGGCCGAGTTGAAAACCATTTTGCCCACGGGCGATTCCCAGAAGATTCGGGAACTGCAAACCCGCATTATGACCAACAAGACGTACCTGATGAATGAGTCCATGGACACTTTCCTCAAAAAGCGGGAAATGCTGTCCCCGGAGCAACGTAGCCAACTGCAAAAAATGCTGCCCTGTGCCAGCACCCCAGACGCTGCTCCTGCCGCTCCCCAATCGGACGCTCAGGCTAACACGGCCGCTTCCCCGGCAGCAGCCGCTCGCTCTGCTTCGCCCCCGGCAGCCACAGTGCCTTTGGTGGCCCCACCTGCCCCGATTGCCGATCAGCAGCAAGCTCAGGACTAGAGCCTGCCAATCAAGGCTGCACCAGCAGGATTCCCGTAGTTTCTGGAATCAGAAATCTGATGTGCGCCTGCTGGATGTGTATAGAAACATACTCTTCAATTGAAAAGCCCCTTGAAAGTAGAGTTCAAGGGGCTTTTAAGGGTTGACGCTGCCTGACTGGCCGCCTAGTGGCCTTTTTTTGCCTCGGGGGTTTTAATGTCCCACTTCATGTGCAGTTCTTTCAGTTGCGCTTCATCGACGGAGGCAGGGGCTTCCGTCATGGGGCAAATGGCCTGGTTGGTTTTGGGGAAGGCAATCACATCCCGGATGCTTTCACTGCCAGTGAGCAAGGCCACGATGCGATCCATGCCCAGAGCCAAGCCACCGTGAGGCGGCGTGCCGTACTGGAAGGCATCCAGCAGGAATCCGAATTTTTCATGAGCCTGCTCGTCCGTTAATCCCAGCAGGTTGAAGATTTTAGCCTGTAAATCGGCCTGGTGGATACGAATGGAGCCGCCACCGATTTCCGTGCCGTTGTAGGCCACGTCGTATCCGAGAGAGCGGGCTTTTTCCGGCTGGGTATCCAGATAAACCAGGTCGTCCGGGTGGGGAGATGTGAACGGGTGGTGGTTGGAGCTGAAGCTGCCGTCCTCGTTCTTTTCAAACAGCGGGAAGTCTGTGACCCACAGGATTTCATGGCGGTTGGGATCAATCAGGTTGTGCTTTTCGGCGAAAAATAAGCGGAAACGGCCCAGCACGGTGCAGGCCTGATTGAACTGATCGGCCATAAAGAAGACCACATCCCCGGTTTTGGCCTGTGTTTTTTCCCGAATGGCCTGTTGTTCGGCGTCGCTCAGGTACTTCAGAATGGGGGACTTGGGACCTTCTTCGGCGTAAATAATGTAGGCCAGGCCTTTGGCACCGTAGCGCTTGGCTTCCACTTGCAAATCATCCAGCTCTTTGCGGCTGTAGGAGGCGGCTCCTTCCACTTTCAGGGCTTTCACCACCCCGCCGTCATCCACCGGCTTACGGAAAGCGCTGAATTCGGTGTGGGTGAACACCTCGGTCAAATCCACGAACTCCATGCCAAAGCGCAGGTCAGGCTTGTCGGAGCCATAGGTGTTCATGGCCTCCAGCCAGGTCATGCGGCGGAAGGGAGCCTGAATGCTGACACCCGCCACTTTGAACACTTCGACCAGCAGGCCTTCCATCAGTTCCAGCACGTCTTCCTGCTCAATGAAGGACATTTCGATATCCAGCTGGGTGAACTCGGGCTGACGATCGGCTCTCAAGTCCTCATCCCGGAAGCAGCGGGCCACTTGATAGTAACGCTCAAAGCCGCCTACCATCAGCAGTTGCTTAAAAATTTGAGGGGATTGCGGCAGGGCAAAGCACTTACCGGCATGCACCCGGCTGGGGACCAGATAATCCCGTGCCCCTTCCGGGGTGGTTTTAATCAGGATAGGGGTTTCCACCTCCAAAAAGCGCCGATCGTTCAGGTAGCTGCGCACGGTCTGGGTGATTTTGTGGCGCAGCTCCAGATTCCGGGCCATGGTGGGGCGACGCAAATCCAGGTAGCGGTACTTCAGGCGGGTAAATTCATCCACTTTGTCGGAGTCGTCATCAATAGGGAAGGGTGGGGTTTTGGAGCGGTTCAGGATTTCCACCACCACCGGGTAAATTTCGACATCGCCGGTAGAGAGTTTGGCGTTGCGGGTTTCTTCCGGGCGCAAGCTGACCGGGCCGCTCACCGAAATGACATCTTCATTCTTCAGGCCGGACAGGGCGGCGTGGGCCTCGGGGTTTTTGGAAGGATCGGCCACCAGCTGCATAATTCCGGTGCGATCCCGCACTTCCACGAAGACAATGCCTCCCAAGTCACGATTCGCCGATACCCAGCCATTGATGGTCACGTTCTGGCCGTTATGAGTGGCGGTTAAATCGCCGCAGAAGTGGGTACGCTTGGTAAAAAAACCGGTCTGCTTGGACGGTTCCTGAATGATGGAGTGTGGCATTGTAATCTCTTCTCGCTGAAGGGTTGACGACTGATGAAACGGGCCTGGGCCCATGGGGGATTACCATCATAGCGCCAATAAAAAAATCATCAAGAACGCTTATTTGTGGGGATGGCTGGGAATTTCCACGAAAAAGCTGGTGCCTTCGTTCACCACGCTGTGCAGGTAAATTCGCCCCTGATGCTTTTCAACAATGCGGTAACACAGGGCCAGACCCAATCCGGTGCCCACGCCGGCCCCTTTGGTGGTAAACCCCGGATCAAACACTTTGGTTAAATTGTCTTTGGGAATGCCTTTGCCGGTATCCCGCACGGCAATGGTCACCCACTGGCTGCTTTCATCGTAACTGGTCTCGATGGTAATTGTGTTCAGGGCAGCTTCCCCGGCGCCGTTTTCGGCTTTGTCCTGAATGGCGTGGGAGGCGTTGACGATTAAATTCATAAACACCTGATTGAGCAGCCCCGGATAGCACTGTACTTCCGGCACATTGGGGCCGTACCGGCGAATCAGCTCAATATGGGCGGGTAACGAACTTTGCACCAGCAAAATGGTGCTTTCAATGCCATCCCGCAGATCCACGGTTTTCAGTTCGGATTCATCCAGCCGGGCAAAATTCCGCAGGTTTTTCACGATGTCCTGAATGCGGGAAGCGGCCAGCCTGTTCAGGGCCAGTAGACTGTCCATGCTTTCAAATAGCTGCTTTTGACCCGTACTGACAAGGGGGTCGATCTGGCGTAACTTATCCAGACAGACGCTCAGGGTGGCGTTGTTGCTGATCATGGTGCCCAGCGGGGTGTTCACTTCGTGGGCGATGCCCGCTACAAACTGCCCCAGTACGGCCATTTTTTCCGATTGCACCAGATACAGCTGGGCCTGCTGCAACTCTTCCAGGGTTTGCTCCAGGGCCTTGGTCCGCTGATCCAGCGCCAAAAAGAGCTGGGCCTGATGCAAGGCCACCCCCAAATGCTCGGCCAGGGCCTTGAGCAGTTCAATGTCCTCCATGACCCAGGCGCGATAGGCGTCACACTGGTGCAGGGTAATGGTGCCCACCAGTTCATCCCGGATCAGAATGGGCACGATGGCAATGGATTTGATGCCAGAGGCTTCAAAATAGTCGAGGGAGGCGATTTGTGGGGGGCAATCCCGCACGTCGTTTAGAATGAAGGGGTTGTAGGGCTGATCTTTCCGCAGATTAAAGACGGCTCGCTCGGAGCAGGAGAGCCCCTGGGCCATATTGGGGGTGCCGGGTAGTTGGTATTGAAAGGCCTTTTCCGGCCCCTCTGGCGAAAAATAGCGGATAAAGCAGCGACTGATGCCCATGACCTTACCCAGCTCTGTCACTGCCGTTCCCAAAATGATATCGGTATCCAGCGATTGCCGGATGGAGCGGGTTAGCTGGTTAATCAGGAACTCCCGGCTGGCCTGAGCCTGGGTTTGCCAGTAGAATTTGGCGTTTTCCACGGCCACCGCCAACTGGGCGGAGACTTCACTGAGCAGTTCCTCCTGGGACTGGTTAAACCCAGGTTCCTGGCTGGCGGAAAGGGCAATCAGGCCAATCACCACCCCTTTGTTAATCAGGGGAACCACCAGCGCACTGGCCGCGTTATCCGCCAGCAGGAGGGACTGCGGCAGATCCTGTTTCTGGTAAAGCTGAGAGGTGGGCTGTTTGAGAATGTGGTGAACCAGCGGTTCGTACCCGGCAAAGGCGTTGTGTTCCCCGCTGATTTCCAGATCCCCATCCTCGAAAATACGAACCAGCGTTTTAATGCCGTTCTGGCTATCGTCCAGAATGACAATCACCGCTTCCTGATAGGGAATGTGGTTTTGCAGCACCAGTCCCAGCGCGTCAAAAATGTCTTCCATAATCAGGGAGGAGTTGACGGCCTGACTAACCTCTTGCAGGATTTTCAGCTTTTCCTGCCCGGCGTCGCCTTTTGGGGCTGGCAGCCATTCCATCAGGGCCATACCCGTTGACTGGCCCAATGGGGAGAGTTTGACCGCCTGCAGGGCAGTGGCCAGGCAAACGGGCAGATTCAGGGCCCGACTGCTGGCGATGATGGCGCTGAGGTTGAGCGTGCCCCGGGTTTGAATGCTATCCGCGGCAATACGGAGCTGCGCCCATTGCCGATGACCTTGCGGGCTGGCCTGTTTGCAATTTCCATCGGCGTCCACGATTACCACCGCAGAAGTGATATGATGAAAAAAAGAGTCTTCGTAAAGAGATGAATCCATGCAGTTTTCGGCGTGTCTTTCGGGGTCTCTTTTGAACGCCGCTCGGGCGAGGCATTCTTTGGGGAGTGCCACAGAGAACGCGCAGGATTTTCAAACGGTAGACTGTGGCATATACATCATTGTACGTGATTTGCCTGCGTGGAAACAGGAACGACTGGATGAGTCCCTCTCGAAAAACCAGCTTTAAAATTGGCATTACCGGCAATACTTGTACCGGAAAGACTCTGGTCAGGACTACCTTGCAACGCTTTGGCGTTCATACGCTGGATGCGGAGGAGGCCGCCATGAACCTGCTGCTGGATAATCCCCAGCGCTTGTCCATTCGCCTGACCGATCATTTCGGGGGCGAGGTGCTTGACAACCGGGGCCGTTTGTCCCGGAAAGCCCTGAACAGTGTGCTGTACGCCAATCCGGAGAAACGGCGCTTTTTTGAGCAAAAACTCAGTCCCCTGCTGCGGGAGGAGATGAAGCGCTTTTTGTACGGATCGCTGGGCAGCTATATTCGGGCGGTTGAAGCGCCCAGCCTGTTGGAGGAGGACACCCGCCATCTGTTCGACGAGATCTGGATGGTAACGGCGGAGGTGGGGGTGCAGATAGAGCGTTTGGTTGCGCGCAACAGTCTGACCCACTCGGAGGCTCGGCATCTGGTGGATTCCCAGTGGTCACAGGAGCGAAAAGTGGCTTTAAGTGACCGCGTTATTGACAATTCCCGGGATATTCACCAAACTGAAGTTCAGGTCAGGGAGATTCTGGATGAGATTAAGCACAAGCTGCAGCGGGCCAATTGGTAAAAAGCTGTGTCTGGGGTTGGTGTTGTGCCTGTTAACGTCTCCCGCTTTTGCCGTTTTGGGGTTGAAGCCTAAAAGTCCGGCGCAGCCTTTGTCGCCTGTCTCTGGCGTCTCTCCCCCCATGCTATCCCCTGAAGAAAAGCAGAATAACGCCCCGGGCACCCCGAATGCTAGTGGCCCTGTTCCTGGTTCAGGTCCTGCCGCCCGCCCGGAAGCATCCCCCTCCGCACAGGCACTGGTTCCCTCCACGGAGCCCCCGCCTCTGGAAGACCCGTTGCAAATGCTGGCTGCAAAACAGATTGTCTCCCCGAAGCTAATGGCTCAAACCACGCCCGTCACTCGGGCGCAACTGGCCGAGATTATGGTGAAGGCGCTGGATCACGGCACGGACCTGACCAGTGAGTTCCCGGTCTATCGGGATGTATCGCTGGCTCATCCGGCTTACGCTTACATTGAGGTGGCCCGGGCCAAGAAACTGCTGGATTACCCCCACGATCACGGGTTTTACCACCCGGAGCAGGAAATCCGTTTTGAGGAATTGTACGTGGCCATTTCGCATGCCATTACCGGGCCGCCACCCCAGTCACAACGGGCCGAATATTTGTTGCGAAACATCCCGGGGCACGATGCTTTTTCGCCTGAATTGCGGGACGCGGTGGCCAAAATGGCCCAGTCTCGCTTTTTTACCCGCACCCGCCGCTATCAGACCGTATTTAGCCCGCCCGAGAACTGGGTGACCGTGCCTACGCTGGCCCCACTGATTCACTACATGATGTTTCTGAACCAGCGACGGGCACCTTTGCTGGGAATTTCCGAAGTCCTGCCCCAGGTGCCCCCCGGTCTGAAGCTGGTGATTTCCCCGGCCACCGGCATTCTGGAAGACGGGCTGAAGGCTGGCGGACGCCTGCGGTTTCAGTTGGTGGAGGCCGTGGAAGGCATTCCACGCACCAGTACGCTCTTTGGCTCCGTGGAGAAAACCCTACCCGAGCGAACCTATCTGATTCTCATCAATAATATCCGCACCCCGGATGGACAGGTGTACCAAACCCGGGCCGAGTTGAGCGTTTCCTTTTCCGCTCGGGATAAATTGGGCTTCATCGTCCCCGGTGAAACGTTTGAGGTGGTCACTGAGCCCGTACCGCCAACGGTTACCGGTATGCCCAGTCCCACGGGGATGCCGGACGCTTCGGTCACGCCAACCACCCCCACCTTTCCCGCCAATCCCGGTACGCTGCGTCAACCGATCCGGCGATTGCCCAAACGGCTCTGAGCCTGTTTGTGTATTGCCGAGTCTGTTGTGGCGCTTGGAACCCGACTTTCAGGCTGCTCCTGAAATGCGGACGGGAATGCTTTTCGCGGAGTTGGCGGCTACAACTCCGCCGTGGTTTTGAAGTGCAGCTTGGCCACCTGCGATAGAGCCTCTCGTCCGTGGCGGCCAATCAGGGCCCGGGCGCGCTGTTTGACCACCGGGTTGGCCCCAAAGGGCAGTTCCACATCAAACTGCTCGGAGAGCTGTCGCATGTGCCGGGTAAAGCGATACCGAGCTACGATGCTGGCCGCGGCTACCCCGATATTGGCTTCCGCCCGGGGGGTCTGGTGCAGGGTAATGCCTTGGCCCTTTTCCTGAAGCTGGGACAGAATGTAGCGCTCGTCCCCGAACTGGTCGGCAATGGCCTGATTGCAGTCGGGAAAGCGCTCCAGCAGTTTTTCAATGGCCATAGCATGCCCCCAGGCCAGCAGATGATTCAGGTTTTTGCCCTTGCTTTTCAGGCGATCGTAGAGGGCGTTGTACTTGGCCGGGCCCAGATCAATGACGGCAATGGCCGCCTCCCCCACAATGTCCACCAACCCCTCATACAGTTTGGCAATCATGGCGTCGGTCAGTTTTTTGCTGTCGGTCACCCCCAGTTTGAGCAGGGGCGCTTTGGCCGCATCGCTGACCAGCACCCCGGCAATGACCAGCGGGCCAAAGTAATCGCCCTTGCCGGATTCATCCGTGCCGATGTAGGTGCCCTGAATGTCAATCAGGCCGGAGGCGTTGGCCGTCAGCTTTTTGGTGGCGGAGGGCGGGGCTGGCTTTGGGCTGGCCGATGGTCTTGAGGCGCTTGTGGCGCTTGCGGCGGGGCTGCCCCCCAGCAGGCCGGTCATTTGTGCCAGCACGGTGTCCGAGCTGGCTTCCAGGTACAGGGTGCCGTTAGTGAACTGCTTGGCCCGCAGCCAGCCTTCCGTACTTTTACCATCCAGACGATAATCGCAGTATTGCTCGCTTTTTTCACTCCAGGCGGTGTCTGGCAGTTGTTGCAGCGCCTTTTTAAACTGATTTCGCTGTACGGTGGACTTCAGGCTGTATTTGGCGGTGGGCACGATGCACTCTCATACTCATAAAACAACAATCGTTCCCGGCCGCATTCAGCGGGAGAACCGTGTTTTTTATCCTAGCGGAAACCACCCGTTTACAGAATGGCCGGGGCTTTTTTATTTGCCCATGGCCCCGAAGCTGGACTTGATGTTTTCGCTGATCAGCTTGTCCAGACTTTCTTTTTCTTTCACCACCGCTTCCCGCTGGGAGCTGATGCGCTTGAGGTGCATATCTAAAATTTTGTCGGCCTGCTGCAGTTGCTTGATGCGGCCTTCCAGAATTTTGGCGGCGGGCGAGTTGGGGTCTAACTTGGCGGACAGGTTGAAGAAG
Source organism: Vampirovibrio chlorellavorus (assembly GCF_003149375.1). NCBI lineage: Bacteria > Bacillati > Candidatus Melainabacteria > Vampirovibriophyceae > Vampirovibrionales > Vampirovibrionaceae > Vampirovibrio > Vampirovibrio chlorellavorus. The sequence continues at coordinate 441,517 of NZ_QFWH01000002.1, forward strand.
CCGCTGGTCATGTTGGCATAGAACATCTTCTGCTGTTCGATGAACTGTGCCTCAAGTTCCAGATCCGACTGTCGTGAAATCAGACCCATGAGTCTTGCCTGGTTGGCTGCAAAGCCCATATCTGGCTTGTCCTATCCTCTAGTGTGCCGCGTTTGGAAATTCCTGTGTTCGAGGAAAATCTGTTCCAAATGCTTAAAAACACAATTGATGAAAATCGTGCTACCTGAGATTGATATCGCCCTAGAATGTGCGGTGCATTTTGGCCCCAAGGTTCTCGTAGGGGTTGAATTCATTCAGGGTTTTTTCAATCCGCTCCAGTTTCTGGGTTTCCAGCATGTAGCGATACTTTAGCAGTTTCATGCGGCTTTTCAGGGTCACCAGGTTATAAATGCCTTGTATCGTTCCCATAATCAAGGTTTCCACGGGGTTGTTCCGTTGAAAGAAGTTTTTGGCAAGTGTCAGGTACAACTGCGGACTGGCCATGAGCGACGACCCCCTTGTGATGCCTTGGCTTAGAATTCACCTGTGACTAATAATAAAAAAACAATTCAATGGGCTGGTTTGATCGTTTTGTGACGAACTGTTACATTTCTTCTGCTTTCTGGAGGTGTTCAGGATATCTTTTTTAGGGGGGCGGCACCTGTAAAAAGCTGGTGAGAGAAGTGTGGGCTTGGGCTTTCCTTTGGGGTACAATCCAGTCATATCCACCCCTCAAGGAAAGAATTGGACCCAACCGCCATGACCGAGAAATTAAGTGCCCTTTCACTGCATCAGCAAATTCAAAGCGGCCATAAAAGTGCCGTTTCCGTTCTGGAAGAGACCTTTAAGCGCATTGACGCCGTGGATGGCCAGGTGGGCGCCTTTAACGCCCTCACTCGGGAACTAGCCGCCGAGACAGCCGCCGAGGTGGATCGCAAGGTTAAGGCCGGAGAAACCCTGCCCTTGTTGGCCGGTGTGCCACTGGCGGTGAAGGACAACATCAACGTCAAAGGGTATCCCACCACCTGTAGCAGCCAGATGCTGTCCGGTTATGTTTCTCCCTACGACGCCACAGTAACTGGCAAGGTGAAGGCCCATTTGCTACCCATTGTGGGCAAGGCCAACATGGATGAGTTTGCCATGGGCAGCTCTACCGAAAACAGCGCCACCAAGCTGACCCGCAACCCCTGGGATCTGGAACGGGTTCCCGGAGGCAGTTCCGGTGGTTCCGCCGCTGCGGTGGCTTCCGAGCAAACCTTGATTTCGCTGGGCTCTGATACCGGTGGCTCCGTGCGTCAACCGGCCGCTTTGTGCGGATTGGTGGGGCTGAAGCCGACCTATGGACTGGTTTCCCGCTACGGCTTGGTAGCCTTCGCCAGCAGTCTGGATCAGGTGAGTCCTTTTGCTCGCAACGTCAAGGATACGGCGGCCATGCTGCAAGTGATTGGCGGCTTTGATAACCGGGATTCCACCTCGCTTAACCTGCCATTGCCGAACTATCTGGCGCGTATCGATCAGCCGGTTGAGCGTCTGAAAGTGGGCGTGATTTCCGAGTTGAACGGCGAAGGCATGCAGCCGGAAGTGGCCGAGTCCCTGAAGCGGGCCATTGAAACCTTCCAGGGGCTGGGCGCGGAAATTCACACCTTGTCCGTTCCCAGTATCCGCTACGCCGTGGCCTCCTATTACATCATCGCCACCGCAGAGGCCAGCTCCAACCTGGCCCGTTTTGACGGGGTGCGCTACGGTTTGCGGGAGGAAGGCGACACCATCTACCAAACCTATTGCAAAACCCGGGCTAAAGGCTTTGGCCCCGAGGTCAAGCGGCGCATCATGCTGGGTACCTTCTCCCTCAGTTCCGGTTATTACGATGCCTACTACGGCAAAGCCCAAAAAGTTCGCCAGTTACTGAAGCACGAGTTTGACAAGGCCTGGCAGCAAGTGGATGTGCTGATTTGTCCCACCTCTCCCAGCACCGCCTTTAAAATCGGGGAAAAAGCCAATGACCCGGTTAGCATGTACCTCTCTGATATCGCCACCATCCCGGTGAATCTGGTGGGCATTCCGGCCCTGAGCGTGCCGTGCGGCTTTGACAAGAACCATTTGCCCATCGGCTTGCAAATGATGGGCCCGCATTTGTCGGAAGAGAGGCTGTTCCGCATTGCCCAGATGTTTGAAACGGCCACTGGTCTGGCCAACCTTTCTCCCCAGTCCATGCTGGCCGTTTAAAATACCACTATTCCGAGTACAGGCTTCCGCTCAGGTTTTCCAAGCGGAAGCCTGCTGATTTTGATAGAATAATCACAGTTTTTCTGAATGTTCTGGCGGGTGTGCTTCCTTGAAGGGGAGCGGAAGTCAGGTTTGCGTATCAGGCGGTTTACAGGGTAGAAGGAGCGATTGGCATTGTCGCTGAGGGATAAGTTGGCATCCGGGCAGCCGGTGATCACCGTGGAATTGTCTCCCCCCAAAGGGACGGACGTCAGCCGCTTGCTGGAACATGCCCTGGCCTTAAAAGGTAAGGTGGACGCCATTAACGTGCCGGACTGTCAGCTTTCCATGCTCAAAATGAGTTCCATGGCCGCCTCCAAGCTCATTCAGGATCACACCGGCATTGAGGCCGTGTGGCAGTTGACCTGTCGGGATCGCAACCTGATTGCCCTACAAGCCGATTTATTGGGCGGATACGCCTTGGGCCTGCACAATATTCTGGCCCTTACCGGCGATCCAGTGCAGATTGGCGATCAGAAAGAGCATGCCAAGCAGGTCTTTCATCTGGAATCGGTGCGTTTGCTGGATTTGGTGGGCGCCCTGAACACCGGGAACGATGCCTGCGGGCAGGGGTTAAAAGGGGGCGGCACCGATTTTACCGTGGGGGCCGCCATTAATCCCTTCAAACTGGGCAACCGGGCCCAGCAATTGCGCCTGAAGCAAAAAATGGAACGTCCTGTTCACTTTTTCCAGACCCAACCGGTGTATCACCCTGAACCGGTGGAAGCCATGTTGACCCTGTTGCGGGATTTGGGGGATCAGCTGGGTTGCCCGCCGCCCCGGTTGTTGTTGGGCATTATTCCGCCCCATTCGGCACAGGCCGCCCGGCGCATGAACCGGGAGATTGTGGGAGTGAATATCCCGGAAAGCTTTATTTCGCTCTTGGAGCGATCCAGTCAGCCGGTGCTGGAGAGCATTCGTTACTGCGCCGAGGTGGTTCAGGAACTCAAGCCCTTTGCCGATGGTTTTCACTTCATGCCGGTGGGCATGCCCTCCAAAGTGGGCTTGCTTCTGGATGAATGCTTCGCCCTCTCCTCCAGTTGAACGATCCCTTCCCCGATGAATCTCCCCTAGAATGGCAAGAGGTTGCCGCCGCCGGGGGAATGTTCCAACGGGGTCAAAGGGCTGCTTTACCCCGACAGGGCGCAGGATTGTTGCTGGAAGGGGGCAAAGACTGGTCGGCAGGGTAGTTGAGCGTTTGAGGTCATTGAAATTCCCATGAAAAAACGGCAAACGATTTTCTCGCTAATGGCACTGCTGGCTTTTCCCTGGCTGGTTAGTGCCCTGCTTTCGGGACTGGCTCAGGCTCAGGATGCGGATGATCCATACTCCCAGCCCGCGGTGAGCAGTTCTGCTGCTGGGCGTAAGCTGTTGTACCTTTTTACCACAGATTTTCCACCCAATAGGGTGGCCCAGTATCCCACGCCACCGGCCAAGGAAACCCGTTTCTGGCAGCTGCTGGACCGGGAAATGGGCAGAACCTCCGATCTCAGCCTGACTGAGAACGCCCTGGAGGCTGACTACCGGGTTGAGTTGCGCTGTGGGGGCGTGTTTAATTGCTCCAAGCTGCTGGTGGATGTGAAAAGCCCGGATCGCGTTGTGCTGACCTCTTTTAAGCTCAAACACTTTTCCACTTTTCACGGGCTGGGCGTTCCCCGTCTGGAGCAGGTGGCCCAGGAGCTGTCCCAGACCCTGGATCAGCGCATTAAATTGCTAGAGCAGGGCGGCTACGGCCACACCGACTAGCAAAGGATATCGCTGCCCGATAGGCTAAGCGATCACTGCGCGCTGACTCGGTTTAAGGCGTGTCTTTGGGTGTCGAGGGTTCCGCTGAGGATGCCGAGAACCCCGTGAAACCATACGGACAATGGCGGCATACATTCTGGCAGCACAACCCTCGCGCCAGATGATACAGCTCCGTGAACACCAGAAAGCCGGTCCGGGCATCCGTGTAATAATGCTCGCCCCGGGCCACGGCCTCGGCATGCTGTTGTTGATAGGTTGGCGGGTCGGGTGGGTTCATAAATCATTGGCCAGTGGGGGAATCTGAATATGAAAAAACCGCACCCCGTCATCTGTTGCCAAATGCCGGTTCCGGATGAAGGACTTGCAGCACCCGCAGGGGTAGACTTATTGCTGCTACGTTCCCGTCCTGACAAGGTTCATCTTCCATGCGCCGCGCAAGGATCATACCGGAGGTGCGGTAGACGATACTATAGCACACCCGGTCGCGGGTTCATACCGATGCCTGCGTCAGGCTCAGCGGGACAAAATCGACCGGCTTTCCCGCCGGGTAATTCCCACTGAAGCAGGCGGTGCAAGGGGCCTCGTAACCGGCCACCTCCGCCATGTCTTGTACCGACAGGTAAGCCAGCGAATCCACACCCAGGAACTCCCGAATTTTCTCGGTGTTTTCCATCTGGTTGGCAATCAGCTCTTTTTGTTGGGACATATCAATGCCATAGAAGCAGGGATGGGTTACCTGGGCCGAGGAAATGCGCAGGTGCAGTTCCTTGACGCCACAGTCTTTCAGCATTTTCACCAGATTACGACTGGTATTGCCCCGCACAATCGAATCATCCACCACAATCACCCGCTTACCGGCCAATACGTCCTTCAGCGGGTTCAGCTTCAGTTGAATGCCTTTTTCCCGAAGCTCATGCGTCGGGCTGATGAAGGTGCGGCCCACGTAGCGGTTCTTGATCAGGCCTTCCACGTAAGGAATTCCCGACTCCCGGCTGTAGCCAACGGCGGCTACGTTGCCGGAATCCGGCACGGGGATGACAATATCGGCTTCCACCGGCGGGGAGATCTGGGCCAGCCGACGCCCCAGATTCATGCGGTAGTTGTAAACGGATTGCCCGTGAATCAGGCTATCGGGACGGGCAAAGTAGACCAGTTCAAACACGCACAGGTGTTCTTTTCTGGGGCCATCCAGAAAAATCGATTCCGTACGGCCCACACCCTCAGTCTCTAAACCGGCGTAATAATCATCCAGCGTGGCAATCAGAATTTCGCCGGGCTCAATGTCCCGTTCGTAGGTGGCTCCAACAATGTCCAGGGCGCAGGTTTCAGAGGCCACCACCAGAGCCCCGGTTTTACTTCGCCCCATGCAGAAGGGGCGCAATCCGTGGCGATCGCGGGCGGCGATTAGAGTGTCCCCGGTGGCGATGACGATGGAAAAAGCGCCTTCGCAAGCGTTAATGGCTTCCTTCACTGCCTCTTTCAGCGGTTTCCCCTGATTCAGCAAATAGTTGATGTAGATTAAAATCAGGTGGCTGTCGCTGCTGCCTTGGCTGAGGTACTGATGCTGCTTTAAAAAGTCCCGCAGTTGTTCGGTGTTAATCAGGTTGCCATTGTGGGCCAGGGTAATGCCCCCAAAGGGACTGCGGGCCACCACGGGCTGGGCGTTGTCCAGGTTACTGGCTCCGGTGGTGGAGTACCGGGTGTGGCCAATGCCGATTTGGCCGGTCAGGCTTTCCAGTAGACTCTCGTTGAAAACCTGATTGACCAGTCCCATTTCCTTGTGGATGCGCAGTTGGTGGTTGTCAAACACGGCCATGCCGCAACTCTCCTGGCCCCGGTGTTGCAGGGCGTACAGGCCAAAGTAAAGGGTATGCCCCAGCCCAGCGGAGTTTTTATCCAGAATGCCGAACACGCCGCATTCTTCGTGAATGGATTTGTAAGGCACCGGCTGCGGCTCAAACTGGGGCTGAGCGCTCAAATCAGAGGTTGGCAAGGGTCTGGCTCCATAACGTTTTCAGGGGGGCAAGGGCCATGGGCGGCTGATCCTCCAGCCTTAGCGTGAATTCGTCCGTGGTGCGACCAATGGGAATCCAGTCCATTTTTTCGCCGCACAGGGCCTGGAAGGATTCCTCCTGATCGGGATGGTAAGCCACGATATAAGTTCCCCCGGTTTCGCCAAACAGGCACTCATCCAGACGGCATTGACCGGCCAGCGCGCTGCGGTTGAATGCGATGCCCAACTCGTGTTGGAAGGTCATTTCCAGCAAGGTGGGCAGCAACCCGCCAATGGAAACATCCTGCACGGCCTCGACCAGTTGCTGGTCAATCAGGGACAAGACCAGTTTCATAGCCCGATCTTCCTGCTTGAGATCCACTTCCGGGGGAGGCCCTTCAATCAGACCGGCCCGTAGTTTCTGGTACTCGCTGCCACCCAGTTGCGGTTTAAAGCGTCCCAGCAGGGCCAAACGCAGGCCGGGTTGACGCAGGGCGGGGGCCATCACTTTTTTCTCATCCTCAATCAGGCCAATCATGGCAATGGTGGGGGTGGGGAAGATGGCCTCGCCGGAATGCTCGTTATACAGGCTTACGTTTCCGCTGATGACCGGTGTTTCAAACACTTCGCAGGCATCTTTAATGCCTTGCACGGCGTAATAGAGCTGGTAGTATATTTCCGGCTTTTCCGGATTCCCGAAGTTCAGGTTGTCACTGACGGCCAGCGGCAGGGCCCCGGTGCAAACCATGTTACGGCAGGCCTGCGCCACGGCGAACTGGCTGCCCCGGTAAGGTTCCAGATAGACATAGCGGGCGTTGCAATCCACGGTCATGGCCAAGGCCTTGCCGGAGAATGTGCCGTCTTTACGCCGCAGGCGAATCACCCCGGAGCCCAGGTTTTCGGAAGCCAGAATAGTATTATTTTGCACGTGGCGGTCGTATTGCCGAATCACACCAGTGGGCTGGGCGATATTGGGGGATGCAAACAGGCGCTCCAGCCAGTGGGGCACGTCCTGAGGCTGAATATCGGCGAAACGTTCCCGAGGGTCCACGCTGCGGCGGGCTTTGGCCAATTCAGGCTCCGGCGGCTTCAATCCCCGATCGTAAGAGGGGGCTAAATCAGTCAGCAGTTTGGCCGGTAAATCCACGACTTGTTGGCCTTTGTGGAAAATCCGGATGTTCTCATCGGCAGTGACTTCGCCCACAACCACCGCTGGAATGCGCCATTTGGCGAACACATCCAGCACCGGCTGCTCCTTGCCCTTTTCCAGCACCATCAGCATACGTTCCTGAGATTCGGAAAGCAGGTACTCATGCGGCTGCATGTCCGGTTCCCGAGCGGGCACCTTGTCCAGATCCATGATCATGCCCACATGGCCTTTGGCGGCCATTTCGCAACTGGAACTGGTCAGCCCGGCGGCCCCCATGTCCTGCGCGGCCACCACGCAGCCGGTGGCAAAGGCTTCCAGGCAGGCTTCAATCAGAATCTTCTCGGCAAAGGGATCGCCTACTTGCACGGCAGGCCGATCGGCGGTGCTGTTTTCATCCAGTTCCTTGCTGGCGAAGGCCGCCCCGCCCATGCCGTCTTTTCCGGTGGCGGAACCCACATACAGAACCGGGTTGCCTACGCCCTTTGCGGCGGAGGGCATTTCATCACCTTCATAGAGAATCCCCACGGCCATGGCGTTGACCAGAGGGTTGCCGTTGTAGCACTCGTCAAAAAAGACTTCGCCGCCCACGGTGGGAACGCCCACGCAGTTGCCGTAATGCCCAATGCCATGCACGGCGTTGGCAAACAGGTAGCGGTTATGGCTTTGGGTGGGCTCGTTCTCCCCCCGGTCCGGGAAGGACAGGGGCCCAAAGCGCAGGGAGTTCAGGTTGGCGATGGGCCGGGCGTTCATGGTGAAAATATCCCGCAGAATGCCGCCCACCCCGGTGGCTGCGCCCTGAAAGGGTTCCACGGCGGTGGGGTGGTTGTGGCTCTCTATCTTGAAAGCAATCTGGATGCCGTCGCCAATGTCGATGATTCCGGCGTTTTCCCCAGGACCTGCCACCACCCGGGGTCCCTTGTTGGGCAGCAGTTTTAGTAGATGCCGTGAGTTCTTGTAGCAGCAATGCTCGCTCCACAACACGCTGAACATGGCGATTTCGTTGAAATTGGGCTCCCGCTGCAGGTGATTACAGATCTTCCGGTATTCCCCCGGGGTGAGATTGAGCGATTTCAGTAACGATTCGGTTTCCGACGAGAGCGTGGCAAGCATGGTGGCGTATTCCCCTGCAACTGGCCCCTGAAAAACAGAGTGGCCTGATACGACTCCGGTATTATGGCCCAAAGGCACCCAAATTCCAAGGACGGCACCGAGTGAGGCGGATGTTGTTTCTACTTGTAAAATTCATTCAGGTTTTATGCGGGTTGGGCCGATATACTCTTCACAGGTCGGCAACACGCAACGGGAATGTTACTCAAAATGTCGCTTCTTCCCAATCATTCAAAAGCGGACTTGACCCACGGGTACATCGGGCTTTTGCCAGAAATTTATCTCTGGACGCTTTCCGGATTAATAATCACTGTCCTGCTGGCTTACGGCATTACCACCGTTTTGGCTTGGCTTGTTAATCCTGTGGAGAGGATCTTTCTACACTTGATTTCTTTCGCCTTGCAAATAATATATGGACTGGACTTAACGCGTCGTATACAGTTCGAAGGGGTGAAGCCTGTCAAGGCTGGGGCTAAGTTCTTTTTTTTCTTTAATTGTCTTATTAATGCGTGTACCTTTTCGTTTGTGTATGAGCTTTTCAATCTTAATTTTATCCTTTCTTTTTTGGGCTTAAATGCTTTTATGTTTGCAGGAGTAGCTTCCTATGGATTTTGGGCCAAAGGAGAATTGTCCAAACGGATTATTTTTTTGATGGCAAGTTTTTGGAGTGGGTTCTTTTTGCTGGTGTTCCAGGCGTACTTTTATAACAACTCTTTTTCTACCGTTGTTTTTTGTATCGGTGCTTTAATAATCGCTGTCCTGACGGCCCGGGACGTTCAAAAAATCCGCTGTTTTAAAGTGAACAGGGAAGAGGGGGGACAGGTCAATACCAATAACGCCGTTTTTGCTGCCCTGATGCTGCATGTGGATTTGATGATGTGCTATGTCTGGTTTCGTGACCTGTTTGATAAATATTATTTTGCTTCTCTTTCTTGGACTCATTGGCCTGATTTACCGCCTGGGCGTTGGCATACTATCAAGGATTGAAAATCAAGTGGGTTTTGGCTTTAATCAGACATTATGAGCAATCCTGCCGATCCATCTCGCAATCAAAACGAAGCCTTCAAGGCCCGTATTTTTGACCTGATCATTCAGCAAGGCGTGGAGGCCTTCAATGATTTCCGTCGCTCTCAGGGCTTCAGCCCCATCGATCTCTCCGGGTTGGATTTTACGGCCAAGGACCTGACCGGGATTAATTTTAGTGTGGCCGACCTGACTGGTTGCACCTTCGATTACGCCTACATGAACGACGCCGTGCTGATTATGGCCGACCTATCCCGTGCATCCTGCCGGGAAACGGATTTTTACATGGCCAATCTGGAAGAGGCCGATTTGCTGCACTGCAATTTACAGGAAGCCAAGCTGGCCGGGGCCTCCCTGATGGAGGCTGTCTTGACCGGGGCGCAAGCCAATCAGGCCGACTTTAAAGACGCAGACCTGACCCGGGCCAATTTGCAAAAGTGCCAATTGCAGGATGCCGATTTTTCCGGCGCCATTTTAAACAGCACCGACTTTCGGGACGCTGAAATTGAGTGGGCCAATTTCGAGGGGGCCCAACACGACGCCTCGACCCGCTGGGGTGTCAAACCACCGGCTTTTTTGCAATCTCACCCACTGCCCGAATGATCCTGAAATCTGGCCTGATTAAAAAATAATCGGGCGGGGTATTCAAGGGTTGTGTCTATGACGGTAAAGGGACTCCACAGGTCATTCAAAGCGAACCAGTCGCTTGCGGTGCAGGCACTTTGGCGTGATCCCTCACGTCCCATTCAGCTCTTGTGGGAGATCAACTTCATGCGGGATGAAATCAACATCTCTACCCGGTTTCAATGGGCCCACTCCTGTTTTTTGACTGTGGCCGAGGTTCTTTTTGCCTTGCAGGATGCCGAAGAGGACAGCCAGCGGCGGCTTCTTCGATCCTCGGATTTGAGGACGGGAGACCTGACCTTTCTGACGCTGGAGGAATTGGGAACCTATCATCGGCAACTGTTTTTGTGGGGTTGGCGATTTTCCCTGTTTCGCAACGCCATGCGGTCCGGCCCGGAGGGAAGCCCTTGAGGTGTATGGGACCCGAGGCGCAGGGGCCAAAGTCTTTTTAACCTGGAACGAGCAGCGCGTTTGAATCCCCCGGCACGGATAGGCCGGGGTTTTTTATTGCCTTTGGCGTGAAAATGGTTTTCCAGGCATTAAAAAGCCCCGTAGCAAACTCGGGGCTTTTCTGTTTCTTTTGAGTGGCAACAAAAAAGAAAGGGGATGATGGGTTGAAGGAGACAGTGTTGACATGACTTTTTTGCCACGCCTTCACGTTTCTTAAACCTTCTTAATGGTTTTAAGGCTGAATGGCTTTCAGCGGAATCGTTTTCATTTAGCGCAGTCCCTTAAATCCGGGATTCCGGGGTGCCCAGCAGCAAGACTTCTCGCACCACTTTGGCCGCCACCACATTGGACACGCCTGAGGCATCGTAGTGGGGAGAGAGTTCCACCACGTCGGCGCCCACGAAATTCAGCCCGGCAAAGGGCAGTAGCCAGTCCATAAAGGTGCTGAAGCTCATCCCGCCGGGTTCCGGGGTGCCGGTGCCACACAAAATGGAGGGGTCCAGCACGTCCAGATCGATGGTTAAAAAGACGGGCCGGCCTTGCAGGCGTTGCAAGCCACGGGCAAGGTCTTCCGGTTTTTCCAGCAGGGTGCCGTTCTGGCGCATCCACTCAAATTCTTCCCTGGGGCCGGAGCGAATGCCGATTTGCACCAGCCGTTCCGGGCCAATCAGCTCGGTCACCCGGCGCAGCACCGTGGCGTGAGAGAGTTTTTCGCCCAGGTAGTCATCCCGCAGGTCGGCGTGGGCGTCAAAGTGTAATACCGCCAGATCCGGGTATTTTTCCACGTAGGCCTCAATGGCCGGGAAGGTCACCAGATGCTCCCCGCCCAGGCCCAGCCAGCGCTTGCCCGCGGACAGTGTCTCTCTGGCGTTCTGCCGAATGATGGCCAGAATCTCATCCCGGTTGCCCTGGGGAAATTCCAGCTCGCCCGCATCGAAATAACGCACCTGGCTCAATTCCGCATGCTGGATAGGGGAGTAGGTTTCCAGTCCCCAGCTGGCGTTGCGAATGGCCTCCGGGCCAAAGCGGGTGCCGGGCCGGAAGGAGGTGGTGCCATCGTAGGGCAGGCCCACCAGCACCCAGTCGGCCTCTTCAAACGTATCGCAAGCGCCCATCCAGCTGCGAGGGATAAACGGCCCGCTCAGCATCAGCTCGCCACTCCCGCCGGTTCCCCGGCGAAAACCGCTTTTACGTAGTTGGGCAGCACGAATACGGTTTTGTGAATCTCCCGGTTGTAGAAGCGGCAATGCGTTTCCAGCTCGGCGGCCACCGATTCGTTAATCTGATCCAACGGCTTCAGCCCTTTGGAGCAGAAGCTCCAGGTCCACTGCCCACCGGGATAGGAGGGAATGCAGGCGGTGTAAGGTTGCACATAGGGGAAGACGGACTTCAGCAGGCGGTTGATGCGAACGCACTCATCGGGCACGGCCACCGGGGATTCACTTTGGCAGGCCATAATACCGTTCTCGGTCAGGGCGGCCAGCACGTGGGTGTAAAACTCTTTGGTGAATAGCTTCTCACCGGGGCCAATGGGGTCGGTGGAGTCGATCAGGATGACATCGAAGGTATTGGGATGCTCGGCGATGTAGGCCGCCCCGTCCCGCACTTCAATTTCCACCTTGGGATCATCCAGTTTCCCGGCGATGGAGGGCAGGTATTTCTTGCAGACTTCAATCACTTCGCCGTCAATTTCGCACAGCACGGCCCGCTCCACGGAGGGGTGCTTCAGCACTTCCCGAATGGTGCCGCCATCGCCGCCGCCAATGACCAAAACGGTCTTGGGGTTGGGGTGGGCCAGCATGGGGATGTGGGCGATCATCTCGTGATAGATGAATTCATCCCGCTCGGAGGTCATGACCATGCCATCCAGAAAGAGCATGCGCCCCAGGGCCACCGTGTCGACCACGTCCACTTCCTGAAAATCGGACACGGAGTGGTGTAAAACCTGAGTCACCTTATAACCCAGCTCGGTACGATCCTGAAATCGCTCCCGCACCCATAAATCCATTGCTGATTCCTCCAATTCAAATAAGGCGTATGCGCTGCCGATGCGCGCTTGTGGGCTTGGCCCTTCCCGGCAGCAAAAGCGTGGGGACAAACAAAATGGGAGATGGCTTCTGGCTCATCTCCCATCTGGTTTAAACGGTTGCGCCGACCAGGGGAACCCTTTCTTCCAGACTTCGGGGGAAGTCCAGTCCTCGGGTGGCTTCGTGGCGATCCACGTGTTTGACTTCAAAGGTCTCGGTGACGATTTTGGCCACAGCGTCCACGTCAAAGTGCTTGCAGCTGAACACGTCAAAGAAGAAGTAGTCCTTGTCGATAAAGGAGTGAAAGGTGATGTGGGACTCGGCGATGATGACCGTGCCGGTGATACCTTTGTCTTCCGGGATCAGACCTTCGTAAGGGAACACGTAGGGCTGGGTGATCTTGGTCATGCCAATGCGATCCGGCAACTCGTTCAGGAATTTGAAGACAAACTCCAGGTTGCTGATCTTTTCCAGGTTGCAGCCACGACAATCCAGCATCAGGTGAGGGCCGAATTCAGAACGTACCATAGTCATTTCTCTTAAACCTCCTGAGGCTGTGCTAATTGTTGGGAACCGACAACGTGGGGCGCCGCAGTGGTGGTGGAACTTTGGGCCTCTAACTGGAAAGGGGATTCAATCATTTTCTGGGTCGTCAGGTTAATCAGGCCCCGCTTCAGTTCAGAGCAGTAGGCCGAGCCGGACTTGAACTTCTCCTGAAGATGCTCGTAGGCCATCCGTGGGTCGCAGGCTGTCCCGCAAGTGAACAGGTCAACGGCAGCGTAGCCATACTCTGGCCAGGTATGGATGGCCAGGTGCGACTCGGAGATGATGACCGCACCACTCACGCCATAGGGGCTAAAGTGATGGAACTTGGAATCGACCACAGTGGCACCACAGGCTGTGGCGGCACTCAACATGGCCTCTTGTACAAGTTGCAGGTTATTCAGGATGTTGGGGTTGCAGTCATAAAACTCTGCCAAAAGGTGTCGTCCCAGGTTGACGACCGTGGAATCAGCATTCACGTCCAATTTGGTTGAGTCCCTTTCTGGTTTAGGGTGGTAACGACGGTGATTGATCAGGTACGAAAAAGGTACAGGATGTAAATTTTACAGGGTCACCTTCAGTTTTCAAGCAAAATTTTCTGGCTGCCGGTCGTGATACTGAAAGGATGCCCATATTAAGTCGGGGCTCAACTTTTTATTGCCTAAGGTCGGGCGCTTCTGAAATTCTCTCACAGCAAGGTTTTTTATCAACGCATGGCCTTGGCGACCTGATTTTGGATGTAACAAATTTTGAAGCGAGCCAGCGACCGCTTTGGAAACTGCTTTTTATAGTGGCATTGTGGTATGCTTCTCGTCCCAGGAGTGGTACAGTACAGCGGCCAGTGAACAGTTGTCTTGTCGTTTTTGCGATTTGGCGAGCCTGTATTGGAGAGGCCAGTATTGGAGAGGCCTGTATTTCATAGGCAATGTTTTCGGCAGCCATCATTTGGCTGTGGTCCAACGCCTTGTTGGTCTTTGGGTCACGTTGTAAACAATCGTCACACAGTGTTTTCGGATATTGAGAAGGTTCATGAGCAAAGCGAGTCAGAAAATCAGTCTGTTAATTCCAGTCTATAACGAGGTGGACTCTCTGGAAACCTTGCTGGAGCGGGTGGAATCCGTGGATTTTTGTGGTCTGGAGAAGGAGCTGGTCATCGTGGATGATGGCTCAGAGGACGGTACCCGGGACATTTTAAGGGGACTGGAGACCACCAAGCCGGATTACCGCATTATTTACCACACCCAGAACATGGGCAAAGGGGCCGCCCTGCGAACCGCCATTGACGTGGCCTCCGGGGACATCGTGGCCATTCAGGACGCCGATCTGGAGTACAACCCCAGTGATTATCCGCCGCTGGTGCGCATGATTGTAGAGGACGAGGCCGATGTGGTTTATGGCAGTCGCCTCACGAACGGGGATTCCCGGGAGTCCTTTGCCGGATTGCACTATTTGGGTAACAAACTGCTGACGCTGGTTACCAATGTGTTGTATCAGACCCACATTACGGACATGGAGACCTGCTACAAGGTGTTCCGGGCCGATGTGATCAAGAACATCAAAATCCGCTCCAACCGCTTCGACTTTGAACCGGAGATTACGGCCAAGGTGCTGAAGAAGAAGTGCCGGATTGCCGAAGCCCCCATCTCTTATCAGGGCCGGGACTTCCATGAGGGCAAGAAGATCACCTGGGTGGATGGCCTGTGGGCGCTGAAGGCTTTGATCAAGTTTCGCTTTACAGACTAGGGTGATTGGATAAGCGGACGATGAAGGCTTTGTTGCGACGTTTTTCCCCTGAACAATGGCTCTTGGCGGGAGTGTTGGCTCTGGTAGTCCTGTTACTGGGGCTTATGCTGAACCCTTACCTCACGGTGGTCAACCACGACAGCGCCATTTTCTGCATTCTGGCCCAGTCGTTGCTCAAGGGGCACTACCTGCTGGTCTCGGAACCCAACCCGCAGCCTTACTTCACCTTTCCACCCTTTTTGGCCGTGCAATTGGCCGCCCTGATGCTGCTCTTCCAGAATTTTGACACCCAAGCCATGCAGCCGGTTTTCAAAGGCTACATCAGTCTGTTGTTTCTGCTCAGTCTGCCTTTGTTTTTTGTATGGGGCAAGGGCCTGCTGGGTAGCCGAATCGCTCTGATTTTGACCCTGTTGGTGGGGGTTAACCCCATTGTTTTCAAGTACACCAGCGATATTTTGTCGGATACGCCATTCTGGGCGCTTTCCATGGGGGCAATTTACGCTGTTTGGCGCTTTCAACAGGCCTCAATCCGTCAGAAAGCGCAGGCTATTAGCTGGTTCTGGGCGGCAGTGATGCTGATCATTCTGTGCGCCTTGACTCGACAGATTGGTCTGGCTCTGGTGCTGGCCTTTTTGATGGTCTTGGCCCAGCGCAAGCAGTGGCAGTGCCTGCTGGTGGCGGTCGTGGCCTTTCTGATCACCGTGGGTGGCTGGCAGAGCTATGAACATTTTTATCGTTCCGCCCATCGCAGCGATATCAGCTCCCTGAACCAGCAGGGGGTGCAGGAGGTGCTGGATCGCTCTCCCATCAAGCTGGAGTACGTGAAGCACTTCCTGATTGATAAGCCGGTGCATCTGGATGAGAACCGCAGTCAGGCCAACCCCCGGATTCTGGCCCAAAATGTGCTGCAACGGGTGGAGGCTTACACTCAGGTCACTCTCGATCAACTGATTCCGGCCCTCAAACTTCGATTGGGCGGGCCGGACAGCCCCAAAATCAATGTGGCTCATTTGCTGCCGCTCAAGCTACTGGTCTGGGTGCTGTTTGGGGTGGGGCTGGTGGCGCTGTATCGGGCCTTTCCCTTTGCGGCCCTTTATCTCGGCTTTTCCATGGGGGTGCTGCTGGTCTACCCGTACATCAGCCAGCGATTCTTGCTGCCCTTGTACCCGCTTATTTTGCTTTGTCTGGCCTGGGGGCTGAAGCAAGGTTTGGCGGCGCTGAGCCAAAAGCGGTCTGCCTTTCGACAGTGGCAACCGGTGCTGGTGGCTGTTTTGACCGTGCTGGCTCTGACGGCCTCTTTAATACAAACCCTGCACTGGGTCAGCGCCGGGTATCGGTTGAAGGTGGCCCATCAGGGGCCATCCCTGCGCACCGGAAACCGGGCTTACTACCAAACGCTCCTGTGGATTCGGGATCACACGCCTGCCGATAGCCTGATTATCAGCCGCAAACCCCCCGTTACCTATTTTTACAGCGGACGCAAGTCTACGGCCTACCCGTTTACGGCCAATCACGCCCAGTTGTTTGCTTATATCGAAGAGAAAAAAACGCGTTACGGGCGACAGTTTCCGCAGGTGTACGTGTTTGAGGACACCGCTTTTGTGGAGAGCCAGCGTCTGTTGACGCCTGCCCTTGCCCAGTATCAAAGCCGCTTACAGCTGGTGTACACGGAGCCGACCAGTCAAAGTCGGGTGTGGTTGTTGAAGTAATTGATCCTTTTGTGATATAACCCCGAAAGTTTTGCGATCGTTCAAAGTCGTGCTTCTGCTTGCCGATATCCTGAGTAAGCAATTGTTTAAAAGGCCTCATTGTTTGTGACATTACCCCCTATCAATACCAGTCAGCTTGTTTCCCGGGCCTATCGAGGGGCCATTTTGCACGCCTTGGCAAAGGATGAGCTGGTTTATCTGGCGGATGGGGTTCTGCTGGTCGACGCTCAGGGGATGATTACGGCCTGTGGGCCTTGGCTTGAGTGGCAAGAGGCGCTGGCCGGGGTGGCGGTGATTCGCTGTTTGGCGAACCAGCTGATTGTCCCCGGGTTTGTGGATACCCATGTGCATTTGCCGCAGATGGCCGTGGCCGGTTGTCAGGCCCCCAGTTTGCTCGAATGGCTGGACACCCATATTTTTGCCGAGGAGGCCCGCTTTGCGGATGCGGACTACGCCCGGACGATCAGTGAGTGGTTTTTAAGCGAATTGTTGGCCAATGGCACCACCCTGGCCAACGTATTCCTGACGTCTCACCCCGGGGCCAGCCAGATTGCCTTTGAAACGGCTGCCCGATTGGGGAACCGGGTGGTCATGGGACAGACCCTGATGGACAAGCAAGCCCCGGATTCTCTGCTGCGCCCGGCGGCCCAGTTGTTACAGGAGACGGAAAGCCTGTGCCGGCAATGGCACGGGGCCAATGACGGGCGGATACAATACGCCTGGGTGCCCCGCTTTGCCCTGACCAGCTCCGAGGAATTGATGAGCGGCCTGGGGGAATTACGTCGCCAGTATCCAGAAGTTTATCTGCACACGCATTTGTCGGAACAACTGGGCGAGATTGCGGCGGTCAAAGCGCAGTTCCCCTGGGCCAGCGATTACACCGAGGTTTATGAGCGCTTCGGCTTGCTGGGAACCCGCACTGTACTGGCCCACGGCATACACCTGTGTGATGGGGAACTGACTCGACTCAAGGCCTTGGATGCCTCGTTGGCGCATTGTCCCAGCTCCAACTTTTTCCTCAAAAGCGGTCGGTTCCGGCTGATGGAGGTTTTGCGGCGACAGTTGCGTTTGGGGCTGGGTTCCGATGTGGGTGCCGGGCCAACGCTTTCTCTGCTCACGGTCATGAAGGACGCCCAGTACATGCAGGCCGACACCCTGGTGCCGCTGGCCACCCTGTTTTACTTGGCTACCTTGGGCGGGGCGGAGGCTTTGCATCAGGGGCACCGTCTGGGTAATTTCGAACCCGGAAAAGAGGCTGATTTTGTGGTGCTGGACTTTCCGGCCACACCGGTTTCTCATGACAAGCCGTCGGTTCAATCCCCCGGGACTTCAGAGGCGCTTCTGTCCCGGTTGGTGTACCAAGGGCACCAACAATGGATTTCAGAGACGTATATCCGGGGGCAACGGGTTTATCAGCGAGCGCCGATTGTTCAGAACTAGCCCAATGGCTTGAGGCGTGTGGGTTTTTCTGCTTTTTATCCTGTGTTGGGGGGATGGCCCCATTACAAAACTACATATAGAATAGAGGAGGGTGCAACATAGGTTGCCTGATTGGAACGCCCTGTTGGGTCGCCATTTTGGAATTTCCAACGCATTTTTTTGATCCGGTTTTACTTTTTAAAATAAAGCCCCATTTAGTTTCAAGATCCATTTTTGTGAGTGACATACGCTGCCTAGGCGAATTCAGCGGGAGCTGTAAATGACCTTATTGTTGAACGATCCCTTCGGGAATGAACGTGGCTCAACCGGGTCTGACGAAGATTCCGGGCTTTCATCGTTCATCCGTAGCCTGGGGCAGACCCAACTGAATTTTTGGGGTGGGCCGGTTGCCACGGTCTTACGTCTGTTGAGCCAAACCGTGACCATTCTGGCGCGGGAAGGGTTTAGCCGCCTGAGGCAAAATCTGGGCCTCCTGCAGCGGACATCCAAACGAACTTATGGCCTGCCTGTCAATGGCAAGGCGGCTGAGCGTCCTGTTGCTCTGCAGGCACCGGGCCCGCTATCGGTTTACAAGGTGCATGGGGCGCTGGGTGAGCGATGGACTCAGTCTTCCGATCAAAGACCCATTCGGCTGAACCGGGGTAAGCAAAACCCCTGGATGGCCGCTGAAATTAAAAACACCGCCGTGGTCATCCGGCCCTTTCAGCCGGAAGAGAGTGAAATCCGGGGATTGGACGATATTTTCACCGATCCGGTGCAGGGCTCATTTCTGGATGTGATTCAACCGCAGGGGCCCGCTGTCGGGAAACGGAAGCGGCATGGTTTAAAGCCTGCCAACGCCCCGGGCAGACCCCCGGAGCGCCATGGACAAAGCCATGTGGGTAAGCCGGAGCCCCAAAAACAAGACTCCCAAAAGCAAGAGCCTGCCGTTGTTCAGGAAGTGGATCGCATGACAACGCTGGCCGAGAGGCAACAGCGCTTGAAGGCGGAAACCCGCAAACTGAGCAAGCGGGTCAAGCGGGTCGCTGATTCGACCAAGGATTGGTTCTCTCGTCAGGAGGCTGGTTTTGCCAATGTGGCGGCCCAGTTGTCCGAGAAAATTCCCTCCCCATACCAGTCTTACGCCACTGAGGGCGAGGTGGTTTTCGCCCCGGTGCCACCCTCCCCCACGTCTTCTGCCTGGCAGGTACTCCAGTCTGAGCAATCCCTTGCCACGGCCCGCACGAATCCCGCCTGGTTGCAGACTTCGGTTCAGGTTTCTTCCATACCCCGGGAGCAGCCCCTGTCTGGGCCCTCAGCGGAATTTAATGGCTTTGACTACATGGTGCAGAACAATCGCATTCTGTCCCGCAGTATTTCCAATCTGGTGGATCGCTATTTCGATCAGAACGCCCTCAGCGAGGATTCAGCCTAGTTGCAGGGGCAGCGTCGGAAGCGGTTCTGACAACTGGGTCTTTGCCGTGAACCAATGGCTTGATACAATGGACGGAGTCCGGGATTTTCTTTAATTGTGCAGTTTTCGGGGCTTTGACCCGGAGCGTGACGGTTGGTTTGACGGCCCTAGGGGCCATAGAATGGTGAGAGTTTGAAGTGTTGATATGGAATTAAGTTTGCAGGAATCCATTTTAAGGCTCTTTCTGGCCCTGTTACTGGGCTCCGTGGTGGGTATGGAGCGGGAATACACCCAACAATCCGCCGGTTTGCGCACCCATATTCTGGTTTGTCTGGGAGCCACGGTGTTTACCCTGGTTTCCATTACCGATATGTCGGTGGGACTGAGTTACGCCAACGCCGATCCGAATACCACCTACCGTATGGTTCGCGATCCGGCCCGGATCGCCGCCCAAATCGTGCCTGGCATTGGTTTTATCGGCGGTGGTGCGGTGCTACGCCATGGGGCCAATATCCGGGGCTTAACCACGGCGGCCAGCCTTTGGATGATGGCCAGTATCGGCATGTTGCTGGGGGTGGGCTCCTACCAGCTGGCCATTATCGCCACCCTGTTCTCGTTTCTGGTGCTGTTCATCATTGGTGGTCTGGAGCGCACCATGTTCAAGAAGTACCTGAAGAAGTACATTCTGCTTAAAATTCAGGTGACGGCCAAAGAGGACAGCATGGCCCCCATTGAGCAATGGCTGGAAGAGAAGTTTCCGGCCAAAACAATGGCCGTTAAAGTGCAACGGCACCCGGAGTCTCAAACGGTCAGCCTGACCTACAACATTGATCTGCGTGGCATGCACGCTGATGTGAATACCCTGTCCCGCAATCTGAATAACGTGGAGGGGGTTACTTCAGCTTCGGTGCGGGTTCTGCAGGAAGATAAAGAGTTTTAATAACAGTTGAGGCAGCCTCACCTTGATTTAACCAGCGTCACCTCAGGTATTGACGGTGTGCGACAGGCTGTCCATCAGGCGCTGGGCTGACGGTTGCCAGGCAATGATCTGTCCGTCAACGTGTTCCACCTTGCGAATCCCGGAAACGGCGTTACTGATAAAAACACCCTGACAATCCAGCAGCTCCGCCAGACTGAAGGGGGACAGATCCACAGGCACCCGCAGGGCTTCTGCCGCTTCCAGAATACGGTGACGGGTAATGCCCGGCAAGCAACCATCCCGAACCGGATCAGAGCTTCGGAGTACGCCATCCCGGATGCCAAACACGTTGGCCGTACTGGTTTCCAGCACCAGCGGATTATCCGGACTGTTGCTGATCAGCAAAATATCATCCAATCCCGCTTGCAGGGCTTGCCGTTTGTGCAGGATGGTTTCGGTCATGGCCCCGTGCTTGACCGTGGGCAGGGGGCGCTGGTGGGCCACGGTTTTCAGGCGCAACCCTGTGTTTGTGGCTGTCGGGGCTTGTCGGGCGGAGACAATCAACCGGGTGGGCAAGGCTTGACCGGGAGAATCATAGAAAGCGGCATAGCCTTCCACATCGGCCAGCACGGTCAGGCGAAACACGGGCCTGCTCGGTTGAAACAGCGCTTTCAGTTGCCCCAGAATCTGGTGATCGGCAAAGCGCCAGCTCAGGCCCAGGGCTTTGCAGTCTTTTTTCAGGCGTTGCAGGTGTAAATCAATGACCTGCTCCGACAAGGGCATTTTGAAGGTGGTGTAAACGCTGTAGCCGTAAAAAAGCCCCTCTGGCAGGGCTGTCAGGGCGGTGGCGGATTCCGGCGCTTCTGTGGTGAGGGGGCTAAACAGTTCCCAGTGCATAATGGCGACTCGATTCAGGTTTATATTCAGACGAAACAGGAAGATTTTGGGCCGCCCGATTGTCCCGGCAACTGGTTCAGAAGGCCTGATGGGCCTTGGCGGAATAGCGAATCGTCAAAATGGTTTCAATCAGGCGACGAATGGCTTTGGGCGGCGGTACCGGGGCGGCCTGCCCGATTTGCTGAAAGGTTTCCGCGTATTGGGTGGCGAAGCGCACCTTGTCAAAAGAACCCAGGTTGTGGGCTTGCCACAGGGCCCGCAGGGTTTGCACCCGCCCCTTGATCTGGTTCTCGCTGGCAAAGGTTTGCAGGCTGTGCATGGTCACCTCGGGGTAGGGTTGGTAGTGGGTGTTAATGGTTTTGACCACCAGCGATAAATCGTAAATATCCTCAAACTCGCCTTCCTCAATGCTGAAAATGTAGTCTCCCTTGCGGGCGTTGGCCCGCAGCTCCGCGGCGATGTCGGCGGCATCCTGATCCAGCACCGTAAAAATGGGACAGTTCAGGCTTTTGGCCTGTTGTCGATAGATGGACAAGACGTGATTTTTACCGCCAGCGGGCAGCAGGTGAATGCCCAGCCGGTCGAAATCCAGATTCATGGCTTTGGCGAACACCGGCAGCAGTAGTTTTTCGGTTTCCCCTTCCACGATAAGCAGCGCTTTCACCGGTCGGGCCTGATGGCAGGCGGCGCCAAAGGCGGTGAAGTCCTTATGATTTAGCCACAGGGACAGCGCATTCAGGTGCTTGAGAACGGTTTGGGGTGAAATGCTCTGGGTGAGCCAGCCCTTTTGGCCCAATGCCTCGTAAATCGCTTTCAGGTAGGCCAGCCGGGGATATCGTTCCACTTCCGCGGGTTCCAGTTTTTGCAACAGGGCCGTCCACGGCAGGATGTGAGTCAAGCGGCGGCACACCAGATACAGCAAGGCCAGAGAGCCACCGCTGCCTGCGTCTGGCCCTTCTTGTTGCGTCAGAAAATCCGTGCGGTAGCCGTGACGGGCCAGAAACGTGGCCATTTGCTCCCGGTTGAGATCGCCCTGATAGTAGTAACTGGGGGTAGCCCCGGTATCCCGCAATCCAATCTGCTCAATGTCCTGCTGAACCAGTGCCGGTAGCAAAAAGCCGTCCAGATCTTCCGCCAATAAGAAGAGACTGAGCCATTCATCGGCCAACTGGGTCTGATCACCAAACCAGGCTTGCCACAAATGGGCGTAGATAATTTCCAGATAATGCCGGGGAAGGGTTTCCAGCGCTTTTTTGGAGAGCCCTGTAGACAGTACATTGGTTTTAATCAGGCGCTCATAGACTTTAATTTCCCGAATGGGCGGAAACTCGAATTTCAGCAGGCGGTTGGCCGAGGCGGCCAGATTGTCCCAGCCGGGCGCTTTAAACTGAAAGCAAACATTCCCCTCCCGTTCGCTGGACAGGGTAACCGCCACCGTCTGGTGGGCCAGCCCGGTTTTCTGGGTGGGCTCTGAATGATTCACACTGGGTGAAACCCGGATGTTTGGCAGGTCCTCCGGCGAGGGTGGCTCCCGATGCTCGGCGTTAGGGGAAATGGTTCTGGGTTCCGCAAATTCTGATACTTCAGCATTTTAGCAAAGATCATGGCCATTTTCCTCAGCGGAATAGAGGCCGGGTCTTCTGTTTATGGTTTGCGGCGCTTTTCATTTACAATGAAATACCAGAGAATAAGTAAACCGCAGGGAGTGCTTCGGTTTATGATTGAGGGAGACCTGTTTACGGGTCAAGTCCATTCACCACAGACTATTCACACAATCGTGTTTAGCAGGTTAGCGTATAGCAGGTTGTTGCAATGATTTCTCCATCCCAATCCAAGCAGGGTCAGCTTCAGTCGTCTCAACTGGAAATCCGTCGCATGCGGGCGCCTGACGTGGCGGGGGTCATGGAGATTGAATCGGTCTCCTTTGGGCGGCACCACTGGTCGGAAGAGTCTTTTTACAATGAAATGAACAACCACGTGGGCCGCTATTATTCGCTGGTTCAGGCCGGGAGCCCCGAGCTACTGGGTTACTGCGGCTTCTGGATGATTCTGGATGAGGCCCATATTACCACCATCGCCGTGCGACCGGAGTTCCGGGGCAATGCTTTGGGAGAGCTGCTGTTGCTGCATATTCTGGAGCGCAGTATGTCCTCCTCTATTCATTGGGCCACGCTAGAGGTGCGTTCCTCCAATTACAACGCCCAGAATCTGTATTACAAGTACGGTTTTAATTCGATGGGCGTCCGGCCCCGTTATTATCAGGACAATCAGGAAGATGCCCTGATTATGACCACCTCTGACATTTGCTCCGCCGCTTACCGGGCCCGGTTTCAGCAACTGAAATCGGCCTTGCAGCAGCGCCTGAGTGGCCTCCCTCAGGGATACGGGGTGTAAGGCCATGGGCAAGGACGTAAAGGACGGCCCCATTGCCATTGTTAACCGGGAAGCGTCTTCGGAGGCCTTCCCGGAACCGGAAGCGGAGTCCCTGTGGCCTGCCGACGGTTCCTTTTTGTCTCCCCCACGCAGAACGCTGCTGCACCGGGTATCCTATCCGCCCCGGATAAGCCTGAACGGGTTGCTGATCAGT
Organism: Vampirovibrio chlorellavorus; assembly: GCF_003149375.1. Taxonomy (NCBI): domain Bacteria; kingdom Bacillati; phylum Candidatus Melainabacteria; class Vampirovibriophyceae; order Vampirovibrionales; family Vampirovibrionaceae; genus Vampirovibrio; species Vampirovibrio chlorellavorus. The sequence goes on from NZ_QFWH01000002.1 coordinate 465,112, forward strand.
TTATTGTGCCTGCTGGTAGTGGTCATGATGGGCTTTATTCCGGTGAATCTGCCCAGCCCCCTGAATATCGGACACTCGGTGAGTAGTTATGATCAGTTGCAGCTGATGCGCTACACCTTTCAGGTACCGGTGGCCCTGTTGGTGGCCGCCATGATGGGCCCTTTTATGGGCACCGGCATCGTCTTTCTGTTTGTGGCGCTGGGTCTCAGTTTCTTTCCCCTGTTTGCCAATGGGGGAGGCTGGCAATACGTGACCCAACCGGGCTTTGGCTATTTGCTGGGCACCTTGTTCGCCGCCTCTATTCTGGGACGAAATTTTCACAAGGTTTTTCAAAAACACGATCAGGTCAGTCGCTCTCTCAAGCTGATCAGTCAGTCCTTGCTGGCTGTCCTGCTGGTACACGGGGTGGGGGTGCTGTATCTGGTGGGTCTGGCCCTGTCTGGTCAGCTGCCCTGGCCTGAACTGACCGGCTGGGCCTTGCGTCTGACGGTGGAAACGGCTCCTTACGACTGTCTTTCCACGTTTGTGTTTCTGTGTCTGGTGCGGCAGTTCCGTCTGGCGCTGTGGCTGGTGCTGTATTAATCTTTCAAAAACAGTGGGCTTGCTCTAATATAGAAGTATTGAGAATAGGTTAACCCATGCCCAAAACTATCGATCTAGCCAAAAAAGTCCTGTTGAGCCACAAGGTAAAGCGGTTTATCGACCTGAATACCGACTTGGGCCAAAGCCGGGATTTGGCGTTTTTCAAGAAAACCAATTATGAGTTATTGAACCATGTGACCTCGGTCAGTATTCCCTGCGCCGTTCATGACGGCGAGCCCCTGGACTTGTTAGAGGCCATTCGTCAGGCCAAGCGCTTTAACTGCGCCATTGGCGCCCATGTGGGGTACCCTGACCCAGCCCGCAATGGCTATGAACCCATGACCATTACAGAAGAGGCTTTGACCGCCTGGATTTTTCTGCAGATGGGTGCTTTTCAGGGGCTGTTGCGCTCTGAAGGGCTGGATATTGAGCATGTTCGCCCGCATGGGGCTTTATACACCGCGTTTTTAAACAATCCGGAAGTGGCTTTGACCGTGGCCCGGGCTTTGCACAAAATCAACCCCTGGATGGTGCTGATGGGGCCTGCCGGTCCTATTCTGGAGCAGATTGAAAAGGAAGTGGGCCTGCGAACCGCCCCGGAAATTTATCTGGGCAAGCGCTACGACAGCGAAGGCAAGCTCTCCATGAACCGATTGCACGAGTTCCTGTCCCCTCAAGCGGTCATTGATCAGGCCCGCCAACTGATTCAGCAATCTTCTCTCACTGCCGAAGACGGAAAATCCATTCCCGTCAAGATGAAGACCATTCACATTAGCCCCACGCTCCCCCAATGCGTGGATGTGGCCGAACGTTTGGGGCAGATGCTGGTTCAGCCGGTTTCCTTGCCCTTGGCTGACATAGGAGCGTCTGGCTGGTTATGAGTACTGACGGCAAGCCCTACCCTCCCTTCCTGATTTTAGGCACCCACGGCTCCGGATTGACCACCGCTCTGGACATCTATGCCGATCACGGCTTTATGGCTCTGGCCAATGTGCCGCCGGGACAGGTCGCTCAAACCGTGTTGCCCTTGTCTCAACAGCAGGCACCGGTGGCCTTCACCATTCGTCTGGCCCCGGATACGGATGCAGTCGCCCTGATTGCCGAGCTACAGGCCCTGAAGGCCCAGTGGCCCGCCCTGAAAGTGTTGGCCCTGGACTCCCCCGAAGAGGTTCTGGTGCAACGCTACCTGCAGTCTGAGAAGCGGCATGCGTTTGAATCGCCCGAGCTGGCCGGTTTACAGGCGGCCATTGCCGCTGAAAAGAAGCTGTTTGCCCCGGTCAAGGAGTTGAAAGATTACTCCATCGACACCAGCACCACCACGGCGGAAGAGCTGCGTCATAAAATCGCCCGCATTTTGGGTTTGCCCATTGAGAATGAGGCCTTTACGGTTTACATCAACACTTTCGGTTTCAAGTACGGGGCCCCGCAGGACGCCGAGCTGGTCTTTGATATGCGTTTCATGACCAACCCCTTCTACGATGAGCGTTTGCGCCCGATGACCGGCCAAGACCAGCCGGTGCGGGACTTCATCTTCAATCTGGCGCATGCCCGCACTTTTTTTGACAAATGGGCTGATCTGGTCGCCGATATGTTGCCCCTGTATCAGGCGCAGGGCAAAACCCGCCTGACCATTGGCGTAGGCTGCACCGGGGGTAAGCACCGCTCCGTCTGCATGGGCGAAGCGCTGGCCACTTACCTGAAGGAGCGCTATCCTACCTTTCATATCATCATCAACCACCGGGAAATGCTGAAGTGGGGCAAACCCGCCTTGGTGGAATCTCAAGGCGCTGGACTCAAGCCCGCTCAGGCTTCCGCCTGCTCCATCGGTGAGGTGGCCGGGGCATGATGAAATTCCCCCGAATGGCCACGTGGCTCATGCCGGGTCTTTCTATCAAGCGCTGGGTGGGCATTGCCTCCACCGGCTTTGTGATGACCGTGGTGGGAACGGCCTTGCTTCTGAACTTGCAGCCGGTGACCCTGTTTATCGAGAGCCTGAAATGGCTGGCCCAGCTTTTTCCCGCCCATATCAGCGGGCCAATCCTGCTGGGTGGTGGAGCTGTTCTGTTTTACTTCGGGCTGCGCAAGGCTTATCGCACCCTCAAGGTGGCATTACAGCATGAGGGGCGGGACGCCGATTTGCTGGAAGCTCTGTTTCGGCAGAATAAACTGATTCATGGCCCGCGGATTGTGGCCATTGGCGGCGGAACGGGCCTGTCTACCCTGCTGCGAGGCGTTAAGAAGTACACGTCCAATATCACTGCCATTGTCACGGTGGGCGATGACGGCGGGAGTTCGGGTCGGCTGCGCATTGAGCATAGTATCATCCCGCCCGGGGACATTCGCAACTGTATTGCCGCCCTGGCCGATGAGGAACAACTCATTACCGAACTGTTCCAGTATCGCTTTAAAACGGGCTCCGGGCTTGAGGGGCACAGTTTTGGCAACCTGTTTCTAACCGCCATGTGCCATATTACCGGCGATATGTTCTCGGCCATCAAGGAATCCTCTAAGGTACTGAATATTTCGGGGCGGGTGCTGCCTTCCACCCTGGAGAGCATCAAGCTGGCCGCCACCATGGAAGATGGTAGCGAAGTGATTGGGGAGTCCCTGATCCCGGAGGCCAAGGGCAAAATTGCCCGGCTGCGCTGTATCCCGGAAAATCCCAAAACCATTCCCGATGTCATTGAGGCCATTCAATCGGCGGAGTTGATTATTTTAGGGCCGGGCAGCCTGTACACCAGTGTTTTGCCCAATCTGCTCATCTCGGAAATCGCCCAGACACTCTCCCAGAGCAAAGCCCCCAAGTTGTATGTGGCCAATATTATGACCCAGCCCGGTGAAACCGATGGTTATACGGTGGGCGACCACTTGCAGGCCATTCTGGATCATTGCCCCTATCCCAACGTGGTCAATGGGGTGATGGTGAACAACTGGTTGCCCGAAGCCCTGCTGGAGAAGTACCAGAGCTACGGCTATCAGCCGGTGGCCCTGGATCGGGAGCGCTGCCAGTCTCTGGGGGTGCAGGTGGTTGAAAAACTGCTGGTGGATGAAGCCGAGCATCAGGTGGTGCGCCATAACCCGGCCCAGTTGGGTCGGGCTATTGTGCAGTGGTTCAAGCGGGATTATCCCGGCAAATTCAAGCAAATTCAGCAGGCCATGGTGGTGGCCCCCGTGGTAGTGGAACTCCCCCCGCTGGCAGAGCCCGCCGAGCTTGAGGCGGATGAAGTGGAATCGGTTAAGCCTTAACAGGTTCCACTGTTCCCCATGTTGCCTTGGCTTGCCATGCCTGACTTGCCACGAGGGGACGCAGGCAATAGAATGGCTGCATTGAATTTGAATTGTACCCCCTCTTACGCTCACCCGGAATTTGAGGATTTTTTGTGTCCGTTCATACCCAGCCCGCTTCTGATGAGGCCCGTTTGACCAAGCGCACCGTGCAGACGGTGGCGTCCCTGCGCCGCAAGAAGGAAAAAGGTCAAAAACTGGTCACGCTGACTTGCTACGACTACAGTACGGCCCGCATTCTGGATGAGGCCGAAGTGGACTTGTTGTTGGTGGGCGATTCTTTGGCCATGACGGTGTTGGGGCATTCCAATACCCTGAGTGTGACCGTGGATGAGATGCTGCACCACGTTAAGGCAGTCAGCCGTGGGGCTCGGCATGCCTTTGTGGTGGCCGATATGCCTTTTATGAGCTATCAGACCGGCTGGATGGAAGCCACTAAAAACGCCGGACGCTTCATTCAGGAGGGCGGCGCTCAGGCCGTCAAGCTGGAAGGTGCCTCGGACAAGGTCACTGAAGTGGTGCGCCATCTGGTGGAAATTGGTATCCCGGTGGTGGGGCACTTGGGCTTTACCCCGCAAATGCTGAATACGCTGGGCGGCTTCAAGGTGCAGGCTAAAACTCTGGATGACGTGCGGAAATTGCTGAGCGATGCCTTGCGGTTGCAGGCAGCGGGCGCTTTTGCCCTGGTGCTGGAAATGGTGCCGGTGGAGGTGGCCGACTTAATCACCCGGCAGTTGGAAATTCCCACCATTGGCATTGGGGCGGGTAACGGCTGCGATGGCCAGATTTTGGTCATTGATGACTTACTGGGCCGTTACAGCGAGTTAAGCCCCCGCTTTGTGCGCCGGTATATGGATTCCAAGGCCTTGATTCATCAGGCGGTGACCGACTATGCCGCCGATATTCAAAACGATAATTTCCCGGATAACACGGTGGAAGCCTTTTCCTTTCCTGCTGAGTTGATGGCGGAGTTGTCCCAGCTGACAGCCGCTTTAACCCCTTGAGTTCTGGTTTTTAAAGATCCAAAGTCCTGTTTTTTAGGCCAAACCTGAATATAACCAATAAAAACAAGTAAAAAAGCCTGCCTGCCGAATGTTGCGGTTCAATAATTTATATGTTAATTTCAGTTCGGTTTCATAGAAATTAAATTGTTGAGGGTCACTAATCAGTGGGGGAATCGTGCTGTCTGAAACAGCGTTTCTGGCTGCTGATGAAATTTATAAATTAAACAAGTAATTTCTTGTGAAATTCACCGGAATCGTATTTTTACAGGAGATGATGACCATGGTTTTTACTCTGACTTCGCCCGTCGCGCAGAATAATGGGGTTCGGCCAACTGCGGGCAGTGTGCGTCCGTCGCGCACCCCCTTGCAACCGATGGCGGCCCGCAAAAAGCCTGAGGATAAAGCGCCGAAAGCCCCTCGGTCTTTGGCCAGCGATTTCAAAGCCCGGCTGGCGGGCCTGACTTCCAAAATCCCGGATGATGTGAAACAAAAAGCACAGGAAGCGGCCGCCAAGGCCGGTGAGGTGGTGGATGCCTACGTGCCGCAGGAAAACCGCAAGGCCATTGAGCAAAAGCTCTTAAAGACGGTGGAGTCCTTTAACCCGGAGGATTTGGAAGGCTACAAGGCCAACCTGAAAGCGCTGAGCGATGAATTGGTTGAAACCGTGCCGGATGAAGGCCTGAAAAAAGTGGTGGACACCTACCTCAAGAGCTTTCTGGAACTCCAGTCCGTGATTTTTGATTCTGTGAAAGAGGTAGGCGGTTCGGCTGTGAAAGTGGCTTCGGGCGATGCCTCGGTGGGCGATTTTGGCAAGCAGTACCGAAAAACCTTTGTGAAAGCCCATCAGGATACCTTCAAGGCGCACGCCAACATTCTGGGGGCCAACGTGCGTTTGGGCGGGGAGCTTTTGAAGCGTTTGGCGGGTGGTGGCAAAGCCGCTGAACCGTCCGCCCCCGATGCGGGCCAGGTGCCAATGAAGCCGGATGATAGCAAGCCGGACGACCGTCAACAGGGTTAATTCATAATTCATGCATCAATAAGCAATCAGACCTGCTTGCCCGGCAAGTGGGTCTGTTTGCTGTGGGGGTTGATGGTGGAGGCGGGCCCACCCTCTGCAGGACGATTCCCAGCGTCAGGCTTATTTTGGCGGGTTATTCCCGCCTCTGCTCTATTCCGCCCGCTTCAGCCTGTCAGTCCCACTTCAGCCCTATTGCTTTCGCTTCAGCCTGTCCATTCCCACTTCAGCCCTATCGCTTTAGCTTCAGCCTGTCATTCCCGCTTCAGCCCTATCCCTTGCGATTTAGCCTGTCATTCCCACGCAGGTGGGAATCCACTGAGCGGTTTACGCAGAGCCGTTTGGGTTTGGTGGGTTGGGTTTTGTATGAAAAGGCCCGATGCCCCTATTCCTGCGGGTGCAAGACAAATTGCGCATCAACGCCTCAGTGAGCGATTACGTTCTTGAGACCTTGGCGTTACCCTGTGCCATGCCGCTTTGGGGAGCCCAACCCTTGTGGGACAATAAGGGAGCCAATCTGAATTTTGCGTAATTAAGAGCCCATATATATAGAAAGAGACCGTCCATTATGTTTCTTTTCACCACAGTGGCGGAGTATCAAACTCAACGATCGGCCTGGCAGGGCAAGACCCTGGCTTTGGTGCCCACCATGGGGGCTTTGCACGAGGGACATCAAGCCCTGATCCGCCACGCCCGGTCGGTGGCCGACGTGGTGGTGGTCAGTATTTTTGTGAATCCGCTACAGTTTGGCCCGCAGGAGGATTTGGCAGCCTATCCTCGGCCCAAGGCGCAGGATTTGGCCATTTGCGAGCAACTCGGAGTCGATGCCGTGTTTTACCCCAGTCCTCCGGAAATGTATCCCGAGGGGCCGGACAGCTTGACCCGAGTGGTACCGCCCGTCTCCATGACGGAGAACTTTTGTGGCGCTTTCCGCCCCGGGCATTTTGAGGGGGTGGCCACCGTGGTATTAAAGCTCTTCTCCATCACCCAGCCAGATGTGGCCGTGTTTGGGGAGAAGGACGCCCAGCAGTTGGCCATTATTCAAAAAATGGTGCGCGATCTCAACCTGCCGGTGCGCATAGTGCCCCATCCCACCTTGCGAGACGAACGCGGGTTGGCCCTCAGTTCCCGCAATCAGTACCTTAAAACTCCACAGGAGCAAGAGGCCGCCTTGTGCCTGTCCCAAATTCTGTCCGGGGTTCAGCAAGCGCTGACAAATGCAGGGGGGAGTTTACCGGCTGAGGAGACCTTGGAGCGGCTTCAGGCCGCCGTGCTGGCCCCTTGGCAATCTGGCCCGGTATCGGTGCGGGTGCAATATCTGGCGGCGGTGGATGCAGTCACCTTTCAGCCGGTTGCCCGGTTACAGCCGGGGGTGCGGGTGCTGATGGCCGCCTATGTCAATCAGGTGCGTCTGATTGATAACGGCCTGCTGCTCTGACACCAGTGGCCTAACATTAATTAATAGGTAGAGAAGCGCTCGCCCCGATTTTTATCGATGTCTTTTTCTCGAAAGCCCGCTGCGTTGGGTTGGTTGGAGTCGCTGCCGGATTGTCCGTCCATTTTGCGGTTTTGGGCCTCAATGGCCTTGTTTCGATTGGATTTTTCCACAACAGGGGTGTAAGCGTTGCTGTAATAGGAGTCGGAACGCCAGGCAAAGCTGATGATAACCACCGCTAGGCAAAATAGCCCCACATAAAAGAGAATCAGTTTTTCCTGCTGGGTCATAATCTGCACACATTCCACTCAACGAGAACAGGGCCTTTCCCACCTTGTACCCTTCCCTCAATTATTTCATGCCTGCTTCCAATCAGAATCGGCTATATAAAGGAGCTGCCCCCCAGTTCTGGGCAAATGCCTCCCCTGTTGACTTGCTCTTTTCCTCTTGCCAGAATACTACTCACACTCTCACGTGAACGTCTCGGTTTTGTCTGGCCTCTTCGTTTTACCTTAATCTTTAACCTTGACGTAAACGTTAATCTGGTTTACTCTGATACCAGAGAGTCGACAGCGAATCTCCTGAAATTCAACGCCATTTTCAACTGATCACACCACCCCGATTGATACCCGATTCGTTTTTTCTTGTTAATCCCGATCCGGCGGCTTTTCGCCAGAGGTAAGCCCATCATGTCCCAGCAGTCGCCCAGCAATGAGTCGATTCAAAATAAGCCGATACGAAATGAGTCTACGCAAAGTAACTCCATGCAAACGCTTTCTCCGGATGCGGTGACGGAAACGGCTGCCGGTAGCGACTCCTTCCTGACCATTGGGGCCCTGGCCAAGTTGTGCAACGTGACGGTGCGCACCTTGCGGTATTACGAGGAAATGGATCTCATTGGCCCGGTCAAGCGCTCCAGCGGGAAGTATCGCCTGTACAACCAGCATTCCCTGAAGCGCATTAATGCCATTTTAGCCTTGCAGGGCCTGAATTTCTCACTGGATGAGATTCTGAAAGTATTGGGTCCCTACTCCATAAGCCGCAGCTATTCCAAGCAGGAGCAAATCGCCCACACCCGGGAATCCCTCAGTCAGCAAAAGCAGTTCATTCATGACAAAATTACACAGCTGAACACCCTCAATCAGGACATCGAGCATCGCCTGAATCTGCTGGATAAGGTGTGCAGCCCCTGTCACGACACCGCGCCCCATGAGCATTGCGCCGAGCAGTGTTCGTTTCTGGAAGTGCATAATTAGCGTTTTTTCTAGCATTCTTTTTACCGCAATCCCATTACCGCAATCCCGAAACTCAACCGGACTTTACAGTATTGAGCCCCGAATGGAGTCACCCGGCATGAAAAGCCTCGAATCCCTCACCAATCAGGAATATAAATACGGTTTCAAGACCGAGATTGAGTCCGATACCATTCCCAAGGGCTTAACCGAGGACACCGTGCGCCTGATCTCCCAGAAAAAAGGGGAGCCGGAGTGGATGCTGGATTTCAGGCTCAATGCCTTTCGCCAGTGGCTGAAAATGGAGCCCCCGGAGTGGGCGCATCTCAACTATCCGCCCATCGATTATCAGGACATTATCTATTACTCAGCGCCCAAGCAGGCCAAGCCCAAACTTCAAAGTCTGGATGAAGTTGATCCTGAGCTGTTGCGGACCTTCGATAAGCTGGGACTCCCTTTATCGGAGCAGAAACGCTTGGCTAACGTGGCTGTGGATGCTGTTTTTGACAGTGTGTCCGTGGCCACCACCTTCAAGAAAGACTTGCTGAAGCACGGGGTGGTGTTCTGCTCCATCTCCGAAGCCTTGCATGATTACCCGGACTTGGTGAAGCAGTACATGGGCAGCGTGGTACCGGTGACGGATAACTACTTTGCCGCCCTGAACTCGGCGGTGTTTACGGATGGTTCGTTTGTCTACATTCCCAAAGGCGTGAAGTGCCCCATGGAACTGTCCACCTACTTCCGCATCAACACGGAAGGCTCCGGCCAGTTTGAGCGTACCCTGATCATTGCCGATGAGGGCAGTCAGGTCAGCTATCTGGAAGGCTGTACGGCCCCCAAGTTCGATACCAACCAGTTGCACGCCGCCGTGGTGGAATTGCACGCCGCCAAAAACGCCGATATTAAATACTCCACGGTGCAAAACTGGTTCTCCGGCGATCCCAAGACCGGCAAGGGCGGCATCTACAACTTTGTGACCAAGCGGGGCCGCTGTGCCGGGGAAAACGCCAAAATCTCCTGGACTCAGGTGGAAACCGGCTCGGCCATTACCTGGAAGTACCCCAGTTGCATTCTGGAAGGGGACAATTCCGTGGGAGAGTTCTACTCCGTGGCCCTGACCAACCACCTGCAACAAGCCGATACCGGCACCAAGATGATTCACATCGGCAAAAACACCAAAAGCACCATTATTTCCAAGGGCATTTCCGCCGGAAAATCCAGCAACTCCTACCGGGGGCTGGTGTCCATCAAAAAATCGGCGGAAGGGGCCCGCAATTATACCCAGTGCGATTCCATGCTGATAGGCGGCGCTTGTCAGGCCAACACCTTCCCCTATGTGGATGTGGCCAATCCCACGGCACAGGTGGAGCATGAGGCTTCTACCTCAAAAATCAGCGAAGATCAGTTGTTCTACTTTCACCAGCGGGGCATTGGCACGGAAGACGCCGTGTCGGCTATCATCAACGGCTTCTGCAAGGACGTGTTCCGGGAGCTGCCCGGAGAGTTCGCCGTGGAAGCCACCCGCTTGCTGGGCCTGAAGCTGGAGAACAGTGTCGGCTAACTTTCTGAAAATTCTTTCTCAATAAGAACCAGTCTCAATTGATTTTAAATAACGGAGAAATCCCCATCGTGACCACGCCCATTCTTGAAGTGAAAAACCTCCACGCCAGCGTCAACGGCGTGGCCATCCTCAACGGCATCAACCTGACCGTCAAGCCCGGCGAAGTGCACGCCATTATGGGGCCCAATGGCTCCGGTAAAAGTACCTTGTCCAAGGTCTTGGTGGGCCACCCGGCTTTTGAAGTGACCGAGGGCGAAGTGTTGTACAAGGGCAAGAACCTGCTGGAGCTGGAAGCGGAAGAACGGGCCCGGGATGGCGTGTTTCTGGCCTTTCAGTACCCGGTGGAAGTGCCGGGCGTGAACAATGCCGGATTTCTGCGGATGGCTTACAACGCCAAAATGGTGCATCAGGGCAAAGACGAGCTGGATCCCCTGGAGTTTGAAGACCTGCTGGCCGAAAAAGCCAAAGTGGTGGAAATGGACCCGGAATTGCTGAACAATCGCTCGGTGAACGAAGGCTTTTCCGGTGGGGAGAAAAAACGCAACGAGATTCTGCAAATGGCCGTACTGGAACCCACCCTGGCCGTGCTGGATGAGACCGACTCCGGTCTGGATATTGACGCCCTGCGCATTGTGGCCAATGGGGTCAACCAGTTACGCACCGCCGACAATGGCATGATTCTGGTTACCCACTACCAGCGCCTGCTGAACTACATCGTGCCCGATTATGTCCACGTGTTGGCCGAAGGGCGCATCATCAAATCCGGTGGCAAGGAACTGGCCCTGGAACTGGAAGACAAAGGCTACGACTGGCTGCTGGAAAAAGCCGGTCTGCTGGCCGGACAAGAGGCGTAATGGCGATGGTGGCTTCTGTGCAACCCCAATCCCCCCAAACGCTTTATGAGCAAAGTTTCCGTCATCGGCTGCAGGCCATTTTGCCGGAGACCGCCGATTGGCTGCAAGCCCTGCGTTTTCGAGCCCTGACCCGTTTTGAACAGTTGGGCCTGCCCAGCCGCCGTCTGGAGGCCTGGAAGTTTATCAACCTGCGGCCTGTGATCAATCAGTCTTTTCAGCCGCATACCACTGACTTGACGGTCACTGAAGCCCAGTTGCAGCCGCATTTGCTGGGCTCCGATACCATTCGTCTGGTTTTGGTGAATGGCCGGTTTGTGGAAAGCCTGTCCGTGTTGCCAGCCCTGCCGGAAGGCGTTTGGGTGGGCAGCTTGAAAGCCGCCTTGCGGACTGTACCGGAACGGGTGCAGGCCAGTCTGGCCAAAGGACTGGATCATGAGCCGGATGCTTTGGTGGTGTTGAACACCGCCTTGTTTGAGGACGGTGTTTTTATTGACGTACCGGAAAACGCGCAACTGGCTTCACTGATTCACATTGTCTCCGTGACCACTGCCAGCGCCGACCCTCGGGCCGCCTACACCCGCAACGTGATCAACCTGGCCCCGCATGCCCGTGTACAATTGGCCGTAGCGCATGTGGGATCGGGCGAAACCCTTTATCTCAATAATTCCGTGCAGGAATTTTATCTGGCGGAAGGGGCCCAGGCGGAGTGCTGCCTGATGCTGAATGAGGCTTCCCAAGGCTGGCATTTAACCGCCACCCGCAGCACTTTGGCCCAGAATGCGGAACTCAAGCTTTCCACGGTGACGCTGGGCGGACATACGGCCCGACACAGTGTCAGCACCCTGTTGCAAGGCACTCAGGCCACCGTACAACTGAACGGGCTGGATGTGCTGGAAGGACAAACCGCCGTCTTCCACCAAACGTCTACCGAGCATTGGGTGCCCGATTGCCGAAGCGAGCAGTACTACAAGGGCATTCTGGATGACGCCGGGCAGTCCGAGTTCAACGGGCTGGTCTTTGTGGCCGAAGGGGCCAATGGCACCGATTCTCAGCAGTTGAACAAAACCCTGCTACTGTCTGAGGATGCCAAGGTATGGACCCGCCCGCAACTCAAAATTAACGCAGACGACGTCAAATGCGCCCACGGAGCCACCGTGGGGCAACTGGATGAAAATCAGTTGTTCTATCTGGCCAGCCGAGGCTTGGGGCGGGACTTGGCCACGGCGCTCCTGACCTACGGCTTTGCCGAGGAAATTATTCAACGACTCAGCCATCCGGCTTTGCGGCGTTATCTGGACCAACGTGTTCTGGAGAACCTGCACCGCTCGGATGCGGGACTTCAACGACAGCTAGGAGTGTAGGAAATGGCACAACCCGTCTTGGATGAGATCAGCAGTTCCCCAGTCCCGCCCGTGATCAGCCCGTTAACGGAAGCCGAAGCGTTGCGCCTGCGGGAAGACTTCCCGGTGTTGCGTCAGCAGGTCCACGGCAAGCCGCTGGTCTATCTGGACAATGCCGCCACCACCCAAAAACCGCAGGTGGTCATCGATCGCATTACCAACTACTACGCCCACGAAAACGGCACGGTGCGCCGGGGGGTCTACAAACTCAGCGAGCAATCCACTCGGGACTTTGACGCCACCCGCGTTAAAGTGGCCCAAATGCTGAACGCGGCCTCCCCGTCCGAAATCATTTTCACCCGGGGCACCACGGAGGCCATCAACCTGGTGGCGGCTACCTATGGCCGAACCTTCATTCAGGCGGGCGACGAGATTTTGATTTCCGCCATGGAGCATCACGCCAACCTGGTGCCGTGGCAGCAATTGTGCCTGGAAAAAGGAGCCACCCTGCAAGTGGCGCCCATTACCGATGCCGGTGAGCTGGATATGGCGGAATTTGACCGGTTGCTGACGGATAAGGTCAAGTTTGTGGCCATCGGGCACGTTTCTAACGCCCTGGGTACGGTTAACCCCATCAAAGCCATCATTGAAAAAGCCCATGCTCTGAATATTCCCGTGCTGGTGGATGGGGCCCAGTCCGCCCCGCACATGGCCGTGGACCTGCAAGCCCTGGATTGCGACTTTTTTGCCTTTTCCGGCCACAAGCTCTATGGCCCCACCGGTGTGGGCGTGCTGTACGGAAAAATGAAGCATCTGGAGGCTATGCCCCCCTATCAGTTTGGCGGGGACATGATCTATTCTGTCTCATTCGAGAAAACCACCTTCGCCAAGCCCCCGGCCAAGTTTGAGGCGGGCACTCCCGCCATTGCCGAAGTGATTGCCTTGGGCACGGCGGTAGATTACGTCACCGCTATCGGTCTGGATCGCATTGGGGCTTACGAGAATGAGTTATTGACTTACGCCACGGCCCGCATGCTGGAAATCCCCGAGGTGCGCCTGATTGGCACCGCGCCAGAAAAGGCGGGCATCTTGTCCTTTGTGTTGCAAGGGGCTCATCCGCACGATATCGGCACCATTCTGGACCGGGAAGGGATTGCCCTGCGGGCGGGTCACCACTGCGCCCAGCCCATTATGCAGCGTTTCGGCCTTCCGGCTACTGCTCGGGCCTCGTTTTCCTTCTACAACACCCGTGACGACATTGACGCGCTGGTGCAAGCCGTCAAAGTGGTGGTCAAACTGTTTAACTAGTTAGAAAGCCCATTTCCCATGTCTGACTACAACGAGCTTTATCAGCAAATCATTCTGGAGCATAACAAAAAGCCCCGCAATTTCAGGGTTTTGGATTCCGCCAATGCCTACGCGCTGGGCAAAAATCCCTTGTGCGGCGATCAGTTTGCCGTCTACACCCAGCTCGATTCAGAGGGGAAAATCGAGGACATCGGTTTTCAGGGTGATGGGTGCGCCATTGCCAAGGCCAGCGCTTCGCTGATGACCAACGCCGTCAAGGGTAAAACCCGAGCGGAAGCCCTGCAAATGCGGGAAGAGTTCCAGCAGTTGTTACGGGGCGAGCTGGATGAATCGGCGCCGCATCATTTGGGTCGACTGACTATTTTGTCGGGCGTTCGGGAGTATCCCGTGCGGGTGAAGTGCGCCACTTTGGCTTGGCACACATTGGGCGCTGCTCTGCAGGGTCAGTCGGAAGCCACGACTGAGTAGGCGTTTCGCTTTTGACATTAGAAAAATCTATCAAGAAGTCCCGCTTTTGACTGGCGGGACTTTTTTTTGGCGTTCAAAACAGGGTGAAGGATCTATATATTTTTTAAATCGGCAAAATGTTTTGAAAGAAATTTTTTTAAGTGTCAAATGATCAAAAAATAAATCTTTGATTTTTATCCACCTTGAAAACTGATGAATCCAATGAAGAAGGCACGTTAAAACCTGAAAACTCTCTAGAATCGGTTGAATTCTTCGATCACAATTCTGGAATTCTTTAACCAAAAAGGCTTTTCAGGAAATTGAAAAACTTGAAAAAAGGGGCTTGCAATCCAAAAACTCTGGGATACTATTAATTCATCGAAGCGCAGTTGAGGCGCACGTTTCCCACTCTCTCCCCTCTCTCATCACTGATATCTGGTTTAAAAGATTCATTGAGTCGTCGGTAAAGATAAAGAAACGTAAATCGGCCCGGTTCACTGGTTAACAAAATGGTTGACAAGCAAAACCGACCGAAATAGGATGTAACTCCACTCAACAAGCGAGCCCCTCTCAAAAGAGATTGACTCCAAGATGAGTGGCTCACAACCTCCCCTCGTACTTTGAAAACTGAATATTGGAACATACAAAGACTCCGTTCAAATCTAAACAACGAGAGCCAGAGAAACAGGAATAATCCTGAAGATTTCGAAGTTACTTGATGCAAGTTGAGTGA